>NZ_CP043320.1:2573892-2895629 GCF_008807395.1 Pseudomonas sp. C27(2019)
TGCTGTAGTTACCGCGACCGTCAAAAGACTTCGCGTTCAAACCGCGGAAGTCACGAACTCGTGGCAGGGAGATCGAAAGCAAACGATCTAGAAATTCATACATAATTTCGTTACGCAAGGTAACTTTAACCCCAATCGGCCACTCTTCACGGATTTTGAAACCCGCAATAGATTTGCGCGCATAGGTTACCACAGGCTTTTGGCCAGTGATTTTTTCAAGGTCAGCTACTGCGTGCTCGATAACTTTCTTATCGGTAACCGCTTCGCCAAGACCCATGTTAAGTGTAATCTTTGTTACACGCGGAACATCCATTACGTTCGCTAATTGAAGTTCTTCCTTCAATTTAGGTGTAAGTTCGTTCCGATATAGCTCTTTCAGTCGTGCCATGGTGATCTACCTAGCAGCCTCAAGCTTCAACCGGTTTTTGGGTTGACTTGAAGACACGAATTTTCTTGCCATCTTCAATTTTGAAACCAACGCGATCTGCTTTACTGGTTTCAGCATTAAAAATAGCCACGTTAGAAGCATTTAACGGCGCTTCCTTCTCGACGATACCGCCCTGAACTCCGGACATCGGATTAGGCTTGGTATGGCGCTTCACCATATTGATACCAGTCACAACCAATCGGTTGTCGGCCAATACTTTCTGCACCTTACCACGTTTGCCTTTATCCTTGCCGGCGATGACGATGATCTCGTCGTTACGACGAATCTTTTGCATGACGGCGACTCCTTAAAGCACTTCAGGTGCAAGTGAGACGATCTTCATAAACTTTTCGTTACGAAGTTCGCGCGTCACTGGCCCGAAGATACGAGTTCCGATTGGCTCTTGCTTTGCGTTCAAAAGAACAGCCGCATTGCCATCGAAGCGAATGATTGAACCGTCTGGGCGACGCACACCAAAACGGGTACGTACCACTACAGCGGTCATTACTTGGCCTTTTTTAACTTTGCCGCGCGGAATTGCTTCCTTAACAGTGACTTTGATGATGTCACCGATACCGGCATAGCGACGGTGTGAACCGCCAAGGACCTTGATGCACATTACTCGACGAGCGCCGCTGTTATCAGCGACATCAAGCATAGATTGAGTCTGAATCATATAATTTCTCCGACCCTAGGCCCTTAGACCACTTCCACGCGCTCAACGACTTCAACCAGTGCCCAAGACTTAGTCTTAGCAAGCGGACGGGTTTCACTGATAGTGACCTTGTCGCCAGTGCGGCACTGATTTGTTTCGTCATGCGCATGTAGTTTAGTCGAACGCTTAACATATTTACCGTAAATCGGGTGCTTAACGCGACGCTCGATTAATACAGTGATTGTCTTGTCCATTTTATCGCTAACAACCATTCCTGTTAACGTACGGACGGATTTCTGAGCTTCAGCCATGATTAATTACCTGCCTTCTGCTGCTTGAGCACAGTCTTAACACGCGCAATATCACGCTTCACTTGCGACAGCAGGTGAGACTGCGTCAATTGGCCAGTTGCTTTTTGCATACGCAAATTAAACTGGTCACGGAGCAGATCAAGCAATTGCTCGTTCAGCTGCTCTACTGATTTTTCACGAAGTTCGGTAGCTTTCATTACATCACCGTCCGCTTAACAAAGGATGTTGCGATCGGTAATTTTGCTGCCGCTAAGGCAAATGCCTCACGGGCTAATTCTTCCGATACACCCTCGATTTCGTACAGAACTTTGCCTGGTTGAATCAAGCAAACCCAGTACTCAACAGAACCTTTACCTTTACCCATACGAACTTCGAGTGGCTTTTTGGTAATCGGCTTGTCTGGGAACACACGAATCCAGATTTTACCACCACGCTTAACGTGGCGGGTCAATGCGCGACGCGCTGACTCAATCTGACGTGCGGTGAGGCGGCCACGGGCTACAGCTTTTAGACCGTATTCGCCGAAGCTGACTTTGCTACCGCGCAGAGCCAAGCCACGGTTGTGGCCTGTCATCATTTTGCGGAACTTCGTACGCTTTGGTTGTAACATTCTGCGTACTCCTTAACGTGCGGCTTTTCTACGAGGCGCTGGTGCTGTTGGTTTTAGCTCTTCATGCTGGCCACCGATGACCTCGCCCTTGAAGATCCAAACCTTGACGCCAATCACACCGTAAGTGGTGTGTGCTTCGTAGTTTGCATAATCGATATCAGCGCGCAGTGTGTGCAACGGCACACGACCCTCGCGATACCATTCGGTACGTGCGATTTCAGCACCGCCTAGACGACCGCTCACTTGGATTTTGATGCCCTTGGCACCAATACGCATGGCGTTCTGTACCGCACGCTTCATAGCGCGACGGAACATTACACGACGTTCCAGCTGCTGAGCAACGCTCTGCGCGACTAACATACCGTCAAGTTCCGGCTTGCGGATCTCTTCGATGTTAATGTGCACAGGCACGCCCATTTTTTTGGTCAGGTCCTGACGTAATTTCTCAACATCCTCACCTTTCTTACCGATAACAATACCGGGACGAGCAGTGTGAATGGTGATACGTGCTGTTTGAGCCGGACGAGCAATGTCGATACGGCTAACGGACGCGTTTTTTAATTTGTCTAAAAGATACGCACGTACTTCTAAATCAGCATTCAGATAATCCGCATAATTTTTGCGATCTGCATACCAAACGGACGTGTGTTCCTTGACTATTCCCAGGCGCATGCCAATGGGATGTACTTTCTGACCCATCTGATCAACTCCGTTACTTGTCGGCAACCTTGACAGTGATATGGCAAGACCGCTTGACGATGCGATCAGCTCGGCCTTTGGCACGAGGCATGATGCGCTTTAGCGAACGACCTTCGTTAACGAAAACAGTAGATACCTTAAGGTCATCTACGTCAGCGCCTTCGTTATGTTCAGCGTTAGCAATCGCAGATTCCAACACTTTCTTGATGATTTCAGCAGCTTTTTTACTGCTGAAAGTCAAAATATTAAGCGCTTCACCCACGTTCTTCCCGCGAATTTGGTCAGCGACCAAGCGAGCTTTCTGGGCAGAAATGCGAGCGCCCAACAGCTTAGCGGCAACTTCCATCATTAATACCCCTTAACGCCTAGCTTTCTTGTCTGCAACGTGACCGCGATAGGTACGCGTAGCAGAGAATTCGCCGAGTTTATGGCCGACCATATCTTCGCTCACTAGAACTGGGACATGCTGACGACCGTTATGTACTGCGATGGTTAAACCAACCATCTGCGGCAGAATCATTGAACGACGCGACCAGGTTTTCACTGGTTTGCGATCGTTCTTTTCCACCGCAACTTCGATCTTCTTCAAGAGGTGAAGATCGATAAAAGGACCTTTTTTAAGAGAACGTGACACTTGCGTATCCCTCTAATTATTTGCGGCGATGAACGATCATGTTATCGGTGCGTTTGTTCGAACGAGTTTTCGCGCCCTTAGTTGGTTTGCCCCACGGTGTAACCGGGTGACGACCACTAGAAGTACGACCCTCACCACCACCATGCGGGTGGTCAATCGGGTTCATACAAGCACCACGCACAGTCGGACGAATACCTGCCCAACGTGAAGCACCTGCTTTACCCAATGAGCGTAGGAAATGCTCATGATTCGAAACTTCGCCCAATGTTGCGCGGCACTCAGAGAGCACTTTACGCATTTCACCTGAACGCAGACGCAAAGTCACGTACACACCTTCGCGAGCTACGAGCTGCGCAGAAGTACCTGCAGAGCGTGCAATTTGCGCACCTTTGCCTGGCTTAAGCTCAACACCGTGAATTGTAGAACCTAGCGGAATGTTACGTAAAGGTAAGCTATTACCTGCTTTAATCGGCGCATGTGCACCCGACATCAGCTGCTCACCAGCACTTACACCTTTAGGTGCCAAAATATAACGACGCTCACCATCAGCATATTTCAATAAAGCAATATGCGCAGTACGGTTTGGATCATATTCAATGCGCTCTACGGTTGCTGGAATACCATCTTTGTTACGACGGAAATCCACCAAACGGTAATGCTGCTTATGACCACCACCAATATGACGCGTGGTAATACGACCATTATTGTTACGACCACCAGTCTTCGATTTTTTCTCGAGCAGTGGTGCGTAAGGAGCGCCTTTATGCAGCTCCTTGTTGACTACGCGGACGACGAAACGACGGCCAGCAGAAGTCGGTTTGCATTTAACAATTGCCATGATGCACCCCTATCTTACTCAGCACTGCTGGTGAAATCGATATCCTGGCCTGGCTGAAGAGCGATATACGCTTTCTTCCAGTCGTTGCGGCGACCTAAACCACGTGCAGTACGCTTAGTTTTACCCTTAGCTTTAAGGGTATTTACGTTTGCTACTTTTACGTCGAATAAGCTTTCAACTGCCTTTTTGACTTCCAGCTTAGTTGCATCAATTGCAACTTTGAAAACAAACTGGCTCTTGCCATCAGCCAGCATAGTAGCCTTTTCAGAGACGTGCGGGCCAAGTAGCACTTTAAATACGCGTTCCTGGTTCATCCCAGCATCTCCTCAAATTTCTTAACTGCAGACACGGTCATCAAGACTTTGTCATAAGCAATCAGACTCACTGGATCAGACGCTTGAACATCACGCACATCAACATGCGGCAAGTTGCGAGCAGCAAGATATAAGTTCTGCTCAACATTCTCTGAAACGATCAATACATCCTGAAGACCCAAGGTATCTAACTTGCTCAGCAGGGCTTTTGTCTTAGGGGCATCAACAGAAATATCTTCAACAACCACTAAACGATCTTGACGAACCAGCTCAGCAAGAATTGAACGCATCGCAGCGCGATACATTTTCTTATTGAGTTTCTGTGAATGGTCCTGTGGACGCGCAGCAAATGTCGCCCCACCCCCACGCCAGATAGGACTGCGGATCGTACCAGCACGGGCACGTCCAGTACCTTTTTGACGCCAAGGTTTTCTACCACCACCAGAAACTTCTGAACGAGTCTTTTGTTTCTTACTGCCTTGACGACCACCAGCCATGTAAGCAACTACAGCTTGGTGCACTAGAGTTTCATTGAACTCGCCGCCAAAGGTACGCTCACAGACATCAATTGCCTGGGCGCCATTTACATTAATTTGCATATCGGCATTCCCCTCTTAACCGTGAGCCTTCGCCGCTGCACGCACAATGACATTACCACCGGGAGCGCCTGGAACAGCACCTTTAACCAGCAGCAAATTGCGCTCAGCATCGACACGCACGACTTCTAAGGACTGTGTGGTCTGACGCTCAGCGCCCATATGACCAGACATTTTTTTGCCTTTGAAGACGCGACCCGGAGTTTGACATTGACCAATCGAACCCGGAACACGGTGAGATACAGAGTTACCGTGAGTCGCATCTTGACCTGCGAAGTTCCAGCGCTTAATGGTACCGGCAAAGCCTTTACCCTTAGTCTGACCCGTCACATCGACAAGCTGACCAGCAGTAAACAAGTCAACAGTAACTTGGTCGCCTGGCTGGTACTCGCCGTCTTCAAGACGAAACTCGAGAACTGTACGACCAGCAGCAACGCCAGCCTTAGCAAAATGACCTGCCTGCGCTTTAGTCACGCGGGAAGCACGACGCTCACCCACAGTCACTTGCACAGCGCGATAGCCATCGCTTTCTTCATTTTTAAACTGAGTGACTCGATTCGGCTCGACTTCAATAACAGTCACCGGAATAGAGACACCATCTTCGGTGAAAATACGGGTCATCCCGCATTTACGACCGACTACACCTATAGTCATGTCTAAAACCTCATGAGTGTACGGGGCTTTCACCCGCTATGGCCGCCCATTTCAGAGCGTTACACGACTAAAACCACCTGGTTTTAGCCGAGGCTGATCTGCACTTCCACACCTGCCGCAAGATCAAGCTTCATTAACGCATCAACTGTTTTATCAGTTGGCTGGACAATGTCCAAAACGCGCTTATGAGTGCGAATCTCGTACTGATCGCGCGCGTCTTTGTTGACGTGCGGAGAAACCAGAACGGTAAAACGCTCTTTACGGGTCGGCAGTGGAATAGGACCACGCACCTGAGCACCAGTACGTTTCGCGGTTTCCACGATTTCCTGGGTTGATTGATCGATCAGGCGATGGTCAAAAGCCTTCAACCGGATACGGATTTGTTGATTTTGCATTCTGACCTCAGACTCTTAGTTACCTTCCCCATCAGACGAACCTCGCCCGATAAAAGGAGGCGCAATTCTAATGGCGTCTAGTGAACATGTCAACTACAAAGAAAAACCCCCGCAAGCGAGGGTTCTTCTATGGTCATCACTTAAGCGATGATTTTTGCTACAACACCAGCACCAACGGTACGACCACCTTCGCGAATCGCGAAACGCAGACCGTCTTCCATTGCGATAGGCGCAATCAGAGTAACGTCTAACTTAACGTTATCACCTGGCATTACCATCTCGATACCTTCTGGCAACTCACAGCTTCCTGTGACGTCAGTGGTACGGAAGTAGAACTGTGGACGGTAGCCTTTGAAGAAAGGAGTGTGACGTCCGCCTTCTTCTTTTGACAACACGTACACTTCTGCTTCAAACGTTGTGTGCGGCTTGATTGAACCAGGCTTGGCCAATACTTGACCACGCTCGATATCTTCACGCTTAGTACCACGCAACAGAACACCAACGTTCTCACCTGCGCGACCTTCGTCAAGCAGCTTACGGAACATTTCAACACCCGTACAGGTGGTCTTTACAGTGTCACGGATACCAACGATTTCAACTTCTTCACCAACTTTAACGATACCACGCTCAACACGACCTGTTACTACAGTACCGCGACCTGAGATGGAGAACACGTCTTCAATTGGCAGCAAGAATGGTAGATCAACAGCACGTACTGGCTCTGGGATGTAAGAGTCTAAAGTCTCTACCAGAGTTTTTACTGCAGTTGTTCCTAAACCATTGTCGTCACGACCTTCCAATGCCATCAACGCTGAACCCGTAATGATCGGAGTGTCATCACCTGGGAAATCGTACATGCTGAGAAGCTCACGCACTTCCATTTCAACCAGCTCTAACAACTCTTCGTCATCAACCATGTCTGCTTTGTTCAGGAACACAACGATGTACGGAACACCAACCTGACGCGACAGAAGGATGTGCTCACGCGTTTGCGGCATAGGGCCGTCAGCTGCTGAACAAACAAGAATAGCGCCGTCCATCTGGGCAGCACCAGTGATCATGTTTTTAACGTAGTCAGCGTGACCCGGGCAGTCAACGTGCGCGTAGTGACGGTTCGGTGAATCGTACTCTACGTGTGACGTGTTAATAGTGATACCACGTGCTTTTTCTTCAGGTGCGTTATCGATCTGGTCGTAACCTTTCGAAGTACCTGTACCGCCGAATACTTCAGCGCAAACACGAGTCAGTGCAGCTGTCAGTGTGGTTTTACCATGGTCAACGTGACCAATGGTACCAACGTTCAGGTGCGGTTTATTACGTTCAAATTTTTCCTTAGCCACGATATGTTACCTCTTACTAATTGGGCTCAATTAAGCTTGTTTGTTAATAATGGCATCGGCAACGTTAGCCGGCGCTTCTGAGTACTTGGAAAACTCCATCGAATAACTCGCGCGACCTTGAGACATTGAACGGACATCGGTTGCATAACCAAACATCTCACCCAACGGCACTTCTGCACGAATTATTTTTCCAGCCATGCTGTCTTCCATACCTTGAATCAAGCCACGACGACGGTTCAGGTCACCCATCACATCACCCATATAGTCCTCAGGTGTCACCACCTCGACTTTCATGACAGGCTCAAGCAGAACTGCGCCGCCTTTCTGTGTGAGCTGTTTAGTTGCCATCGAAGCAGCGATCTTAAACGCCATTTCGTTTGAGTCAACATCATGGTAAGAACCATCAAACACTGTAGCTTTCAGTCCGATAAGCGGATAACCGGCAACAATACCGTTTTTCATCTGCTCTTCGATACCTTTTTGAATTGCTGGAATGTATTCCTTAGGAACCACACCACCAACAACCTCATTGGTAAATATCAAACCTTCCACGCCTTCATCTGCAGGCGCAAAGCGAATCCAGCAGTGACCGAACTGGCCACGTCCACCCGACTGGCGAACAAACTTGCCTTCAATTTCGCAAGAGTTACGAATCGTTTCACGGTACGCCACTTGCGGCTTACCAATGTTCGCTTCTACGTTAAACTCACGCTTCATACGATCAACTAGGATATCGAGGTGCAACTCACCCATACCTGAGATGATGGTCTGACCTGTTTCTTCGTCAGTCTTCACGCGGAACGATGGATCTTCTTGAGCCAAACGACCTAAAGCAATACCCATTTTCTCTTGGTCAGCTTTTGTTTTTGGCTCTACCGCTACAGAAATAACGGGCTCTGGGAAATCCATACGCTCAAGAATGATTGGCTTATCGATAGCGCACAAGGTATCCCCTGTGGTCACATCTTTCATACCGATCAATGCAGCGATATCGCCGGCACGTACTTCTTTAATTTCTTGGCGATCGTTAGCGTGCATTTGCACCATACGACCAACGCGCTCGCGCTTGCCTTTCACTGAGTTCAGTACTGAGTCGCCTGAGGAGAGGACGCCCGAATAAACACGAATAAAGGTCAATGTACCTACGAATGGGTCAGTTGCAATCTTGAATGACAGCGCCGCAAATGGGCCATTGTCATCAGCTGGACGCTCATCAACCTTCTCTTCGTCATCCGGATGCACACCTTTAATGGCTTGAATCTCAGTCGGCGCAGGCAGGTAATCGATGACAGCATCAAGCACCAATGGCACACCTTTATTTTTAAAAGATGAACCACATACTGCTGGCACGATTTCGCCAGCAATGGTGCGCGCACGTAAACCTGCTTTAATTTCCTCGTTGGTTAGCTCACCGCCCTCGAGGTACTTATCCATCAACTCTTCAGAAGACTCAGCTGCAGCTTCAACCATCAGAGCGCGATATTCTTCGGCTTCTTCCAGCATATCAGCAGGAATATCTTCTTCGCGATAGACCAAGCCCATGTCAGCGTCGTCCCAATAACGCGCTTTCATAGCAAGCAGATCAACTTGACCGATGAAGTTTTCTTCCATACCGATCTGCAATTGCAGAGCAACTGGCGTGTGACCTAAACGCTGTTTGATTTGATTCAAAACACGCTTAAAGTCCGCACCTTGGCGATCCAGCTTGTTCACGTAAACAATACGCGGAACGTTATATTTGTTCGCTTGACGCCATACAGTCTCAGACTGCGGTTCAACACCAGAAGAGCCACAGAAAACAACGATGGCACCATCGAGAACACGCAGCGAACGCTCAACTTCAATAGTAAAGTCAACGTGACCAGGTGTATCAATAACGTTTACACGGTATTTATCATACTGCTTAGTAGAGCCTTCCCAGAAAGCTGTTACCGCAGCAGAGGTAATAGTAATTCCGCGCTCTTGTTCTTGTGCCATCCAGTCAGTGGTACTTGCACCATCATGGGTCTCACCCATTTTATGGTTTACACCTGTATAAAACAGGATGCGCTCTGTTGTCGTGGTTTTACCCGCGTCAACGTGCGCACAGATACCAATGTTTCGATAGCGATTAATAGGGGTAGTACGAGCCACAGTTAGTTCCTCGCTAAATTAAAAACGGTAATGCGAGAAAGCTTTGTTAGCTTCTGCCATACGGTGAACATCTTCACGCTTCTTAACGGCTGAGCCTTTACCTTCAGCAGCATCCATCAACTCACCTGCCAAACGCAGAGCCATTGACTTCTCACCGCGCTTGCGCGCAGCGTCAACTAACCAGCGCATTGCCAGTGCATTGCGACGTGAAGGACGAACCTCAACAGGAACCTGGTAGGTAGCACCACCTACACGACGGGATTTAACTTCGACCAGCGGAGCGATGGCGTCGAGTGCTTTCTCGAAAGTTTCCAGTGGTTCCACGTTCTTACGGGTTTTAACTGTTTCCAGCGCACCGTAAACAATACGCTCGGCAACGGCTTTTTTACCGCTTTCCATAACGTGGTTCATAAATTTTGCAAGAATCTGACTTCCATAAATTGGATCGTCAAGAATCTCACGTTTTGCGACTACGCGACGTCTTGGCATTGATAAGCCCTCAAACGGTCTTCAGGTTAGCCCGGGACACCATTAAATAGGCCCGACCTTACTCTTATCGACTCGATAAAATAGAAAAATTACTTAGGACGCTTAGCACCGTACTTAGAACGGCCCTGCTTACGGTCTTTAACACCAGAGGTATCTAAAGCGCCACGCACTGTGTGGTAACGAACACCTGGTAAGTCTTTTACTCGACCACCACGGATCAGCACAACACTGTGCTCTTGCAAGTTATGACCTTCACCGCCGATATAAGAAGCGACTTCAAAGCCATTGGTTAGGCGAACACGACATACTTTACGTAAGGCTGAGTTCGGTTTTTTTGGCGTAGTAGTATATACACGCGTACATACTCCACGACGTTGCGGGCAGTTTTGTAACGCAGGCACGTCGCTTTTCTCGACCATGCGCTTGCGCGACTTACGCACCAGCTGGTTAATAGTTGCCATCTACAAGCTCCACTGTTGTCTTTCGACATAAACTAAGTGGCGGAATCGTAATAATCCCACCAATTTTAGGGGTACAAGAGTCTAATGAGAGTCTTGCACCCCGTCAAGGCTAATTATTAATGCAAGCGCATTAAAGGTCAGCGTTTACTTTTTCAAATTGAGCGCTTCACTCAGTGCTGCCTCTACATCACTGGCACTTACACCTTGTGGCGACTCAATTGCACGCTTGCGTTTACGCTCAGCGTGATAAGCCAATCCCGTACCTGCTGGAATCAAACGACCAACAACTACGTTTTCTTTCAATCCACGTAAGAAGTCGCGTTTACCTGTTACCGCAGCTTCGGTAAGAACCCGTGTGGTCTCTTGGAACGAAGCAGCAGAAATAAACGATTCGGTGGACAATGACGCTTTGGTAATACCCAGCAAAACGCGCTCAAACTTAGCAGGGAAACGATCTTTGCTTACCAGCGCTTCGTTCTCTTCTAAGACCTGATTGAATTCAGCTTGATCACCCTTAATCAGCGTTGAATCGCCTGACTCGGTAATTTCAACTTTACGCAACATCTGACGCAAAATCGTTTCGATGTGCTTATCGTTGATTTTCACACCCTGCAAACGGTACACATCTTGAATCTCAGTGACGATGTAGCGTGCTAAAGCGCTTACTCCTAACAGACGCAGAATGTCATGCGGGTTACTTGGACCGTCGGAAATTACTTCCCCACGGTTGACTTGCTCACCCTCAAACACGTTGAGGTGACGCCACTTGTGGATCAACTCTTCGTATGGCTCGCTACCATCTGTTGGTGTAATCACCAGACGACGTTTACCCTTAGTCTCTCTACCGAAAGAAATCGTTCCGCTTACTTCTGCAAGAATCGATGCTTCTTTCGGGCGGCGCGCTTCAAACAAGTCAGCGACGCGTGGCAAACCACCAGTAATATCACGGGTCTTTGAAGTTTCCTGAGGAATACGCGCAACAACATCACCGATATTGATACGTACACCATCATTCAAGTTAACCAATGCATGCGGTGGTAAGAAGTACTGCGCAATAACATCGGTGCCCGGTAAGAATAAATCATCACCGTTATCGTCAACCAACTTAATCGCTGGGCGCGTATCTTTACCAGCTGCTGGACGCTCCTGTGGATCCATAACTTCAATGTTACTCAGGCCTGTCAGTTCATCTGTTTGGCGCTTGATAGTAATACCAGACTCCATGCCCACGAACTGCACAATACCTGTTGTTTCAGTAACGATTGGGTGAGTGTGCGGATCCCATTTAGCAACCACTGCACCAGGCGCAACTACATCATTTTCCTGCACGGAAATAACAGCACCGTATGGGAGCTTATAACGCTCACGCTCACGACCAAACTCGTCAGCAATCGCCAGCTCACCTGAACGTGAAACTGCCACCAGACTGCCGTCAGCGCGGGTGACATGCTTGAGGTTAATCAAACGAACTGAACCACCGTTTTTAACCTGAACACTGTCTGTTGCTGAAGTACGGCTTGCCGCACCACCAATATGGAAGGTACGCATCGTTAGCTGTGTACCCGGCTCACCAATCGACTGAGCAGCAATAACGCCGACTGCCTCACCTTGGTTGACCTCGTGACCACGCGCCAAATCACGACCATAGCACTTAGCACAGATCCCGTGGCGTGTTTCACAGGTGATCGGAGAGCGTACTACGACTTCATCAATGCTGTTATTTTCGATGAATTCAACCCAGCTCTCATCGATCAAAGTATCCATTGGAATAAGCACGTCGTCGCTGCCTGGCTTGAGTACATCCTGGGCAATAACACGACCCAGAACGCGATCGCCGAGCGGATCGACTACGTCGCCACCTTCGATATGCGGCGTCATAACCAGACCGTCTTCAGTGCCACAGTCAACCTGGGTTACTACCAGATCCTGAGCAACGTCAACCAAACGACGGGTTAAGTAACCGGAGTTAGCTGTTTTCAATGCCGTATCAGCAAGACCTTTACGCGCACCGTGCGTAGAAATAAAGTACTGCAGTACGTTTAGGCCTTCACGGAAGTTTGCGGTAATTGGCGTTTCGATAATCGAGCCATCAGGCTTGGCCATCAAGCCACGCATACCAGCCAACTGACGAATCTGTGCAGCAGAGCCCCGCGCACCCGAATCAGCCATCATATACATTGAGTTGAATGATTCTTGACTTTCTGTTTCACCATCACGATTAACCACTGGCTCAGTCGAAAGATTAGCCATCATCGCTTTGGATACTTCATCGTTGGCTTTGGACCATAAGTCGATCACTTTGTTGTACTTT
The DNA here is from genome assembly GCF_008807395.1 of Pseudomonas sp. C27(2019). Classification (GTDB taxonomy): domain Bacteria; phylum Pseudomonadota; class Gammaproteobacteria; order Pseudomonadales; family Pseudomonadaceae; genus Denitrificimonas. Next base: position 2,586,760 of record NZ_CP043320.1, read on the forward strand.
TCACCCTGAGTTACCAAGCCTGAAGCGTACTGTTTTTCAATTTCTTTAACTTCTTCAATTGCACGATCAATGATGGTGACTTTTTCATCAGGGATAACAAAGTCATTTACACCAATCGACACACCAGAAATAGTTGAGAACGCAAAACCGCTGTACATCAACTGGTCAGCAAAAATCACCGTCTCTTTGAGGCCAACCATGCGGTAGCATTGGTTGATCAAGTTAGAGATGGCTTTTTTCTTCATCGGTTGGTTAACCAATGAGAACGGCAAACCTTCTGGAACAATCTGGAATAACAGCGCGCGGCCAACAGTGGTATCAACGATGCTGGTGGTGTGCGTTACAGTGCCATCTCTGCTGTTTACTGCTTCGGTGATTCGTACTTTAACTTTAGCGTGCAGCGAGGCATCGCCAGAACGATAGACACGATCAACTTCTTGCAAATCAGCAAATATACGGCCTTCACCCTTAGCGTTAATCGCTTCACGGGTCATGTAGTACAAACCAAGAACAACGTCCTGCGAAGGAACAATGATCGGCTCACCGTTTGCTGGTGACAGAATGTTGTTAGTTGACATCATTAAAACACGCGACTCGAGCTGTGCTTCTAGCGTCAAGGGTACGTGTACAGCCATTTGGTCACCGTCAAAGTCAGCGTTATAAGCCGCACAAACTAACGGGTGTAACTGAATAGCCTTACCTTCAATTAAAACTGGCTCAAACGCTTGAATACCTAAACGGTGCAATGTTGGCGCACGGTTAAGCAGCACAGGGTGCTCACGAATAACATCCGCTAGCACGTCCCACACTTCGGGTAATTCACGCTCAACCATTTTCTTGGCTGCTTTAATGGTTGTGGCTAAACCACGCTGCTCAAGCTTACCGAAAATAAATGGCTTAAATAACTCAAGCGCCATTTTTTTCGGCAGACCGCACTGGTGCAAACGTAAAGCAGGACCAACTACGATCACTGAACGGCCTGAGTAGTCAACACGCTTACCGAGCAAGTTCTGACGGAAACGACCTTGCTTACCCTTGATCATATCAGCCAAAGATTTCAATGGACGTTTGTTGCTGCCTGTAATGGCACGGCCACGACGACCGTTATCTAACAGTGCATCCACCGACTCTTGCAGCATGCGCTTTTCGTTACGCACGATGATATCTGGTGCGGACAGATCAAGCAGACGCTTTAGACGGTTGTTACGGTTGATCACGCGACGGTATAAGTCGTTCAGATCAGATGTCGCAAAACGACCACCATCAAGCGGCACTAACGGGCGTAGATCCGGTGGTAACACCGGCAGAACGGTCAGAACCATCCACTCTGGCTTATTACCCGAGCCATGGAAGGATTCCATCAGCTTTAAACGCTTAGAAAGTTTTTTAATTTTAGTTTCTGAGTTGGTCTGCGGAATTTCTTCACGCAAAGCATTGATCTCATATTCAAGATCAATTTCCATCAACAGCTCGCGCACAGCTTCAGCACCCATACGCGCATCAAAGTCATCGCCAAACTCTTCTAAGGCATCAAAGTACTGCTCATCGTTGAGCAATTGGCCTTTTTCAAGCGTGGTCATGCCTGGACTGATAACAACATAGCTTTCAAAATACAACACGCGCTCAATATCGCGCAGGGTCATATCCAGCAGCAAACCAATACGGCTTGGCAGTGACTTTAAGAACCAAATATGAGCACAGGGTGAGGCAAGGTCAATGTGCGCCATGCGCTCACGACGGACTTTGGACAGCGCAACTTCAACGCCACACTTCTCGCAAATAACACCACGGTGCTTTAAACGCTTGTACTTACCGCACAAGCACTCATAGTCCTTGACTGGACCAAAAATTTTGGCACAAAACAGACCGTCACGCTCAGGCTTAAATGTGCGATAGTTGATGGTCTCTGGTTTTTTTACTTCACCAAAGGACCAAGAGCGAATCATTTCTGGAGAGGCGAGCGTAATCTTAATCGCATCGAACTCTTCAACTTGACTCTGGTTTTTTAACAAATTCAATAAATCTTTCAAGGCCTTTCCTCCTGACGGAGCGGGGAGCGGGTATTTCTACGCCGCTCCTAATACGCACGCGTGTTAAACGGTTTCCAGTTCGATATCGATACCGAGCGAACGAATCTCTTTGATCAACACGTTGAAGGACTCTGGCATGCCAGGCTCCATACGATGATCTCCGTCTACAATGTTCTTATACATTTTAGTCCGGCCGTTCACGTCATCCGATTTCACGGTCAACATTTCTTGCAGAGTATATGCAGCACCGTATGCCTCCAGTGCCCACACCTCCATCTCACCAAAGCGCTGTCCACCGAACTGTGCTTTACCGCCTAGAGGCTGTTGCGTAACCAGACTATAAGAGCCGGTCGAACGGGCGTGCATTTTGTCGTCAACCAAGTGGTTCAACTTCAGAATGTACATGTAACCAACAGTGACAGGACGATCAAACGCATTGCCGGTACGGCCATCGTACAGAGTCATCTGGCCACTTTCTGGTAGATCAGCAAGCTTGAGCATTGCTTTAATTTCTTTCTCTTCAGCACCATCAAACACTGGTGTTGCCATTGGCACACCGCCACGCAAGTTATCTGAAAGCTCAAGAATCTCATCATCAGTCAAGCTATCGAGATCAACGCGGTCTTCATCAGCACCACCGATTTCGTTGTAGATCTGATGTAAGAATGCACGCAACTCATTCACCTTACGTTGCTCATCCAGCATGCGGTTGATCTTTTCACCCAAACCTTTGGCCGCTAAACCTAAGTGAGTTTCAAGGATCTGTCCGACGTTCATACGCGATGGAACACCCAGTGGGTTGAGTACGATATCAACAGGTACGCCATCAGCATCATGCGGCATGTCTTCGACAGGCATAATCACCGACACCACACCCTTGTTACCGTGACGACCGGCCATCTTATCGCCTGGCTGAATGCGACGCTTAATTGCTAAATAAACTTTAACGATTTTCTGTACGCCAGGTGCTAAATCATCACCTTGCTGCAGTTTGCGTTTTTTATCTTCGAATTTTTCGTCCAGCAACTTACGGCGATCTGACAAATACGCTTGCGCTTTTTCAAGCTGCTCATTGAGCGCGTCTTCTGCCATACGCAGTTTGAACCACTGACCGTGTTCGATACCATCAAGAATCTCATTGGTCAGCTCAGTGCCTTTCTTGACGCCAGCACCACCTTCTGCCTTGTTGCCAACCAAGTGAGCACGCAGACGTTCAAAGGTAGCACCTTCAACGATACGGAACTCTTCGTTAAGGTCTTTACGGATTTCATCAAGCTGCGATTTCTCAATCGATAACGCGCGTGCATCACGCTCAACACCGTCACGGGTAAAGACCTGAACATCAATGATCGTGCCTTTAGTGCCTGTCGGAACACGCAGTGAAGTATCTTTTACGTCAGATGCCTTCTCACCAAAAATAGCTCGCAACAGTTTCTCTTCAGGGGTCAGCTGCGTTTCGCCTTTTGGCGTCACTTTACCAACCAGAATATCACCTGCTTCAACTTCAGCACCGACATAGACAATACCGGCCTCATCAAGTTTGTTCAGCGCTGCTTCGCCAACGTTAGGAATATCAGAGGTTATTTCCTCTGGGCCCAGTTTGGTGTCACGCGATACGCAGGTCAGCTCTTGAATATGGATCGTGGTATAGCGATCTTCTTCAGCAACACGCTCAGACAACAAGATTGAGTCTTCGAAGTTGTATCCATTCCATGGCATAAATGCCACACGCATATTTTGACCGAGTGCAAGTTCACCCATATCTGTGGACGGGCCATCAGCCATAATGTCGCCACGTGATACAGAGTCACCTTTGCGCACTAATGGACGCTGGTTGATACAAGTATTCTGGTTAGAACGCGTGTATTTGGTCAGGTTGTAGATATCGACACCGGCTTCACCAGTTTCAACTTCATCATCATTGACGCGCACAACAATACGGCTGGCATCAACGGATTCAATCACACCACCACGGCGCGCAACTTCACATACACCAGAGTCACGGGCAACGTTACGCTCCATGCCAGTACCCACCAGCGGCTTATCTGTACGCAAGGTTGGTACAGCCTGGCGCTGCATGTTAGAACCCATCAAGGCACGGTTAGCATCATCGTGCTCAAGAAACGGAATCAATGACGCAGCTACCGATACAACTTGCTTAGGCGAAACATCCATTAAAGTCACTTCTTCAGGTGCTTTAACGGTGGTCTCGTTCATGTGACGAACAGTAACCAACTCGTCCATCAGGACGTTATCTTCGCTCATCTGCGCAGAAGCCTGAGCGACAACATGGTCAGACTCTTCAATGGCTGACAAGAAAACGATCTCGTCCGTTACTTTGCCTTCTTTAACAATGCGGTATGGTGTCTCAAGGAAACCATAGCTGTTGGTTCGGGCATAAGTGGCCAGCGAGTTGATTAATCCAATGTTCGGACCTTCTGGCGTTTCAACTGGGCAGACACGACCGTAATGCGTTGGGTGTACGTCACGCACTTCAAAGCCGGCACGCTCTCGGGTCAAACCACCTGGGCCAAGCGCAGAGACACGACGCTTATGAGTGATTTCTGATAGCGGGTTGTTTTGATCCATAAACTGCGACAGTTGACTGGAGCCAAAAAACTCCTTAACCGCTGCAGCTACTGGTTTAGCGTTAATCAAGTCTTGCGGCATCAAGCCTTCGCTTTCTGCCATTGACAGGCGCTCTTTAACAGCACGTTCAACACGCACTAAACCAACACGGAATTGGTTTTCAGCCATTTCACCAACGCAACGTACACGGCGGTTACCAAGGTGGTCGATATCATCAACAATACCGTGACCATTACGAATGGCAACGATAGTTTTTAGTACATCAACAATATCTTCTTTGCTCAATACACCTTCGCCCAGAATTTCTGTGCGACCAATACGGCGGTTGAACTTCATGCGTCCTACCGCTGATAAGTCATAGCGTTCGGATGCAAAGAACAGATTTTTGAATAAGTTCTCTGCTGCATCTTTGGTTGGCGGCTCACCAGGACGCATCATGCGATAAATTTCTACTAGCGCTTCAAGTTGATTAGTAGTGCCATCAATTTTCAGGGTGTCTGAGATAAATGGACCGCAGTCAATATCGTTTGTATACAGCGCTTCAATCTGCACAACCTGAGCATCTACAACTGTCTGCAGCATTTCCGCTGTCAACTCAGTGTTGCACTCAACCAAAATCTCGCCCGTCGCTGGGTGTACGATTGGCTTAGCAGTGGTCACACCAATAATATATTCAGTAGGCACGACCAATTTGTTGATGCCCGCTTTTTCTAATTGGTTGATATGGCGCGAGGTAATACGACGGCCTTCTTCAACGATAACTTTACCGCTATCATCCTGAATATCGAAACTGGCAATCTCTCCGCGCAAACGCTGCGGTACCAATTCTAAGCTCACTTCATCCGCTGAAACGTGGAATACGTTCGTCGCATAGAAGGTCGCAAGAATTTCTTCAGTTGTATAACCCAGTGCGCGCAACAATACAGACGCCGGCAGTTTACGGCGACGGTCAATACGTACAAACACGCAGTCTTTCGGATCGAATTCAAAATCGAGCCAAGAACCACGATAAGGAATAACTCGTGCTGAATACAATAGCTTACCCGAGCTATGCGTTTTGCCGCGGTCATGGTCAAAGAACACACCTGGCGAACGGTGTAGCTGAGAAACGATTACACGCTCGGTACCATTAATGACAAAGGTACCGTTTTCAGTCATCAACGGGATTTCGCCCATATAGACTTCTTGCTCTTTAATATCTTTGATCGCTTTGCTTGATGATTCACGATCAAAAATAATTAGGCGCACTTTTACGCGCAATGGAACTGCATAAGTTACACCGCGTAAAGAACACTCTTTTACATCAAATGCGGGCTCGCCGAGGCGATACCCTACGTACTCAAGCGCTGCGTTGCCTGAGTAACTAATAATCGGAAATACCGATTTAAAGGCTGCGTGCAGGCCAATATCACGGAACTGCTCCTTGCTCACGCCAGTCTGCAGAAATTCACGGTAAGAATCTAATTGGATTGCCAGTAGATAAGGCACATCCATCACATCCTGCAGCTTGCTAAAGTCCTTGCGGATACGTTTTTTCTCAGTATATGAGTAAGCCATCAGCGTTCCCCAGCTTGGTAACCTGCCTGTTGGATACTTCCGGCGGAAATACCCAGTAAATCGTGCAAACATTTATTTTTCAGTTTGCTCTTGAGTTCTGCTTGAGCATCCACTCATTAGAGCTAGAACAGAAAAAGGCCGGTGACATTAGCCACCAGCCATCAGCCCTTTGCACAGGCTGTTATGCAACATCAAGCTTATTTAAGCTCGACTTTAGCGCCTGCTTCTTCCAGCATTTTCTTGGCTGCTTCAGCATCATCTTTTGATACGTCTTCTTTAACAACACCTGGCGCACCATCAACAACTGCTTTAGCTTCTTTCAGACCTAGGCCTGTCAGCTCGCGAACTGCTTTAATGACGTTAACTTTCTTCTCGCCAGCTTCTAACAGCATAACGGTGAACTCAGTTTGCTCTTCAGCAGCTGCAGCAGCAGGACCAGCCGCAGCAACAGTAGCAGCAGCAGCAGTCACGCCAAATTTTTCTTCCATTGCAGTGATCAGCTCAACAATTTGCATTACTGACATTTCTGAAACGGCGTTAAGGATATCTTCGTTAGTAAGAGCCATGACTCTATGCTTCCTATATTGGTGATGACCTTTATCAAGCCACCAAAATCATAATTTTGTGTAAAGAGCGAAAGCTTAAGCTGCTTCTGCTTCTTTCTGGTCGCGAACTGCTGCCAAAGTACGAGCCAGCTTGCTGGTCGCGCCCTGAATAACACTCATCAACTGAGAAACCGCCTCGTCGAATGTTGGCAAAGTTGCCAATACGTCGATTTGGTTGGCTGCAATCAAGTTACCTTCAAAAGCGGCTGCTTTGATCTCAAACTTATCCTGACCTTTAGCGAATTCTTTGAAAATACGAGCAGCTGCGCCCGGATGATCATTAGAAAAAGCAATTAAGGTCGGGCCAGTGAACACATCGTTGAGGACTTCATACTGAGTTCCTGCAACAGCGCGTCGTAGCAATGTATTACGTACTACTCGTACATATACACCTGCTTCACGAGCCTCTTTACGGAGTCCGGTCATAGCGCTTACTTTTACGCCGCGGGCATCAACCACAACAGCGGAAAGGGCAGCTTGGGCAGCCTCGTTGACTTCAGCGACGATAGCTTTCTTGTCTTCGAGTCTAATTGCCACGGGTTTTACTCCTGCTTGTTTCATTTCACTCAGCAAGCTGAGTCTCAATTTGGTGTCTGATTCAAATGAATCGGGAGCACCATCTACGTAGGCTTATATGTGTTTGACATATTTATTAAGACTAAGCACCTACGGTCTTTGACGGCCCCGCTAAGCAGGGACCCCAAAAATTACCTGCGCGACTGTTACTTAACAGCATCTAGGCTTGACTGATCAATGATCAGACCAGGGCCCATGGTGCTGCTTAATGTTACACGCTTAACATAAATGCCTTTTGATGAAGAAGGCTTCAAGCGACGCAACTCAGCCAATAACGCCTCAGCGTTTTGCTTAAGTTTTGCTGGCTCAAAATCAATTTGACCAATAGCAGCATGGATGATGCCGTTTTTGTCAGTACGGAAGCGAGCTTGACCTGCTTTAGCATTGTTAACTGCTGTTGCAACATCTGGCGTCACAGTACCAACTTTTGGGTTTGGCATTAGACCGCGCGGGCCTAACACTTGACCTAATTGACCAACAACGCGCATAGCATCCGGAGAAGCAATAACCACATCGTAGTTCAAATCACCGGCTTTCATTTCAGCAGCCAGATCATCCATACCAACTTTGTCGGCACCCGCTGCCAAAGCTGCTTCTGCGGCCGGGCCTTGTGCAAATACAGCAACGCGTACAGTTTTACCGGTACCGTTCGGCATCACAGTTGCACCACGAACAACTTGGTCAGACTTACGCGGATCAACACCGAGGTTAATCGCAATATCAACTGACTCTTTAAACTTGATTGTAGACAGCTCGCTTAACAAGCTTGCTGCTTCTTCAAATGAATACTGCTTGCCAGCTTGCACTTTAGCTGCAATAGCTTGTTGACGTTTTGAAAGCTTAGCCATTACACGCCCTCCACGTTCAAGCCCATGCTGCGCGCGGAGCCAGCAATGGTACGAACAGCAGCATCAAGTCCAGCCGCTGTTAAATCAGCATCTTTAACTTGTGCGATTTCTTCTAACTGCGCACGTGTCACAGTACCCACTTTCTGAGTATTAGGACGCGCTGACCCAGCAGACACACCAGCAGCTTTTTTCAATAAGACGGCAGCTGGCGTGCTTTTTGTTTCAAACGTGAAGCTACGATCGCTGTAAACAGTAATGATTACTGGTGTCGGCAGACCTGGCTCTACGCCTTGGGTTTTTGCGTTAAACGCCTTACAAAACTCCATAATATTTACACCGTGCTGACCCAATGCTGGACCAACTGGCGGCGACGGATTCGCCTGACCTGCTTTTACTTGCAGCTTAATATAAGCCTGAATCTTTTTAGCCATGATTTGCTCCGATGGGTATAACGCCTTACGGCTCCCCAGTGATTTATTTCACAATCCTTTGACAAAAAAACCCCGCAACTAAAAGTTGCAGGGCGACATCCGTAATATTATCAGATTTTCTCTACCTGACTGAATTCTAATTCGACAGGTGTTGAACGTCCAAAAATGAGAACCGCAACTTGAATTCGACTCTTCTCATAATTTACTTCTTCAACAACACCGTTAAAGTCAGCAAATGGACCATCGTTAACACGCACGGTCTCACCTGGCTCAAACAATGTTCTTGGACGTGGCTTATCACCACTATCTTCTACACGACGCAAGATAGCATCAGCTTCTTTCTCAGTGATTGGCGCAGGTTTATCTGCCGTACCACCAATAAAGCCTAGAACACGCGGCGTGTCTTTAATTAAGTGCCATGCAGCCTCGGTCATATCAACCTGAACCAATACATAGCCTGGGAAAAATTTGCGCTCGCTTTTTCTTTTCTGGCCATTTCTCATTTCAACAACTTCTTCAGTTGGAACGAGAATATCACCAAACACATCTTCCATTTCAGCGAACTTAATGCGCTCAAGCAAATGGCGCATTACTTGTTTTTCATAGCCTGAATAGGCGTGAACGACATACCAACGCTTAGCCACAGAGCACCCTTAACCTACAATCAATGAGACAAGCCAGCCAAGGAGGGTATCGAGCCCCCAAAGCAAGAGCGCCATTATTAAAACAACAACAACAACAATCAGCGTTGTCTGCGTGGTTTCTTGCCTGTTCGGCCAAACAACTTTACGTATTTCAGCACGCGACTCTTTAGCTAAAGTGAGCAAAGCCTGTCCCTTTGCTGTTTTTGTCGCAACAAAAAACGCTACAGCACCGAGAGCAACTAGACCTAAAACGCGATATAGAATTGATTCAGAGGCAAAATATTGATTACCTACAACACCAATTGCAACTAGCGCTATAACAATCAACCATTTTACAGAATCTAAACGATTTGCTTTGGATTCAGTTTTTGCATTCATTACTTAGAATCCTAAATTGGAATGCCAGCTAATTTAAAAGCTGGCAGGCCAGGAGGGAATCGAACCCCCAACCTACGGTTTTGGAGACCGTCGCTCTGCCAATTGAGCTACTGGCCTAGAACATTGCTAGGCCGGCTATTATGCCGACCTAGATCAATAAGTTCAAGCCTTATGCAATAATTTTTGCTACAACACCAGCACCAACGGTACGACCACCTTCGCGAATCGCGAAACGCAGACCGTCTTCCATTGCGATAGGCGCAATCAGAGTAACGTCTAACTTAACGTTATCACCTGGCATTACCATCTCGATACCTTCTGGCAACTCACAGCTTCCTGTGACGTCAGTGGTACGGAAGTAGAACTGTGGACGGTAGCCTTTGAAGAAAGGAGTGTGACGTCCGCCTTCTTCTTTTGACAACACGTACACTTCTGCTTCAAACGTTGTGTGCGGCTTGATTGAACCAGGCTTGGCCAATACTTGACCACGCTCGATATCTTCACGCTTAGTACCACGCAACAGAACACCAACGTTCTCACCTGCGCGACCTTCGTCAAGCAGCTTACGGAACATTTCAACACCCGTACAGGTGGTCTTTACAGTGTCACGGATACCAACGATTTCAACTTCTTCACCAACTTTAACGATACCACGCTCAACACGACCTGTTACTACAGTACCGCGACCTGAGATGGAGAACACGTCTTCAATTGGCAGCAAGAATGGTAGATCAACAGCACGTACTGGCTCTGGGATGTAAGAGTCTAAAGTCTCTACCAGAGTTTTTACTGCAGTTGTTCCTAAACCATTGTCGTCACGACCTTCCAATGCCATCAACGCTGAACCCGTAATGATCGGAGTGTCATCACCTGGGAAATCGTACATGCTGAGAAGCTCACGCACTTCCATTTCAACCAGCTCTAACAACTCTTCGTCATCAACCATGTCTGCTTTGTTCAGGAACACAACGATGTACGGAACACCAACCTGACGCGACAGAAGGATGTGCTCACGCGTTTGCGGCATAGGGCCGTCAGCTGCTGAACAAACAAGAATAGCGCCGTCCATCTGGGCAGCACCAGTGATCATGTTTTTAACGTAGTCAGCGTGACCCGGGCAGTCAACGTGCGCGTAGTGACGGTTCGGTGAATCGTACTCTACGTGTGACGTGTTAATAGTGATACCACGTGCTTTTTCTTCAGGTGCGTTATCGATCTGGTCGTAACCTTTCGAAGTACCTGTACCGCCGAATACTTCAGCGCAAACACGAGTCAGTGCAGCTGTCAGTGTGGTTTTACCATGGTCAACGTGACCAATGGTACCAACGTTCAGGTGCGGTTTATTACGTTCAAATTTTTCCTTAGCCATTGCTACCACCCTCTGATTAAGCGCACTTACTTAGTAAACACATACAAGAAAGGCAGATATGTGAATATCTGCCTTTATTTACACAATGGAGCTCATGAGCGGAGTTGAACCGCTGACCTCACCCTTACCAAGGGTGTGCTCTACCAACTGAGCTACATGAGCGAATCATTGCAAAAGCAATTGGAGCGGGTAGCGGGAATCGAACCCGCATCATCAGCTTGGAAGGCTGAGGTTCTACCACTAAACTATACCCGCATTGCATTTGCTTGAAATATGGTGGAGGGAGAAGGATTCGAACCTTCGAAGTCGTAGACGTCAGATTTACAGTCTGATCCCTTTGGCCGCTCGGGAACCCCTCCTTAAGCGAGGCGATATCATCCTCCATACCGACTTCCTTGTCAAGCCCAATTAAACGCATTTATAGGCTTTACGTAAAAAACTCTATACTTTCCCTTTATAGTCTTAACTTTTCGTACGGCATGAACAAGTGCTGCATACCTGCAAAATCCTCTACTAGCTGCTTTAGTAGCGCCTGATCGACAAGGCGACGCGCACTTGACTCAATAACAACCCAATATAATCGCTGCGACCTTTCTACCGATTTTATTGATGGCTCATACCCAGCAGCGCTCATGCGCTCGGCAACGCCCTGCGCAGAATCCTCTCGCGCAAACATGCCCAACGAAACCCCATTATTTAACTCACCTGTAGTGATGAGGTAGCCGTCGATCTTGCGCGCTTGCAGCTCCTTAAGCTGCCTTACAGCAGCCTGCCTTGATGGTAGCGGCTGTAAATAAACCCAATATTCGATATCAACCTTACTATCTATTTCTGTTACTTGGGAATCAATATCTAAGCTTAACAGTCGTTGCTGCAAACGTTGCGCCTGATAATTATCACTGAAGCCACCTAAAAGCATTACTTCACTTTTTTTAAAATCTTCTTGCATTGCTTTGCTTTCTAAATCCACAGCCTCACTAAGCAACTTAACTTGACCGGAATAGGCAGGCTTTTGCCCTCTCACCCCTTGCAACGCCTGCTCACTGCTCCCTATTGCCTGATGGTTCCACAAAAAATAAAACGCATTTATTATAATTAGACCTAAAAACAACCAGCGCATTGTCTTACTCCTTTGCAGCATAAGGGCAAACAATAGCTAATCCTACGAATACTAAATCCTCTTCTAGGACAGCAGCATCCGTGACGCTATTAACTAAAGCACTGTCCCCACCTGTGCAAAGCACAGAGAACGATGAACCCAGTGCCACTTGAGCTAACTCCAGCTGCTCGCCTATGAAACCACGGAACATCGCCCCAACCCCCGCAATCACAGCTGCTTGTGTATTATTGCCCAGCAACATCTTATCATCATAAACAGTAACATCCGCCTCAACTGGTAACTGAGTACCACGCCAAAGCATAGTGCTCAACATTTTAAAACCAGGCGCAATACAGCCGCCCATGTGGCTGCCATCTGCAGATATGAAATCCACCGTAATCGCCGTTCCACAATCAATGACGACGCATGCATGCTTTACTTTTGTATAGGCCGCAACAATTGCAAGCCAACGATCAACCCCTAATTTTTTTGCTTGTAAGTAACCATTCGTCACACCAGCTGTGTATTCTAAAGACTGTGCATATTCTATTTCCACACCATAATTATTCTGTATTAATGAGGACATTTGCTCATTTTCTTTCACTGTGCGCACTGAGCACGCACGACAAAATTCAACCTCTAAACACCCCGCCATTTGCAGCGAAGGTAGCAGCTCCTGTAAATCTATTACTGCTCCTCTGCTAATACACCCTAATGATTTAGCATCCAGCAACCGCCACTTAAGCCGAGTATTACCATAGTCAATTTCAAGTATCATGCTGCAACCTAAGACTGAGCTCACCACCCAAATAATTAACCTCTTGGCCGTCTACAACCAGACAGATTTCGCCCTTATCACCAACACCAACGACCACCCCTGAGACAAAATCATTACCTGTTTGCAAAATAGCATTACGACCCTGCCACGCATGAGCAGAAAGCCATTCAGCACGCATACTGCTAAAGCCATATTTTTTTTGCTTTTCAAGGTAGCTGTCTAACTCTTCCAAAACAATTTTAGCGAATAATTGACGGTCAATATTTTCTCCCGCTTCCTTTCTAAGCGAGGTCCATTCCTGATCAATGCATCCAAAAGACTCAAACATATTTAAATTAACACCGATACCAATTACCACATGGCACAGTTCTACTGGATCACCAATCAACTCAAGCAAAATGCCAGCGACTTTGCGTTCATTTATCAAAATATCATTCGGCCACTTTAACTGCGCCTCAATACTGCTGATACGTTTTATTGCTTTACGCACAGCAAGTCCTACAACCAAGCTCAAACCATCAATTTGCCCAAGCCCTTCAGTGATCGGCCAAGCAAAAGACAAATATAAATTTTGCGCAAAAGGGCTAACCCACTCCCTTCCTCGCCGCCCCTTTCCTTGCGTCTGATGCTCAGAAAGGACAGCCAAAGGGGCATTGCAACTAGATAGCAACTGCTTCGCTTGATCATTAGTAGAGCCTATAGACTCATAAACAAATATTGGCAGGGTGGGAAACGAAAACTGGAGAATATCTTGTCTTAACAACACTAGAGGCTGCATAAGCCTGTAGCCTTTTCCCTGCACACTTTGCACATTCACGCCCAAGTCTTCAGTGATCCGCTGCACTCTTTTCCAGATCGCAGCACGACTAATACCCAACTTATCCCCTAAGTCACTACCCGAGTGAAAATCGCCATCTGCCAGTAACGCCAATAAATCATACATATCACTCAGACACTCACTTCTACCGATATTGTATTATGTTTCAATTTACACTCGCAGTCGTCATTAATATCAAGCTTATGAAGGCCTAATAGGCTATTTACTGACATCAAGATTCTTACCAGCAACTTAAAACACCTTAGCAAAAGCAATGATCATGCAGGCTTTAGAAGCTAAAAGCTGCCTCTGCAACTTAACGCAGCCCTCCTGCACTCGAGAGGCCTTGCCAACTCACTCGTATTTCTTTGTGCGCGCACCTAGCAACTGAAACACGAAAAGATACAGGCACTTCAAATCGTATGCGATTAACTTACCAATGTGACATCCGCAGGCACAACAATATAAAGGCAGTGTCGATGCTCGGTTTGCACCAAACTCTATTGCACCTGCCACAGGACTGCTACGTAAGTTGATTATTGCATTCACGTTTAAAACCCCAGACCATTTCTGATCTAGAGTGTTGTGTTTTAGCTTGATAATGACCTACTCAGATTCGCGCCATCCTTGGTGCTCAGCCGGCAGGCTGCCCACAAAATTGCAGGAGAACATTTTGAACAGCTTTAGCTGGCTTGCGCAGCAAGTGAGCTACAGGGATGTAGCGAATCACAGATTCCCGACCCGTAGTGACGTACAGCCATCCATGGTGAACGCCCTGCGGGCAGGCTAAAGCCTGTCCAATTTTACTCCCAGTAAAATTGTCACATGGGACGGCCGGCAGTAACAGTAAAGTTCTGTGAACCACAAATAAAAAAACCCCAGACCATTTCTGATCTAGGGTTTTGTGTTTAAGCTTGACAATGACCTACTCTCACATGGGGAAACCCCACACTACCATCGGCGATGCATCGTTTCACTTCTGAGTTCGGGATGGGATCAGGTGGTTCCAATGCTCTATGGTCGTCAAGCAATTCTTTTTGAGGAGCCGTTTCTCACTTTCGTGATCATCGTCTTCTCTAATTAGGCATGCAATAGTATCAGTTTATTTGTGCGCTTTGCGAACTTTCGGTCACAATTCGTCTTCCCAAATTGTTTGGGTGTTATATGGTCAAGCCTCACGGGCAATTAGTATTGGTTAGCTCAATGCCTCACAGCACTTACACACCCAACCTATCAACCTTGTAGTCTTCAAGGGCCCTTCAGGGAGCTTAAAGCTCCAGTGAGATCTCATCTTGAGGCAAGCTTCCCGCTTAGATGCTTTCAGCGGTTATCTCTTCCGAACATAGCTACCCGGCAATGCCACTGGCGTGACAACCGGAACACCAGAGGTTCGTCCACTCCGGTCCTCTCGTACTAGGAGCAGCCCCTCTCAAATCTCAAACGTCCACGACAGATAGGGACCGAACTGTCTCACGACGTTCTAAACCCAGCTCGCGTACCACTTTAAATGGCGAACAGCCATACCCTTGGGACCGGCTTCAGCCCCAGGATGTGATGAGCCGACATCGAGGTGCCAAACACCGCCGTCGATATGAACTCTTGGGCGGTATCAGCCTGTTATCCCCGGAGTACCTTTTATCCGTTGAGCGATGGCCCTTCCATACAGAACCACCGGATCACTAAGACCTACTTTCGTACCTGCTCGACTTGTTGGTCTCGCAGTTAAGCGCGCTTTTGCCTTTATACTCTACGACCGATTTCCGACCGGTCTGAGCGCACCTTCGTACTCCTCCGTTACTCTTTAGGAGGAGACCGCCCCAGTCAAACTACCCACCATACACTGTCCTCGATCCGGATAACGGACCAGAGTTAGAACCTCAAAGTTGCCAGGGTGGTATTTCAAGGTTGGCTCCACTGCAACTAGCGTCGCAGTTTCAAAGCCTCCCACCTATCCTACACAAACAACTTCAAAGTCCAGTGCAAAGCTATAGTAAAGGTTCACGGGGTCTTTCCGTCTTGCCGCGGATACACTGCATCTTCACAGCGATTTCAATTTCACTGAGTCTCGGGTGGAGACAGCGCCGCCATCGTTACGCCATTCGTGCAGGTCGGAACTTACCCGACAAGGAATTTCGCTACCTTAGGACCGTTATAGTTACGGCCGCCGTTTACTGGGGCTTCGATCAAGAGCTTCGCTTACGCTAACCCCATCAATTAACCTTCCAGCACCGGGCAGGCGTCAGACCCTATACGTCCTCTTTCGAGTTTGCAGAGTCCTGTGTTTTTAATAAACAGTCGCAGCGGCCTGGTATCTTCGACTAGCAAAGGCTTACGTAGTAAATACTTCACCCTCACCAGCGCACCTTCTCCCGAAGTTACGGTGCCATTTTGCCTAGTTCCTTCACCCGAGTTCTCTCAAGCGCCTTGGTATTCTCTACCCAACCACCTGTGTCGGTTTGGGGTACGGTTCCTAATTATCTGAAGCTTAGAAGTTTTTCTTGGAAGCATGGCATCAACCACTTCGCATTCTAAAGAACGCTCGTCATCAGCTCTCGGCATTAACAAAATCCCGGATTTTCCTAAGATCTCTGCCTACCACCTTAAACAGGGACAACCAACGCCCTGATGGCCTAGCCTTCTCCGTCTCTCCATCGCAATAATTAGAAGTACAGGAATATTAACCTGTTTCCCATCGACTACACTTTTCAGTCTCGCCTTAGGGGCCGACTCACCCTGCGTCGATTAACGTTGCGCAGGAAACCTTGGTCTTTCGGCGTGAGTGTTTTTCACACTCATTATCGTTACTCATGTCAGCATTCGCACTTGTGATACCTCCAGCAAGCTTCTCAACTCACCTTCAACGGCTTACACAACGCTCCTCTACCACATAGACATTCCCTTAAAACCACTGTTTATTTTACTTTTACTTCCCTCAACGTGAGGGTGTGCTTTGCTCGCCTAACGGCTCGCAAGCGTAAACAATTGAATGATTTTAAGTGGAATGTCTATGTCCGTAGCTTCGGTGTATGGTTTGAGCCCCGTTACATCTTCCGCGCAGGCCGACTCGACTAGTGAGCTATTACGCTTTCTTTAAAAGATGGCTGCTTCTAAGCCAACTTCCTAGCTGTCTAAGCCTTCCCACATCGTTTCCCACTTAACCATAACTTTGGGACCTTAGCTGACGGTCTGGGTTGTTTCCCTTTCCACGACGGACGTTAGCACCCGCCGTGTGTCTCCCGTGCTCGCACTTGCTGGTATTCGGAGTTTGCATTGGGTTGGTAAGTCGGGATGACCCCCTAGCCAAAACAGTGCTCTACCCCAGCAGTGATACACGAGGCGCTACCTAAATAGCTTTCGAGGAGAACCAGCTATCTCCGGGCTTGATTAGCCTTTCACTCCGATCCACAGGTCATCCGCTAGCTTTTCAACGATAGTCGGTTCGGTCCTCCAGTTAGTGTTACCCAACCTTCAACCTGCCCATGGATAGATCGCCCGGTTTCGGGTCTATTCCCAGCGACTGTCGCCCTATTAAGACTCGCTTTCGCTACGCCTCCCCTATTCGGTTAAGCTTGCCACTGAAAATAAGTCGCTGACCCATTATACAAAAGGTACGCAGTCACCCGATCCTCAATAACACTGCTTGTTTAGTGTGTTGACCAACATTTGCAAGCAAATATTGTTACCTAAACAACCCATGTGTGTCATCAAAATTGTGCCACTCAATGTTATTGAGTGATCGGGCTCCCACTGCTTGTACGCATACGGTTTCAGGTTCTATTTCACTCCCCTCTCCGGGGTTCTTTTCGCCTTTCCCTCACGGTACTGGTTCACTATCGGTCAGTCAGTAGTATTTAGCCTTGGAGGATGGTCCCCCCATATTCAGACAAAGTTTCTCGTGCTCCGTCCTACTCGATTTCATGACTAAGAGATTTTCGTATACAGGGCTATCACCCACTATGGCGGCACTTTCCAGAGCCTTCTACTAATCTCTAAGCCACTTAAGGGCTAGTCCCCGTTCGCTCGCCACTACTAAGGGAATCTCGGTTGATTTCTTTTCCTACGGGTACTTAGATGTTTCAGTTCCCCGCGTTCGCCTCTTATAGCTATGTATTCACTATAAGATACCTAACTTACGTTAGGTGGGTTTCCCCATTCAGAGATCTCTGGATCACAGTCTGTTTGCCGACTCCCCAAAGCTTATCGCAGGCTACAACGTCTTTCATCGCCTCTGACTGCCAAGGCATCCACCGTATGCGCTTCTTCACTTGACCATATAACCCCAAGCAATTTGGTTATATATCTATAACGTGAAGATCGATATTACGCCGAAAATTCGCAATTAAAAAACTCACAAATTTTACCTTAGCCTAAACAATTACCAGTGAAAGTAATCATCTAGTCTTTTTTACTTCTATCACATGCCTAAATTTTTAAAGAACAGTTCTGGTAAAGACCAGACATCAACATTCAAACAGCCTGCGGCTGACTAAATGCTCATGTCTGAGCTTCGAACGATTGGATAATGGTGGAGCCAAGCGGGATCGAACCGCTGACCTCCTGCGTGCAAGGCAGGCGCTCTCCCAGCTGAGCTATGGCCCCATTTTTAACGGCTCTTTTTTGATTATATCTTCGTCAGCCTTGTCACTTACTCAGTCACATACAGAAGTATGCTCCTTCGTTCGCTCCGGCAGCTTCCTCGATCTAAGCAAAAAATAACTCGTTAAACCTAACTCATAACTTAAAAGCTACAAGCCAAATGAAACGGTACCTTTAAACCACCTAATAATTGTCATTTATTCGAATTAGCTTTTAGCTTTCTCTTCAAAATGTAATTTTTCTTAGGCAAGGCATTTAAAGGCGAAGTTTAGTAACACTAAACGAGTCTTTAAATAACGCAGCATAAGTAAAATTTGGTGGGTCTGGGCAGAGTTGAACTGCCGACCTCACCCTTATCAGGGGTGCGCTCTAACCAACTGAGCTACAGACCCATACAGGTCAATCCACCATTTGGTCCGTCAGTCGGTCGGTCAAACTTCACCCTACTTTCCACCTCAACGGCAGGGGTTCGCTTTAACCAAGCCAAGCATAGACCCAATTATCAAGGGCCTAACAACCCAATCGCTACTACAGATTGAATCAAGCAATTCGTGTGGATACTTATGAAGACGATGATGTCTTCGATTAAGGAGGTGATCCAGCCGCAGGTTCCCCTACGGCTACCTTGTTACGACTTCACCCCAGTCATGAATCACACCGTGGTAACCGTCCTCCCGAAGGTTAGACTAGCTACTTCTGGTGCAACCCACTCCCATGGTGTGACGGGCGGTGTGTACAAGGCCCGGGAACGTATTCACCGCGGCATTCTGATCCACGATTACTAGCGATTCCGACTTCACGCAGTCGAGTTGCAGACTGCGATCCGGACTACGATTGGTTTTATGGGATTAGCTCCGTCTCGCGACTTGGCAGCCCGTTGTACCAACCATTGTAGCACGTGTGTAGCCCTGGCCGTAAGGGCCATGATGACTTGACGTCATCCCCACCTTCCTCCGGTTTGTCACCGGCAGTCTCCTTAGAGTGCCCACCATTACGTGCTGGTAAATAAGGACAAGGGTTGCGCTCGTTACGGGACTTAACCCAACATCTCACGACACGAGCTGACGACAGCCATGCAGCACCTGTGTCTGAGTTCCCGAAGGCACCAATCCATCTCTGGAAAGTTCTCAGCATGTCAAGGCCAGGTAAGGTTCTTCGCGTTGCTTCGAATTAAACCACATGCTCCACCGCTTGTGCGGGCCCCCGTCAATTCATTTGAGTTTTAACCTTGCGGCCGTACTCCCCAGGCGGTCAACTTAATGCGTTAGCTGCGTTACTAAGTCCTCAAGGAACCCAACAACTAGTTGACATCGTTTACGGCGTGGACTACCAGGGTATCTAATCCTGTTTGCTCCCCACGCTTTCGCACCTCAGTGTCAGTATCAGTCCAGGTGGTCGCCTTCGCCACTGATGTTCCTTCCTATATCTACGCATTTCACCGCTACACAGGAAATTCCACCACCCTCTACCGTACTCTAGCCCACCAGTTTTAGAAGCAATTCCCAGGTTGAGCCCGGGGCTTTCACTCCTAACTTAATGAACCACCTACGCGCGCTTTACGCCCAGTAATTCCGATTAACGCTCGCACCCTTCGTATTACCGCGGCTGCTGGCACGAAGTTAGCCGGTGCTTATTCTGTTGGTAACGTCAAAACAGTCAAGTATTCGTTAACTGCTCTTCCTCCCAACTTAAAGTGCTTTACAATCCGAAGACCTTCTTCACACACGCGGCATGGCTGGATCAGGGTTGCCCCCATTGTCCAATATTCCCCACTGCTGCCTCCCGTAGGAGTCTGGACCGTGTCTCAGTTCCAGTGTGACTGATCATCCTCTCAGACCAGTTACGGATCGCAGTCTTGGTGAGCCATTACCTCACCAACTAACTAATCCGACCTAGGCTCATCTAATAGCGCAAGGCCCGAAGGTCCCCTGCTTTCTCCCGTAGGACGTATGCGGTATTAGCTTACCTTTCGGCAAGTTATCCCCCACTACTAGGCAGATTCCTAGGCATTACTCACCCGTCCGCCGCTCGTCAGCAGAATAGTAAACTACTCTCTGTTACCGCTCGACTTGCATGTGTTAAGCCTGCCGCCAGCGTTCAATCTGAGCCATGATCAAACTCTTCAGTTATATACTGATCGGGTTTTGAGAAAACCCTAAACTTGGCTCAGCAATCGCAAATATCTTTTATTAATAAATTAAAAAAGACAAAAATAATTCTACAAATTTTCATTCGCCGAATAACTTGTGTTGCTGATAATCTTGCTGACTATCAATCATCTCACACAAGCACCCACACGAATTGCTTGATTCAAATTGTTAAAGAACGTTTCGCTGAGTGTCTCAGCGAGGAGGCGTATTCTACATCTCCCAAAGTAACTGTCAAGGCTTATTTTCTGGAAGATTTTAATTATTGCTTCCGTCTAACTCCTTGGTGCCGGCGAGGCGCTTACGCTTCTCGTTGGCAGGCTGCGAATCTTACACTAGATCGCCACCTTGTCAAGCTGACATTAAAAATAAATCCTTAAAAATCAACCTGTTACGTTAAGCTGTGTTGCTCTATCTGCCTAACGAGGTGCGCATTCTACAGCACAGCATCTACCTGTCAACAGCATTTGCAAAAGAATTCTCTCACTCTGCAACTAGCTTAATTCGAGCGAAGCTTTTCTTTCCCGCTTGACACACATGCTCTGCACCCAGCTTGAAGACAAACTCGCGATTAACCACATCACCATCTACTCGCACACTACCCGCTGCAAGCATATCTCTTGCACCTGCTGCGTTTTTAACCAAACCTGCTTTATTCAATACCGCCGCGATTGGCATGTCACTTTGCGCCGACACCTCTATAGTAGGCAGATCTTCTGGGAGCTCACCATCTTGCATGCGATTCCCTGCAGACTTATGCGCATTCGCTGCAGCTTCCTCGCCATGAAAGCGCGCAATAAGCTCGCGAGCCAGCTCTATTTTGACATCACGCGGGTTCGCACCCTGTTCCACATTAACCTTAAGCTGCTCAATCTCTGCTACATCTCTAAAGCTCAGTAACTCAAAGTAACGCCAAATTAACTCATCAGGCATCGACAGCAGCTTGCTATACATCGCTCCAGGGGCTTCTTGGATACCCACATAATTGCCTAGCGACTTCGACATCTTCTTCACGCCATCCAGACCTTCGAGCAAAGGCATGGTTATGATGCACTGTGGCTCTTGACCGTAAGCCCGCTGCAACTCACGCCCCATCAGCAGATTGAATGTCTGATCTGTACCACCAATCTCGATATCAGCTTTTAAAGCAACCGAATCGTACCCCTGTATTAGCGGATATAAAAACTCGTGAATAGCAATCGGCTGCTGAGTCGTATAGCGATTACTAAAGTCTTCACGCTCAAGCATGCGCGCTACTGTGTAATGCGACGCTAAACGAATAAAATCTGCAGGGCTTAACTTCTCCAGCCAAGTTGAATTAAAAACAACCCTAGTCTTACTCTCATCAAGAATTTTAAAAACTTGCTGCTTATATGTTTCCGCATTGGACAGCACTTGCTCTCGGGTCAACGGCGGCCTTGTAGCACTTTTGCCGCTTGGGTCACCAATCATGCCGGTAAAGTCACCAATCAGGAAAATCACCTGATGCCCTAAATCTTGTAGCATGCGCAACTTATTAAGAAGAACAGCATGCCCTAAATGTAAATCGGGAGCAGTCGGATCAAAACCCGCCTTTACGCTCAGCGGCTGATTACGCTTTAGCTTTTCAATAAGCTCCTGCTCAACAATGACGCTGTCCGCGCCACGCTTGATAATAGCTAACTGCTCTTCAACGGCTTTCATCTTCACGACACCAGTTTTAAAGGATGGGTAACAGAGCAGACTACAATATTTGGAACTAAAAATAAATTACCTGCTCTGAATGCAAATACTTTAGTAGATAAATCATGCGTTCAAGCAACAAAAAACTGACGCAGTGCAAGTTATGGGCTCTATTTACTTGCAGTTAGGGGCTTTTACTTATATTTTACTCAATCGCTCACAGCAGACCAACATGACCATGACACAAATTAACACTCCGACACAGCAAATTTACCCTAAGCGCCACCTGCTTGCGGCAAGTGGAGTTGCTTTATTATGTCTAGCGCTAATCGTTTACCCTTCTCGTGAAGTGGAAGCAAAAAAGACATTTATCAATATTGAATTAGAAGAACAAACAACTGAGCAAGTCACAAGCACACCAGTAAGTGATGTGCAGCAATCAGCTGACATGCTCACTTCAAGACTGCCAACCCTTGAAGCTGCTGCAGCTACGATGCCAGAAGTTGTAGTTAAACCCGAGGCTGAGTCTGATGCAGCAATAGCTGAGCCCCTCGAACTCACTAAAGATTTCACAGTCAGCAGCGGCGATACTCTCTCTGTACTTTTCGCTAAAGCAGAGCTGGGCAACAGCCTAATGCACAAAATCCTTGATTCAGACAAGGACGCTAAACGCTTTACCAACTTGAAAGTAGGGCAAACCATTTCATTTAAGCTCGATGAAAACCAAGAGCTGCAAGCAATCAGCAGCCCCATTAGCGTAACCGAAACAATCCACTTAGAAAAACAGCCTGACTCAGAAGATTTTTCTTTCCGCAAAGAAGTAGCAACGACGCAAATTAACGAAAAGCATGCACAAGGCTTGATTAAAGGTGCGCTACTTTCTGCTACAGCGGAAGCCGGACTGCCTTACGGTCTGGCCATTGATATGGCCAATATTTTTGGCTATGACATCGATTTTGCGCAAGACTTGCGCACAGGTGATCGGTTTGAATTAATCTACGAAGAAAAAACATTAGATGGCGAAGCCATTGGCACAGGCAATATACTTAGCGCACGCTTCACTAATAGAGGCAAGGTTTATACTGCTGTACGCTATACTGATAAAAACGGTAATTCGAGTTACTACAGCGCCGACGGATCCAGCTTGCGTAAAGCATTTATCCGAACGCCTGTCGATTTCGCACGTATCAGCTCGCGTTTTTCTAATGGCCGCAAACACCCCATCCTAAATAAAATCCGCGCGCACAAAGGTGTCGACTATGCAGCACCACGTGGCACGCCTATTAAAGCTGCTGGTGACGGTCGCGTCACGTTAGCAGGACGCAAAGGCGGCTATGGCAATACGGTTGTAATTAAGCATGGCCAGCGCTACCAAACCTTATATGCTCACATGCAGGGGTTTGCCAAAGGTATCCGCTCAGGCAGCACAGTTAAACAAGGTCAAATTATTGGCTATATTGGCACAACCGGCTTATCTACTGGTCCGCACTTGCATTATGAGTTCAGAGTCAATGGCGTGCATGTTGACCCCTTAAGCCACAAGCTACCCGCTGCTGATCCCATACATGCATCAGAAAAACAACGCTTCTTAGAGCTTAGCAAGACCTTGCTGGCCAAACTTGATGCAAAGCAAGACACGCAGCTAGCCCTGAATCAGCAGTAAACATGTTTTACATTGGCATTATGTCTGGCACCAGTCTAGACGGGATCGATATCAGTTTGATTGATATCGATCCTCACCCTTCACTCATTGCCAGTCATTTCTTACCAATGCCCGCCGAATTAAAACAATGCCTACTCTCTCTATGCAGCAGTGGCACTGATGAGATTAATCGAGCAGCTCTCGCAGAACAAAAGTGGGCGCGGCTCGCCGCCGCAGGCGTGGCAAAACTCATTGCAGACAACAATATTTCTGCCCAGCAGGTTCGCGCCATCGGCAGTCACGGGCAAACCATTCGACACGAGCCCGCAAAGCAATTTACTGTGCAAATTGGCAGCCCAGCATTACTGGCTGAATTAACTGGGATTTGTGTTGTAAGCGACTTTCGTCAGCGGGACATTGCTGCAGGCGGTCAAGGCGCACCACTGGTGCCAGCCTTCCATGAAATATTATTTAGTCAGCAGGCCAAGCCTTGTGTTGTCTTAAATGTTGGCGGTTTTAGCAATGTTACCTTACTTAACGGGCAGCAAGAGACCAGTGGCTTTGATTGCGGGCCCGGCAATGTATTAATGGATGCTTGGATTCAGCACAAGAAAAACAACTTATTCGATAAAGATGGTGCTTGGGCGGCCAGCGGCACAGTTAACAAAGCACTATTGGAGCATATGATGCTCGAGCCTTTTTTAGCAACTCAAGGCCCTAAAAGCACGGGACGTGAGCTGTTTAATCTGGCATGGCTTAAACATCTGCTTGCCGAGCATAAAGCTATTAGCGATCAAGATGTACAAGCAACGCTCTGTGAATTTACTGCACTAACTATCGCGAAAGCGATTAGCCAAGCTCAAGCACATACTAAAGCAGTCTGGGTTTGTGGCGGTGGCGCACATAATCAGGATTTTCTAAACCGCTTGCGCCGTTTAATGCCATGCTGCACTGTTGCTAGCACTGACTCGATTGGCATCTCAGCAGACTGGATGGAAGCTATGGCGTTTGCTTGGCTTGCGCATTGCTGCCTTGAAGGTATCCCAAGCAATAGACCTGCAGTCACTGGCGCCAACGGCTTGCGCATACTTGGCGCCATCTATCCTGCTTAAAATAGATTATATGGAGAAGGACGATCCGCAACCACAAGTAGTCGTTGCATTCGGGTTATTAATCACAAAACGCGACCCTTCTAGGCCTTCTGTATAATCAACTTCAGCACCGGCCAAATACTGAAAACTCATTGGGTCAATAATCAAGCTCACGCCTTCACGGTTAATGACTGTGTCGTCATCAGCCATTTCTTCATCAAAGGTAAAGCCATACTGAAAACCAGAGCAGCCACCTCCGGTTATAAAAACACGTAATTTCAGACGTGGGTTGCCCTCTTCTTCCACCAAGGCCTTAACTTTATTTGCCGCCCCTTGAGTAAACTGCATTGCGGTAGGGACGAAGGACTCAACACTCATTTTACTTTCTCCCAGCATCGCGCTGTAAACAACTAATAGGTAATATTATCCGCTTATCCTACCATCAAGGTCAACTATTAACAGCAGTTAAGGAATTAAAGCAACCGAAACTAAGCCACTGCCTTCATCCAAACCAAACATAATATTCATATTCTGCACGGCTTGCCCTGAAGCACCTTTAACCAAATTATCAATAGCTGACATCACTACAACAACATCACCACCCTGCGGTCGTTGTACAGCAATACGGCACATGTTCGCACCTTTTACGCTGCGTGTCTGTGGGAACACGCCTCTTGGCAGCACATCAACAAAAGGCTCGCTGCGATAACGCTGCTCAAACAACCCCTGTAAATCAACCTCAGGATCAACAACAGTCGCGTATAAAGTTGCATGAATACCACGAATCATTGGCACCAAATGCGGTACAAAGGTTAGAGCAACAGGTTTGCCTGCAGCGCGCTGAAGCCCTTGTTTGATTTCAGGCAAATGGCGGTGCCCACTGACCCCGTACGCCATCATATTTTCCGCAGACTCACAAAACAATGAGCCCACTTTAGCAGCACGGCCTGCGCCACTGACGCCAGAGGCACAGCTGGCGATAATTTGTTTGGTATCAGCAAGACCCGCTTCAACAAGTGGTAACAAACCCAATTGCACTGCAGTCGGATAGCAACCTGGAACAGCAATTAAACGCGCGCCTTTAATCGCATCACGATTTACTTCAGGCAGCCCGTAAACGGCTTCTCCGAGCAAATGCGGTGCACCGTGTGGCTGACCGTACCACTGCGCCCACTCATTTGCATCTTGCAAGCGAAAGTCCGCAGACAGATCAATTACACGCGTACCTGCCTGTAAAATTTCATCGGCTAAACCATGCGCAACACCATGCGGCGTAGCAAAGAACACTACATCACAAGCAGTCAACTGCTCGACCTGCGGCACGGAAAAAGCGAGCGAAGGGTAATTTTCACGCAAATTAGGGTACATATCAGCAACCCGCACACCTTCCTCAGAACGTGATGTAATTATCTCAACCTGTGCGTGCGGATGCAGAGCAAGCAGACGCAATAACTCAACACCTGTGTAGCCTGTACCGCCGACGATTGCGACTTTGATCATGCGTGCACCCTCTTTGTATAAGCAAAATATATATGTAACTGCATAACCTACATTCTACGGATGACACTGCAGCATCCGCGTACTACCATGAGCACTATTTACTATTGGAGCGGGTTATGACGTATTTGTGGATCAAGGCTTTTCATATTATCGCAGTAGTGTGCTGGTTTGCGGGTTTATTTTATTTGCCACGCTTATTTGTTTACCACGCGATGAGCACTGATAGCATCAGCCAAGAACGATTTACCATTATGGAGCGCAAGCTATACAGAGGAATTATGCATCCCTCATTAGTCGCTACCCTCGCACTCGGAATCTATATGCTATATATGAATCCAGCGCTCCTCAAGGCAGGCTGGATGCATATTAAACTGACATTATTGGTTTTTCTAATTGCCTATCACTTCTCTCTTGGTGCTATTTATAGACGCTTTGCACAAGGCTCAAACCAAAAAAGTCATGTTTTTTATCGCTGGTTTAACGAACTGCCGGTATTATTTCTAATTGTTATTGTTCTGCTTGCTATTCTTAAGCCATTTTAGCTGATAGCCATGCAAGCAAAAATGCTACTTGTTTCACTTAAGCAACTCACAGCTCAACATTTACTTTCCTAGAAAACTTCCATTGATAAGGAAGCTTTATGTCAGATACACACTACAAAATCACCATGGATGGCAGTCTTGCACCAGGTGTAACTCTAGACTTCGCCCAAGAGGGTCTCGCCCGTTTATTTAAAAAAGATGTTAGCGTGATAAAACATCTTTTTTCTGGCAAAAAAATCACTATCAAACGTGATATCAACGCATCCCAAGCCGATAAATATGTAGAAGCATTATTCTCAGCAGGCGTAATCGCACACAAAGAAGTAGATCTGGCAGCCAATTTGAGTTTGGAAGCAATCAGTAGCGATAGTCCAGAACAAGACTCTGAGCAAATGATCTGCCCTAAATGCGCAACGGAGCAAGCATTGCATGAGACTTGCCAACACTGTGGCATAGTCATTGCTAAATTTAACAGTTATCAAGCTCAAGCCAGCAACTTAACTAAAGCAGCATCCGTATCACCTTATGCTTCACCAACAGCGACTATTGAGCAAGATACGGCCGAAGTGGGCGAGCTGAGCATATGGGGTGTTGAAGGGCGTATTGGCCGCATGCGCTATATTGCTTGGTCAATGGTCTTTATGTTTGCCATGGCCCCTGCAATGTTAATTAGCATGCTTGCTTTCAAAGCATCCGTCCTATTCGGCGGCTTATTAATGACTGTTGCAGGTGTTGCTGCAATGATCATTGGTATTCAAATCAGTGTAAAACGCTTGCACGATATTGGCTGGTCAGGCTGGTTATTGTTAATTAGCCTGATACCTGTAGTAGGCAGCATATTCCAGCTGCTCATTTTTGTCTTGCCTGGTAGCCAAGGCAATAATCGCTATGGTGCCCCAGCACCGGCCAACAGTACTGCGGTTAAAGTACTCTTTTGGATTTGGGTTGCACTACTTTCATCTGGATTTGTTCTCGGCATTATCAGCGGCATGCTCGGCGCAATGCTTGGTGGGCAATATTAACGGGTAACAAACTCAGCCAAATAGTTACTGATCAGCACAGCACAATGCATGCTGATCAGTAGCAACACTTAGCCTGTATTGCGTAAACCCGCCGCAATACCTGCCACAGTCACCAACAACGCCTGCTCTATGGCTGGGCAAGTCGCCTCACCCTGCTCTCTTGAGCGCGCCAGTAACTCGACCTGCAGTAAATGCAGTGGGTCAAGATAAGTATCGCGCACGCTAATGGAGGCTCGTACTTGCGGGTGGCGCTCAAGCAAATGCGTTTCACCGGTTAGATTCAGCACTTGCTCAACCGCCTGATTGAGATGCTGATACAGCTGCTCACCAAAGCCACGCAACTCATCATCCACTAGACGCTCATCGTATAAACGAGCAATTCCTGCGTCAGCTTTTAACAGCACCATTTCCAACATATCAATGCGCGCTCTAAAGAAAGGCCACTGATCACGCATCTCTGCCAGCAATGGTTCTTCTTGGCGTTCGATCGCGTTTTGCAGCGCAGTCTCCCAACCAAGCCAAGCTGGGAGCATCATGCGTGTCTGTGTCCAAGCAAAAATCCACGGAATAGCACGTAAACTTTCAATACCACCGGTACGGCGTCGAGCAGGGCGACTTCCAAGCGGCAAGCGACCCAGCTCTTGCTCTGGTGTTGCTTGACGAAAATACTCGACAAATTGAGGGTGCTCACGCACAGTTTGCCGATATGCAGCCAAACCATCTGCTGCTAAACGCTCCATCACTGCACGCCATGAATCTTTTGGCACAGGCGGTGGCAATAAAGTTGCCTCTAGCACCGAAGCTAAATACAGGTTGAGGTTTTGTACTGCAACTGCTGGCAAACCATATTTAAAGCGGATCACTTCACCTTGTTCCGTGGTACGAAAGCGCCCAGCTACAGAACCCGGTGGCTGGGAAAGAATAGCTTCGTGCGCAGGACCACCACCACGCCCCACTGTACCGCCGCGTCCATGGAACAAGATTAACTCAACACCTTGTTTAGCGCAGACAGCAACCAGCTCTTCTTGCGCTCGGTATTGTGACCAGGCAGCTGCTGTTGTGCCAGCATCTTTAGCAGAATCTGAATAGCCAATCATGACCTCTTGCGGACCTTCTAAGCTATTGCGGTAATCGGTCAAGCTCAGCAGTTGATCAATAACACCTGCTGCGTTATGCAAGTCATCCTGCGTTTCAAACAAAGGCGCAATGCGCATTGCACGATTGAGGCCCGCCTCCTTGAGCAACAACTGTACAGCCAGCACATCAGAAGGGGCAGACGCCATCGAAATAATGTAAGAGCCCAGCGAGTCCACCGCAGTTTGTGCGATAACTTTGCAGGTATCCAAAACCTCTTGAGTGTCAGCACTTGCCGCAAAAGAACTAGAGAGCAGTGGTCGACGATTATTCAATTCGCTAAGTAAAAAAGCTTGCCGTTGTTCTTCATTCCACTGCACATATTCGCCCAAGCCCAACCACTGCGTGATCTCATTTAAAGCGCTGGTGTGGCGCTCAGCATCTTGACGAATATCTAAGCGTACCAACGACAAACCAAACGTCGTGGTGCGCCGAATGGTATCGAGCAAATCACCGTCGGCAATTAAACCCATACCGCACTCATGTAAAGAGCTGTGACACAGCAGTAATGGCGTTAGCAGCTCGTCAGTGTTGAGCATAATATCCGCCGATAAAGGCGCGCCACTGGCTATGCTGTTTTGCAACTCAGTCCGCGTTTTGCGCAGGCGCGCACGTAACTGTTTTAGCAATACTCGATACGGCTCATCACTCTCCCCCACTAAAGCCATCAGCTCAGGGCTGGCCTTTTGCATAGAGAGCTCAGCTGTCAGGCGAGAAATGTCACGCAAGAATAAGTCTGCTGCTATCCAGCGTGCTAATAACAGCACGGCCTTGGTAACACGCGCAGTCACATTTGGGTTGCCATCGCGGTCACCACCCATCCAGGTCGCAAAACGAATAGGTGTCGCGGTAATCTGCAACGTATCACCACCGGCGGCAAGCAAGGTATTGTCGACATGGCGCAATACTTTGGGGATGGCATGCCACAACGAGCGTTCAATCACCGCAAAGCCCCAGCGTGCCTCATCAACAGGCGTTGGCTGCTCACTGCGAATTTCTGTTGTGTGCCAAATCTCTGCAACTAAAGTGCGCAGTTTAGCGACTATTTTCTCGCGCTCAGCCTCAGTTAAATCTGTATGGTCCAATTCAGCAAGCTGCTGC
This sequence comes from Pseudomonas sp. C27(2019), assembly GCF_008807395.1. Taxonomy (GTDB): domain Bacteria; phylum Pseudomonadota; class Gammaproteobacteria; order Pseudomonadales; family Pseudomonadaceae; genus Denitrificimonas. The sequence continues at coordinate 2,616,918 of NZ_CP043320.1, forward strand.
GCAATAACATCGTATTTCATAATTAAAGTACGACGCGAAACTTCAGTCGGATGCGCAGTGAGCACCAGTTCAATATCTAAATCAGCAACAATCTGCGATAAGTCTTGCGGGTTGTGCCCAGCCACTTGTAAACGCTCAAGTACAGACGCAAGCATTTGATCTTCAAAAGCAGGCGCTTCATCGCTGCGGCGGCGACGCACCAAATGGTACTGATCAGCAATATTGGCGAGGTTTAGGAACTGATTAAAGCCGCGAGCCACAGGCAGCAATTCATCTTCAGGCAACTGATTTAAGGTATCAGTCAACTGTTGGCGACCGTCATCAGAACCATGACGCGCGGCCTTTGCACCTTTGCGGATACGTTCGATTTTCTCTAAAAACTCTTCGCCGCGCTGTTCGCGCATGGTGCAACCGAGCAGCTCACCAAGTAAATGAACATGCTCGCGTAAACGTGAATCAATTGGGATCATGCTGGCTCTCCACTAAATATTAGTATCAGCTTGCCGAGTTATCTAGCATCTGGCAAGCCAACTTTAGTGTTCGCAGCTTAAGCAGTCATCTGAAAGAGCGCCTTATATGGCACGCAATCACTACTGAGTAAATTCACAGCGCACTGCACGCTTTTTATCGTCAACTAGAACCCCGCTCAAACCTTTCTGCTTAGTATCAAACAGCACAACAATGCCATCCATACACTGAGCAATTTGTTCGGCCGGCTTTAAAGAGACTTTATAATCTTCACCAGGAATGGTTTTTAACATGGTGTACTCGGCCAACAGTAATGCATCGCTGGGCTTAGCGACATGTAAAAAACCGTAATAGCCTAAAACGGCAACAGTACCAACAATACTAGCAATAGCAGTGGCAATCAGTGGTCGCAAATCGCGCTCGCTCATCATGACTCCGGGGCGTTAACAGTGCTCATCATTGAAACTTAACGCGCCAATAACAGCTATAGCTGTTATTGGCGCGTTAAGGCCCGTAAATTAATGTTCTGGACGCATGTGCGGGAACAAAATCACATCGCGAATTGAAGCAGAATCAGTCAGCAGCATGACTAAACGATCAATGCCAATACCTTCACCCGCGGTTGGCGGCATACCGTATTCAAGGGCTCGAACAAAGTCCGCGTCATAATGCATGGCTTCATCATCACCGGCATCTTTATCTGACACCTGTGCTAAGAAACGCTCAGCCTGATCTTCAGCATCATTGAGCTCTGAGTAGGCATTGGCAATTTCACGGCCACCAATAAACAACTCAAAACGGTCAGTCACGCTTGGATCATCGTCATTGCGACGCGCCAGCGGTGACACTTCAAATGGGTACTGAGTAATAAAAGTCGGCTGCTCAAGTAGGTGCTCAACGGTTTCTTCAAAAATCATGGTTTGCAACTGACCAACACCTTCAAAACCCAGCACCTTAGCACCGTGCTTTTTCGCTAAGGCACGCGCTGTATCAAAATCTTGCAAGTCTTCAGCAGTAATGTCTGGGTTATATTTCAAGATTGAGTCAAACAACGAGATTCGCTGAAACGGCTGGCCAAAATGGAATACTTTACCTTGGTAAGGCACATCTGTGCTTCCTAATACGGCCTGCGCTAACTCACGGAACAACTCTTCAGTCAGATCCATATTGTCTTCGTAGTCAGCATAGGCTTGGTAGAACTCCAGCATAGTAAACTCTGGGTTGTGCCGTGTGGATACACCTTCGTTACGGAAGTTACGATTGATTTCGAACACGCGCTCAAAGCCACCAACAACCAAACGCTTCAAGTACAGTTCTGGGGCAATACGCAGGTACATGGGTAAATCCAGCGCATTATGGTGGGTTTCAAAAGGTTTAGCTGCGGCACCGCCGGGGATGGCTTGCAGCATTGGTGTTTCCACCTCTAAGAAGTTACGTTCGGTCAAGAAGTTGCGAATGTGCGAGATCACTTTTGAGCGAACTTTAAAAGTTTCACGCACATCTTCATTGACAATCAAGTCCACATAACGCTGGCGATAACGCTGCTCAGTATCGGTTAAACCATGGTGTTTATCAGGCAATGGACGCAGTGACTTAGTCAACAAGCGTACCTGCGTCATATGCACATACAAATCACCTTTACCGGAGCGTGACAAGGTGCCTTCAATACCGATAATGTCACCTAGATCCCAGCTTTTAATCTCAGCGAGCTTTTCTTCTGGCAGATTTTTACGATCAACATAAGCTTGCAAACGCCCGGTCATGTCCTGCACGACCATAAAGGCGCCACGATTGAGCATGATGCGCCCAGCAATTTTTACCGGTATCGCTGCGTCAACTAATTGTTCTTTACTGTCATCAGCATATTTTTTTTGAATATCAGCACAGTAATGCTCACGACGAAAATCATTCGGGAAGGCATTGCCCTTAGCACGCTCGTTCGCTAGTTTCTCTTTACGCAAAGCGATTAGTTTATTTTCTTCTTCTTGCAACTCGTGCTGGGTTTGCGCTTGTTCACTCATGATGGGTATCCACTACTCTAATTCGGATCGCTGCTATAGCGAATGTAGGCACGCAAGCGCGTGCTGATTACAGCGTCAGCACGCCATGACGTGCTGCGACTGATCAAAGTCCTTGTTTCAGACTGGCTTCTAAAAACTGATTGATATCGCCATCTAGCACGGCGTCGCAGTTACTTTCTTCAACGTTGGTACGCAAGTCTTTAATGCGCGACTGATCGAGCACATAGGAACGAATCTGATGCCCCCAGCCAATATCAGACTTACTGTCTTCCAGCTCTTGTGAGGCAGCACTACGTTTTGACAACTCCAGCTCATACAGCTTGGCACGCAGCATTTTCATCGCCGTATCACGGTTGGCATGCTGTGAACGCTCATTCTGGCAGCTCACCACAGTGTTGGTCGGTATATGGGTAATACGCACTGCGGAGTCCGTGGTGTTTACGTGCTGGCCACCAGCGCCAGATGAGCGGTAGGTATCGGTGCGCAAGTCAGCAGGATTGATATCGATTTCAATATTATCGTCAATCTCTGGTGAAACAAAAACGGCGGTAAATGAGGTGTGGCGGCGGTTGCCCGAATCAAACGGGCTTTTACGTACTAAGCGGTGTACTCCGGTTTCGGTACGTAACCAACCAAAGGCGTAATCACCTTTAATATGTAAAGTCGCACCTTTGATGCCGGCCACATCGCCTGCGGACAACTCCATAATAGTGGCTTCAAAGCCGTTATGATCAGCCCAGCGCAAATACATGCGCAGTAAAATATTGGCCCAATCTTGCGCTTCAGTACCACCAGAACCGGCTTGAATATCCAAGTAAGCATTATTGGCATCCATCTCGCCGCTGAACATGCGGCGAAACTCCAGCTGACCAAGATCTTCAGCAAGACGTGCAAGCTCTGTACGGACCTCTTCTACGGTTTCTTGGTCATCCTCTTCAACCGCCATATCGAGTAGTTCTTTTGCATCAGACACACCGCTTTCTAGGTTGTCCAACGTCTCAAGCACTTGTGCGAGCAAGGAACGCTCACGGCCAAGATTTTGTGCGTTTTCTGGATTATTCCAAATCGCTGGATCTTCCAGTTCACGCTCAACTTCGATTAGACGTTCACGCTTAGTAGCGTAGTCAAAGATACCCCCGAATGACTTGCGTACGCTCAGCTAAGTCATTGATGGTTTGCTGGATTGGATTGACTTCCATAACAGACAGTTCTCGCTTGATTGAACAGTATAAAAAGGCGAATTATACCCTAATAAAGGCAGACTGTGCGCGGCTCACCGATACAGTCTGCGCTTTTGTTTAGCAGGGGCTCATACTGGAAACCATCAGCTGCAGGCTTTGATTACCGCGAAACTCATTGATATCCAGCGTATAGGCGACTCGCGCATGCCCAATGGTGGGATTAGGCCAAATATCCAAATCAATATTAAAAGCAATGGCATCCAGCGCCGGTGCATTGTGCGCGCTTTGCAACACCAATTTTAAGTGTTTCTCACCCACTAGGCGCTGGCTGATGATTTTGAAATCACCATGAAACAGTGGCTCTGGAAAACGCTGGCCCCACGGCCCAGCATGACGCAACTGTTGCGCCAGCTGCATATCAAACTCATGCGCAGCCAAGCTGCCATCGGAGTAAATACGCCCGGTTAAGTCATCTGCCGTCAGTTGGCGGCGCACCTCGGCATCAAAGGCTTTAGCAAATGCCTCATAATGCACTCGCTCAAGGGTCAAACCAGCAGCCATGGCATGCCCGCCAAACTTACTGATCAACTCAGGAAAGCGAGCAGCCACCGCATCCAACGCATCACGAATATGCAAACCTGGCACTGAGCGCGCCGAGCCTTTTAACTGGCCATCACCGGCATCAGCAAAAGCAATCACTGGGCGGTGGTAACGCTCTTTCATCCGCGAGGCTAAAATACCAATCACACCCTGATGCCATTCTGGCTCAAATAAGCACAAGCCAAAGGGCAGGTTATCCAGCGGTAAGTCTTTAAGTTGCACCAGTGCTTCACGCTGCATGCCTTGTTCAATTTGCTTGCGCTCTTGATTGAGCTGCTCAAGTTGCTGCGCACGTCGCATCGCGCCATCCGCATCCTCACAGAGCAGGCATTCGATACCGAGACTGATGTCATCCAAACGCCCTGCTGCATTTAAACGCGGGCCAACAATAAAACCTAAATCAGTCGACACTAAACGGCGGTGATCACGGCGCGCCACTTCAAGGATCGCGCGCAAGCCAGGCCGTGCGCGACCCGCGCGAATCCGCGCTAAACCCTGGTGCACTAAAATACGGTTATTGGCATCCAATGGCACCACATCAGCAACACTACCCAGGGCAACCAAATCTAACAATTCAGCTAAGTTTGGCTCGGCTATACCCTGCTGAGCAAACCAACCAATGCTGCGCAAATGCGCACGTAGCGCTAACAGCACATAAAACATCACACCAACACCGGCCAAGGCTTTACTGGGGAACTCACAGCCAGGCTGATTGGGGTTAACAATCGCATCCGCCGCGGGCAACTGCGCACCGGGCAAGTGGTGATCCGTCACAATCACAGTGAGCCCTGCCGCTTTCGCCGCCGCCACACCTTCAATACTGGAAATACCATTATCGACCGTAACCAACACATCAGGCTGACGCTCAAGCGCCACTGCAACGATCTCTGGGGTTAGGCCATAGCCATAATCAAAGCGGTTGGGTACCAGATAATCAACATGCGCAACACCCAGCATACGCAAACCCAGCACGCCAACACAGCTGGCGGTAGCACCATCCGCATCAAAATCACCGACGATAAGAATGCGTTGACCTTGTTCAAGGGCATGCGCCAATAGCTGTACGGCCTGCTCCATACCTTTAAGCAAATGGGCTGGCAGCAAACGAGCGAGGCCTTTTTCTAATTCGACAGCACTCTGCACGCCACGTGCGGCATAAATTCGTGCTAGCAGCGGTGGAATATCACCTAAATCAGGCAAAATAGCAGGTAACGGTCGTTGTTCTATACGCATAACTGTGTGCTTACTCTTTGATGTACTTTTTAAAACAGATCATGGCCGCCTTAACCGCGCTCTCCGTGCAGCCATTCCAGCTCAATCGTATGCTGGCCACGCTCGTCAGTAATAAACACATCACCATCACTGATCATCACGCTCCAGTGAATGGCGCGCGGTATGTTTTCTGCTAGATTGCTCAGCGACTCTTGACTGATCGCCAGCACGTTTAGGTTTTTCAAACCGCGCACTTGATCAAGCTCTTTACTGACCCAAGTGCGCAAGCTGCCATAGGCTAAAACGCTTAGTCGCTCACCACGCCGCGAACACCAGGTCATTCGCTCAGCGGTTGGCTGCCCCACTTCGACCCAATGCAAAATGCGCCCATCCAAACTTTTTTCCCACAAAGCTGGCTCATCAACATTAGATAAGCCACGGCCAAATTCAACCTGTTCAGCATGCCACAACGCGCGGGCCAGTAAACGCGAAAGCAAACGCTCGCCCGTTTCAGACGGATGGCGTGCCATGCTGAAACGCAAACTGTCATACACATTGCGATCCATATCGGTCAGATTCAGCTCAACTTTATACGGCGTGGCTTGTAGAGCCATAGTGGGGTTCTCTATAGAGTGACAAAGCTGCTAAGTCTAACCTGTTCTGCATCGCTATGCTGCACAGTCGTAATGGCTCAAGATCAATCAGCCTTGTACAGCATTGATATAAAACAAGCCGTAGCGATGCTTAGCGGTGGTCTTTACCCAGTGATATGCCGCATAATATGGGCTGTAACTTATCAACTAGACGCTATAGTCACTTAATTTTTATTTACGGAGCTCGGTAACTTTAATGATCTGTGCCAGCCGTTTTATGCTGCTCATCGGCTTTTTCCTGTCCTCTGTTGTTGCCCTCGCAAACGACACCCCGCTTATTATTCCCGTAACCCACCAGTGCACCTTAGAACGCATCAACAGTGAGCCTAAACAAGCACTCGAGGAATGCTTAACCTTTGCACAACTGGGTTATGCGGACGCACAATTTGTACTCGGTGAATATTGGTATCAAGGTCAGCACGCACCGCGCGATTACCAGCAAGCCCTTAAATGGTTTGAACAAGCCTCAGTGCAAGGACACGCAATTGCTCAGTTACGCCTAGGCACTATGTTTTATCGCGGTGAAGGCGTTCCAGCCAATAGTATTCAAGCCTATATTGTCCTGAAAATGTCAGCCATCAACGGCTCCGATGAAGCGCTTGATCGCGCTGATCAGGTCGCCCTGCAAATGCAGCGCCATGAGTTAGAAATCGGTAACCAAGTACTTGCACAAATTTTCCGCAGTTACTTGCTTGAGCTCAGTAGCGAGACTTACACTCCATAAGCTTACTTGTGCAGGCATGTGCTGCTTGCTCAAACTTGGAGATATCAATGTCAATTTTCTATGGCGCTTTGTTAATGCTCATTGCTGGCTTTTACTCGGCCTGCAGCTTTGCACAAGAGCCACCTTCTCCCGAACTGGCTGTCACACCTGACTCTACGCCCCGGCGGTGTTAAATGGGCAGCGCAAGTTGCCTACCAGTCGTAACGTGCTGGCCGCGCAAGCGGTGCAGCTGGGTTTAGATGCAGATCAATTGGTTGATCTTAGTACTCCAGCAGAGCATTTTTCAGCATTGTTCTTAGCAGCCAATACAGCGCAGGCGCATGGCGTGGTTATTTTACTGCCCGGCCTAGAAGAAACCTTCGATTGGCCTATTGCGATTGGCCCGCTACGCAGAAAACTACCTAATGCCGGCTGGCATACTTTAAGCCTTAACCTGCCAACAGCGCCTGCCGCTGGGTTATCAGTTGGACGTATTACTGCTGGACCTGTTGCCGAGCAAATAATCGTCTACGCCCCCATGCCTGAAGAAGCTGAGCCGCAAGCCATTGAAGAACCGGAACCCATAGAGCCTGAAGCAGTTGACGAGACGGAGGCTGATGAAGAAAGCATGGATGAAGAGCCTGCAGGTGAAGATCCTGCGCAAGCAACATTCGCCACAATCTCACCACCATCCAAGCCCAAACCTATGCCCATACCCGATTACCCGCAACGCATCAGCAACTTTATCGATGCAGCTGTTGCTCATGCGCAAACGCTTGATGCAGCAGAGATTATCTTACTGGGTCATCATGAGGGCGCGCACTGGGCGCTTGATTACGCAACCAAGAATGCCGCAGCCATGTCAACACCCATGCGCATAGGGCTCATTGCGCCGCGCAGTAGTGATTTACTGACTGTATCTTACGAAAGCCTGATTGAAGCCAGTAGCCTGCACCTAGCAGATTTTTATTACAAAGATAATGCAACAGAACACAAAGCCGCTCAGCAGCGCTTACATGCCAGTCGCCGCGCGAACTTACAACAGTATCATCAGGTTGCTTTAGCTAACGCCTCAGGCGTGCAAGACATCGAACAAGAACGTTTATTTCGCCGCGTTAAAGGCTGGCTTAATAAGCCCTAAAGCACAGGTTACTGACACTCTCCATTGTCCGGCACATGCTTGCTCAAAATAGTAATACCCTGCCCAAGCACAACCCCCTAACGTTGCAAATACTTACGCGCAACCGCATAAGCATGATGCAAGGCCCTTGTTTTTTCTGTTGCAGCCTGAACTTGCATGGGCGTTGCACCTGCGCCGATTAGTTTATCTGGGTGATGCAAGCTGACTTGACGGCGATAGCTTCTTTTCACCTCAAGCAAAGAAGCAGAACGGTTCACGCCTAACAACTGCAAAGCGCTGTCCAGCTCATTGACGACTGCCCGAGGGGTTATACGCCCGCGCATCGACTGTATTTCAATGCGGGCAAAAGTTTCTGCCGAACAACCCAGCACATCAGCGCACTGTTGCAAAATACGGCGCTGCTTAGCGGTTGGCATGCCTTGCGCTAACGCCATACGCCAACCGGCTAACAAGAGGCGCTCGCACTGGCTAGAAGAGAAATAGTGCGCACGCAAGCCGCTACGCAACTCATCCAAGCGGCACTCTTTGCCTTGCGAAAAAGCAGCAATGGCTGACTTTTGCGCCGCAGCACTGAGTTGTAATCGCTGAATTTCTAGGCGTGCTGCTTGGATATGCTCGGACGTCACTCGCCCAGTACTTTTGGCTAAATGCCCTAGCAGCATAAAAAAAACCTGCTGCGCATCAAGTTTAGCTTTTCTATTAAACGATAAACGCGAACGCAATTGCGCCCAGCTGGTTAGTGCTAAATTTCGATCGATAATACTGCCAATCAATAGCCCTAATAACCCACCGGGGATATGCGCAATTGCTAAGCCCAATACTGTGCAGGCTATTGTCGCCGGCCAAATCATCTACTTAACGGCAAGGCTTGCGCAGCAGCCAAGCGCTCCGGTGTACCAATATCAATCCAGCGTCCTGTAAAGTGTTCGCCACTAACACGACCCTGGGTCATAGCTTCGCGCAGTAATGGCGCCAGCTTAAACGCACCCGTAAAACAATCCGCAAACAAATGCGGATGCAATAGCGCAATACCACTGTAAGTCAAGGTATTGGTTGCGTCCGGCATCACTACTTGACCCTGCTGCAAGGAAAAATCTCCCTCGGGATGGTGCTCAGGATTATCAACCAGAACCAAATGCGCCAAGCCATCAAGTGTCTGAGGCAAAGCAGCAAAGTCATAATCGGTCAAGACATCCCCATTAATCACGATAAAAGGCGCATCGCCTAGTTGTGGTAGGGCCCGAAAAATCCCGCCACCGGTTTCTAGCGGTTGCGATTCACGAGAGTACGTAATCCGCACAGAAAAGCGCTCGCCATCACCCAAATGCGCTTCAATTTTTTCACCCAACCACGCATGGTTAATCACCACTTCTTCAATTCCCGCACGCGCTAAAGCGCGCAAGTGGTATTCAATCAATGGCACACCTGCTACCGGAATCAAGGGCTTAGGTGTATGCAAGGTTAACGGCCGCATACGCTCGCCTTTACCAGCAGCTAAAATCATCGCTCGCATCGTACTGATCTCACTCTTGGACAACAGGGAAACTGGCTAACAGCTGCGCTAAAGGTGCCAGTGCAGACTGACGCTCAATTGCTTGCTGCAAATAATTAAAAAAGCGCGGCACGTCTGCTAGGTAGCGTGGTTTGCCGTCACGGTGACAAATTCTGGCAAAAATACCAATGACTTTAAGATGGCGCTGCGCACCCATCAGATCGCAATCATAATGGAACGCTTCAAAGGTATCCGGCACATCTATGCCGCTGGCTCGCGCTTTATCCCAATACTGCTGCAACCAACTGTGCACTCGCTCTTCAGGCCAGCTGATAAACGCATCTTTAAACAAGCTGATGATGTCATAGCTGACGGGGCCCCGCACCGCATCTTGGAAATCTAGAATCCCTGGATTGGGCTGACTTAACATCAAGTTACGCGGCATATAATCGCGATGCACCAGCACCTGACTCTGTTTTAATGCATTGTCTACCAAGACATCGCAGGCTTGTTGCCATAAATACGCTTGCTGCTCAGTAAACTGGATACCCAACTCATGCTGCACATACCATTCTGGAAACAACTGTAACTCACGTCGCAATAAGGCTTCATCGTACGCAGGCAGCTGCGCCTGCTGCACAGGTATTTTCTGCAAAGTGATTAAAGCATCAATGGCCAGACTAAATAACTCATCAGCATTGTCTGGCGTCAGCACCTCTAGCCACGTTTGCAGACCCAAGTCCGACAGTGCTAAAAAGCCTTGCTCTAAGTCTTGCGCCCAGACCTTAGGTACATGCAAACCACCTTGTGCTAACAATTGCGCAATCTTCACAAAAGGGCGGCAATCTTCCTGCGGTGGCGGTGCATCCATCAACACCAAGTCAATAGAAGCTGAATGCCAGCGAAAATAACGCCGAAAACTTGCATCACTGCTGGAAGGCTGTAGGTGACTTACGGTAGTCTCTACACAGCCTGTTTGCTGAGCGATATAGGGTAACTGCTCAGTAAACCAGTGCGTTAACGCTTGTAAACGGCTATCGTCTACATGATTTATTGGTTGATTCGGCATGGTAATTCTCCAACGGTGCTAGCCGTTCTGTAGGGCATGCTTTATTATCGCTGATCTTTTCCAGCCCTTCGAGAGGCATGCTGGGTATTTCACCAAGCGCATGCGGGAAGCACGGACACACACTATGGCAGCTAAATATATTTATCGTAAAAAAATCCCGCTACTGGCAACTGGCGCGTTGTGTATCTTACAGCCTTTATTCAGTAGCAGTATCGTCGCAGCGCAACAGTATGACTGTAAAGTTGGCGCTGACGGTGGCTGGGAGTGCAACACGCTAGACAGTGTTGCAGCACAACCACCACGTCCGGAACGAATCGGCCGTGACGGCAGCACAACTGCTGCTGTTAGCACTACTGCAAGTGGTAAGGCATCATCTGCAGCGCAACAGCCCACAGCAGTGAGCGACAGCCGTGGCAAAGGCTTAGTCAGCCGCAGTGAGGACTTTAGTCACCTTGACTGGGTGCCGCGTGAACAGTTGACTGAAGAGCAGCTGGCTGAAGTAGGCCCCTATTGTGGCGGCACCTATGTTGAGCCTCTGCGCCCAGGCATGAATGATACAACTGGCTTTAGTGATGCGCCTTTATATATCAACGCCGGCGCCTCACGTTATGAGCAAACCACAGAAACAGCCACGCTGGCCGGTAACGTCATTATCCGCCAAGCCAGCATGCAAGCTGAAGCAGACGAAGCTAACCTGTACCAGCAAGATAATCTTGGTGAGCTCAAAGGCAATGTGCGAATCCGCGACCGCAACTCGCTACTGGTCGGTGACCGTGCCGAATTGCAACTCGATAGCGGTGAAGCACAAGTTGATAATGCTGAATACGTTATGCATACCGGCAAAGTCCGTGGTAATGCACGATATATTAAGCGTCAAGAAGATGCGATTATCCGCCTCAAAGACGGGACCTATACCAGCTGCGAACCCGGCAGCAATGCTTGGCATCTAAAAGGCAATAACGTCACACTAAACCCTAATACGGGTTTCGGTAGCGCAACCAATGTCACCTTGCGCGTGAAAAACATACCGGTTTTTTATACGCCATATATAAGCTTCCCAATCGACGACCGTCGTCAGTCTGGTTTTTTAACGCCGAGCATCAGTTATAGCAATAACAATGGTTTGGATTTAACCACACCCTATTATTTCAACCTTGCACCTAACTTTGATGCGACGCTCTACCCCAACTATATGAGCAAACGCGGCTTGCTCACCGAGGGCGAATTTCGTTACTTAGGCAAAAAGAGCGAAAGCCGTATTGGTGGTGCTTGGCTTAGCGACAGTGAAGATGAGCGCAAACTGCAATCGGAATACGAGAAAGACCGCTGGATGTATACCGTACAGCATGAGCACGGCTTTAATTCACGCTTGTTGGCATCGCTGGATTACACTGACATCAGCGATCCGTACTACTTTCAAGACTTGCGTAGCAATGTGATTACCGGTTCTGAGGGCACCTTAGACCAGAAAGCGGGTTTGACCTGGCGCGGAGATAGTTACACCGCTGCTTTTGGCGTGCATGCCTATGAAATGGCGAATATCACCGACATAACCCCTTATGATCGTCTGCCGCAATTCTCTCTCAACGGTGCTCTGCCGTACCAGCCTGCTGGCTTGCAAATGAGCTACCAAACTGAGTGGACACGCTTTGATCGTTCGCTGAGGAAAAAAGGCCAAACAGATTCTTTAAATAAGCCGCTAAAATCAGGTAATTACAGCGATAAAGACGGTATCTATACTTTTTGGAATGACGCTTTATTACAAGGTTTAGACCGTGCCAACGGTGATCGTCTGCACATTGAACCCGCTGTCAGCTTACCAATGAACTGGAGCTGGGGCTTTGTCAAACCTGCACTTAAGTATGCGTACACACGCTACGATCTGAGCTTAGATAGCCAAGGCAAGGAATACTTCCAAAGCAACAACAAAAAGTTCAACAGCAGCCCAGACCGCAGCGTCCCGATCTACAGCGTCGACAGCGGCCTGTACTTTGATCGCAACAGTCAGTGGTTTGGTAAAACCTACCGTCAGACCTTAGAGCCACGTTTGTTCTATCTGTATGTGCCTCACGAAGACCAATCTGACTTGCCACTGTTTGATAGCGGTGAGATTCAATTCAGCTACGCCAGTCTATTCCGCGATAACCGCTTCAGTGGCCGTGACCGCATTGGTGATACCAATCAAATATCACTGGGTCTAACCAACCGCTGGTTAGAAAGCAACGGCTTTGAGCGTCAGCGCATCAGTGTCGGCCAAGCGTTTTACTTTGCTGATCGCAAAGTTTTACTGTCGGGCAAAGACTACAAAGAGGTTAGAGCGAACACCACTTCACGCTCGCCTTATGCCTCTGAGTATATGCTGCGCTTTAACCGCGACTGGCGTGTCAATGCTGACTTAATGTGGGATCCAGATACGCACCACACCCGCTCTGGTAGCGTTATGTTCCATTACCAGTCGCAAGAAGACTTAAACAAAATCTTCAACTTTGGTTACCGTTACCGCAATGATGGCAATCACTACAACTACTCGACCGGTCGCTGGGAAACAGGCAGCGCTGACTACACTGACGCCAGTGGCACAGTCTACAAAGACTTCTACAAAATTGAGCAAACCGACACCTCAATTATGTGGCCGTTGATTCCGCAGTGGAACGTTATTGCGCGCTGGCAGTATGACTATAACCGCAACAGTACGCTGGAAGCCTTCGGCGGCTTCGAATACGACAGCTGCTGCTGGAAACTGCGCTTAATCAATCGCTATTGGGTTGACTACGATGAGCGCTCCATGTCGCCACAAGACAACCGTAAAGGTGACCACGGGGTCTTCCTACAGGTCGTCCTCAAAGGACTGGGTGGTGTAACCGGTAATAAAGTAGAGACATTCCTCGATGAAGGCATTCAAGGCTACCGTGAGCGTGAAGACAATGCTTATTAAACCCCTATCCGCACTGATGCTGGCCAGTAGCTTACTGGTCGGCACGGCAAGCGCAACCGTGCAGCAATTAGACCGTGTAGCAGCTATCGTTGATAACGATGTTGTCATGTACAGTCAATATCAAACACGCCTGAAAGAAGTGCAGCAAACCATTAGCAAGCGCGGAGTTGAAATTCCGCCTGAAGATGTTCTGCGTCAGCAAGTTATGGAACGGTTGATTATTGACACCATTCAATTACAAATGGCTGAACGCTCAGGCATTCGCATCAGCGATGAAGAGCTGAGCGCTTCGATGGCGACGATCGCCGAGCGTAATGGTTTAACCCAGCAAGAGTTTGAACAAGCTTTAGCGGCAGATGGTTTAAGCCTAGAAGATGCACAAGAGCAAATCCGTCAAGAAATGACCATCAGCCGTGTTCGCCAATACCGTGTTGCTGAGCGCATTCAAGTCACCGATCAAGAAGTACAAAACTTCTTGGCGTCAGACTTAGGAAAAATGCAACTGGCTGAAGAGTATCAATTAGCTAATATTTTGATACCTGTGCCTGACGGCGCAAGCAGTGAAGAGCTGGCTAAAGCACAACGCGATGTAGAAAGCGTGGTTCAACAGCTTGAGCAAGGCGGCGATTTTGCTCAATTAGCAATACGTTATTCAGCCAGTGAAAATGCACTGGAAGGTGGCGAGATGGGCTGGCGTAAAGCAGCACAATTACCACCGCCGTTTGACCGCTTGCTGTCCTCCATGAGCATTGGCCAAGTCACCCAGCCAACCCGTACCGCAGGTGGCATTATTATGCTTAAGTTGCTGGATAAACGCGGTGGTGATGTGGTGTATCGTGATGAAACCCACGCTCGCCATATTTTGCTAAAACCAAGTGAAATTCGTAGTCCAGAAGCCACACAAACATTGGCAACGCGTTTGTATGAGCGATTGCGCAATGGCGAAGACTTTGCAGAACTTGCCAAACAGTTCTCTGAAGACCCAGGCTCTGCTCTAAACGGTGGCGATTTAAACTGGATCGACCCCAATTCGTTAGTCCCTGCTTTCCGTGAGGTCATGGCGCGCACTGCAATTGGTGAGCTGTCCAAACCGTTTGAAAGCCAATTTGGTTGGCACGTCCTGCAAGTCATTGATCGCCGCAGCACAGACAGCAGTGAGCAGATGCGTGAACAACAAGCCATCAATTTGCTGCGCAACCGTAAATATGATGAAGAACTACAAACATGGTTACGCCAGATTCGTGACGAAGCCTATGTGGAGATTAAAGACATATGACTTTGCGTTTTGCTTTAACGCCCGGAGAACCGGCGGGTATTGGTCCTGACTTATGCTTGATGTTAGCCCATGAAGTACAGCCCTACCCTGTGATTGCTATCACCAGCCGCACGCTACTAACAGAGCGTGCGGCTCTACTGGGCTTACAAGTGCAGTTGATTGATGTGCAGCCCGGCGCATGGCCAGATAAGCCAGCAGCAGCAGACAGCTTGTATGTGTGGGACACACCATTGTACGAGCCTGTAGTCGCTGGGCAACTCAATCAAGCCAATACCCAGCACGTTTTAGAAACGCTAACACGCGCTGGGCAAGGCTGCCTAGACGGCGTTTTTAGTGCAATGATCACAGCCCCTGTACACAAGGGCATCATTAACGACGCTGGCGTACCCTTCTCTGGACACACAGAGTTTCTGCAAGAGCTGACACAAGCACCACATGTGGTGATGATGCTCGCCACTCACGGCCTGCGGGTTGCTCTAGTTACCACGCATTTACCCTTGCGTGATGTGGCCGACGCCGTGACCAGTGAACGTGTAGAAACCATTACCCGCATCTTGCATGCAGACTTACAGCACAAGTTTGCAATCAAAAAACCAAGAATACTGGTCTGTGGGCTTAACCCTCACGCGGGTGAAGATGGTCACTTAGGCCGTGAAGAGCTGGATATTATTCAACCAACACTGGATCGCTTACGCGCTGAAGGCATGGATTTGGTTGGCCCGCTACCGGCCGACACCTTGTTTACACCGCAAAACCTTAAACAATGTGATGCTGTGTTAGCGATGTACCACGATCAAGGCTTGCCTGTGCTTAAACACCGTGGCTTTGGCTCAGCGGTCAACATTACCTTAGGCATGCCGATTATTCGCACCTCAGTGGATCATGGCACAGCACTGGATCTGGCGGGAACCGGTGAAATTGATACGGGAAGCTTACATATCGCTCTAGAAACAGCCTATCAAATGGCTGCGAGCAAACAGGCTTAATTGAAGCTAAACAGCGCCACAGCCTGCAACAGGAAGGCGCTGTTATTCATTATCTTACTCAGGCGCTCGTAAACGGTACTGCTCAGGCACTTGATCAATTCCCTTGATTGTCACATCTAGATTTTTCCACAAACCATCTTTAATGCCATATACGCAGCCATAAATCGATAGTTTTTGGCCGCGATGCCACGCGTTTTGTACAATTGAGGTATGACTGATATTGGCGACTTGCGCAATAGCATTGAGTTCGCACAAGCGGTCAATACGTTCCTCTTCTGTTGCCAGTGTGGCAAGCTCTTCTCGATGTGCATAATGCAAATCTCGAATAGTGCGCAACCAGCCATCAGTTAAGCCCACTTGCTTATCTTGCATGGCAGCACGTACACCGCCACAACCATAATGGCCGGTAACCAAAATATGTTTTACTTTCAACACATCAACTGCGTATTGAATAACCGATAAACAGTTTAGGTCGGTGTGCAAAACCACATTGGCAATATTACGATGCACAAATAAATCGCCAGGTAACATACCAACAATCTCATTGGCAGGCACACGCGCATCTGAACAGCCAATCCATAAGTACTCTGGTGTCTGCTGCTTAGCAAGCTTCTCAAAAAAGCTCGGATCATCTTTTTTGAGTGACTCAGCCCAGCGCACATTATTATCAAACAGCTCTTGTAACTCAGGCATAAATTCCTCTGTTATATCCTGTGACTTAAGCACACAACGCGAGTTTGACAGGCTTTAAAGCGCTGCAGTCACACTTTTATCAATATTAAGCATCAGCAAATAAAGCACAGGCCATCACTAAAGCATCTTCGTGCCCGTTTAGCGCAGGGTAATAATCACGACGACGGCCTATTTCGTTAAAACCAAAGCGTTCATACAAACGATAAGCCGCCGTGTTCGATGCGCGCAGCTCTAAAAAGCATTCAACACAGCCACGCGCACTGGCACGCTGCATAAGATGCTCTAGAAGCTGCAAACCTAAGCCCTTACCTTGCTGCTCAACGGCAATGGCAATATTAAGCAGGTGCGCCTCATCAACAATTTGACTGATCACGCCATGCCCCACATGCTGCTTGCCTGCAAACATCATCCAGCACTCATAACTGCTTAGCGCATCGACATACAGTTTGCGCGTCCATGGATGAGAAAATGCGTTTTGCTCCAAAGCGACAACACGATCTAAATCATCCGCCTGCATCCGGCGAAACTCTAGGTTAGGCACCATCTTGCACCTGCCACAGTGAAGCCTGCGCGCGCATGCTGTGCCAAATTTCACGTTTGATTAACGGCTGTTCCAACACGCGCTCTAAACTGGGCAAGCTCCAAAGTTGCACAGCATCAATAAAAGGTTGCATCGCGTAGAGCTGTGCATTGTCATCCGCACTGCCGAAACGCACTGCATTGGGCCCAATCAACCAAACACAAACGGCAGGCGCTTGCTGCAATTCAAAACTCAACAAGTCCCGTACACAAGCACGTGCTGCAACCGCATTTTGCTCATGCATAAGGTTTCCAGAGTGCAGCATCGGCCAAGTAATAGGAACAGCTTGGCGCATTATGCTGGGCTTATCCGTGAGGCCTGCAGCACGCAGCATATCTTTAAGTAACTGGTAATCAGGGTCGCGGCTTTGGAAGGCTTCACCGGTGGGTAAATCCACCAAAACAAGGCAGTTATCAGCGCGCAATAGTTGTAACGCAAAACGCGGAATCGGCTCAGCTTGCACAGCAATGGGCTCGATAACAGCTGGTGTGATTTCTGCTGCTGCAGTTTTTGGCGCTATCGCTGCTGGCGGTTGCGCAGCCTGCAATGAAGCCAGTTTGTCCCGCACCGATACATACTCTTGGGGACGCGCACCTGCTGCAGGTGCGCTCGTCTCTGTCGCAGGCGATGCCACATTAGCAAGCGGGGGCTTGCTAGCGGCAGCAGGTACCACAACTGCAGCATCCTCAGCGTGCCATTGCAATAAATAGTCACGTGACGGTGCAGCATGGTGCAGTTGCTGGCGAGGCAGCCACACATCCAGTTGCATCGCCTGCAACATGGCCTGGCGGCGTACCTCTTGTTCATGCATCAAACTCATCTCGCTGGTCACACACCATCAACCTGCGGGTGTGCTCTCGCCGTACCCATATGCATCAGATTCAGAGCATTGAGATAGGCTTTAGCCGAAGCGATGACAATATCAGTATCGGCGCCATTGCCATTGACCATACGGCCACCGCGCTCCAAGCGCACAGTCACTTCACCTTGCGAATCAGTGCCTTCAGTAATGGCATTGACTGAGTACAACAATAAGGTTGCGCCCGACTGCGCCACTTTCTCAATGGCTTTAAAGGTGGCATCAACAGGTCCAGAACCTTGGTCATCAGTGGCCACTTCTTTGCCATCAATGCTTAAAACTAGATGTGCATGCGGCACTTCACCGGTTTTACTCGCCACTTCTAAGCTGACTAATTTATAAAACTCTGGCGTGTCTTGGCTTAAAGTTTCTGAGACCAACGCCTGCAAGTCTTCATCAAAAATTTCACTTTTCTTATCAGCCAAGTCTTTAAAGCGGGCAAAGGCAGCATTGAGTTCAGTCTCGTTAGCCATCTCAATACCCAGCTCAACTAAGCGGCTACGAAATGCGCTACGTCCTGAGAGTTTCCCCAAGACCATGCGATTGGTGTGCCAGCCGACATCTTGCGCCGACATGATTTCATAGGTCTCACGGTGTTTAAGCACGCCGTCTTGGTGAATACCTGACTCATGCGCAAAGGCATTGGCACCGACAATGGCTTTGTTCGGCTGCACAGGGAAGCCGGTAATACCGGAAACCATACGCGACACGCTTAAAATATGCGGGGTATCAATATTGGTGTGTACGCCTAACAGGTCATGACGGGTTTTAATCGCCATCACAATTTCTTCCAGCGCGGCATTACCAGCACGCTCACCGAGGCCGTTAATGGTGCACTCAACTTGACGTGCGCCCGCCACCACAGCCGCCAAGGAGTTGGCCACAGCCAAGCCTAAGTCATTGTGGCAATGCACAGAGAAAATAGCTTTATCGGCGTTCGGTACACGATTGATCAACTGACTGATCAGCTCAGCATACTCATGCGGAATGGCATAACCGACGGTGTCCGGGATATTAATGGTGCGCGCACCGGCATCAATCGCGGCCTCAACAATGCGGCATAAGAAATCAATTTCAGAACGGCCAGCATCTTCACAGGAAAACTCAACATCAGCGCACAAGTTGCGTGCTTTTTTAACGGCACGCACCGCTTGTTCAACCACTTGGTCGGGCTGCATACGCAGTTTGTGCTGCATATGAATCGGGCTGGTTGCAATAAAGGTATGAATACGACCTGAGTTTGCGCCGGCCAAGGCTTCAGCAGCACGCTCAATATCACCATCCAAGGCACGTGACAAACTGCATACCGTGCTGTCTTTGATGGTGTCAGCAATGGCTTTTACCGCCTCAAAATCACCTGGACTGGCAATGGCAAAACCTGCTTCAATGACATCAACACGCATCCGCTCAAGCGCTTTGGCAATGCGTAGTTTTTCTTCTTTGGTCATTGACGCGCCTGGGCTTTGCTCGCCATCACGTAAAGTGGTATCAAAAATAATAACGCGATCACTGCTAGTCATTGTCTTCTCCTAAAAGCTGCCGCACAGTCAAGGGCAGTACATTTCTAGATCCTTATGCAGTTTTATCTGTGCACAAAGACATTTTATAAAATTATTGATAACAGACTAATACTGAGCACCGTCCAGGTCTAGCCACAATTCGTAGTACAGCCCTTAACCCTTGCACAGCGCAAGCACATGCTTATTGATGCCCTGTTAACTGCGCCTGAATGATATCTAACAACCTCTGCAGTGCACCCTGATTGCGCTCCAATACCACTTGGCCAGCACGGCACATCTGCTGTGCTCGCTCGCTATTTGCCCACAAACGAGAAACCGCCTGCGCAAGTTGTTGGCTATTGGCCACCTCTTGTATACCTTTAGCGGCCAGCAGCTGCTGTGCAATCTCTAAAAAATTAAAATAATGTGGGCCGATTAAAGTGGGTTTAGCTAAAGCAACTGGCTCAAGCATATTGTGCCCACCATGCTTAATTAAGCTGCCTCCAACGAAAGCCACATCAGCCAGCGCATAGAGAAATAACAACTCACCCATGGTATCGCCAAGCAGCACCTGATGCGCTGCGCTAACCGGTGCGTGCGTAGAACGCCGCTGCACTTGCATGCCCTGCTGTATACATAAGGCATGCACCGACTCAAAACGCTCAGGGTGACGTGGTACTAAAATTAATAAGGCCTTAGGAAACAGCCCGAGCAATTGTTTGTGCGCAGCTAAAATCTGTGCATCTTCACCCTCATGGGTGCTGGCAGCTATCCAGATATGGCGGCGGTCGGCTTGCCACTGCTCACGTAACGCCTGCGCTTGCTTAGGCAAATCCTCAGCAATTTGCAGATCATATTTAATTGAGCCCGTCACTGTTACCGTTTCAGGCCTCGCACCTAAATCAACAAAACGCTGCGCTTCCACTTGACTCTGCACCGCAAACGCACTGATCTGCTTAAGCATGGGTGCGACTAACTTAGGAAAACGTGCATAGCCCCGCGCTGAACGCGCAGATAAGCGGCCATTAGCCAACACCACAGGAATATTTAAACGCGCACATTGCTGAATATGATTGGGCCACAACTCGGTTTCCATCACTATCGCCAAGCGTGGCTGCAAGCGTTTAAAAAACCGTCTAGATGCCAGCGGTAAATCGTAAGGCAAATAACAATGCTGTACGCTATCGCCAAACATGCTCTGAATACGTTCAGATCCGGTCGGGGTCATACAGGTCACGGTAATTGGCAGATCCGGATACTGCTGCTGTAAGGCTTTAACCACGGGTGCAGCAGCAATGCTTTCGCCAACCGATACCGCATGCAGCCAAATACCACCTTGCTGAAACTGCGGTAGAGTCAATGCAAAACGCTCACCAATACGTTTAGCATAGGCCGGTGCTTTTCTAGAACGCAGCCACAAGCGCACGGCAATCACCGGCACGGCAAGGTACAGCAGCAAGGTATATAGAGTTCTATTCATAGCAGCAAAGTTTAGCAAAGGCGCAGCGATAATACTGCGCTCAGTTATACTGCTCACTTATTTTTTGCGAGAGGCTCTTATGTCACTCACCTTAAACACAGATATTGCCATTATTGGCGGCGGCATCGCCGGCCTTTGGTTGAATGCTCAATTGCGCCAGCGTGGCTTTAATACGTTACTCATTGAGCAAAACAGCCTTGGTGGTGCACAAACAGTTCAGTCGCAAGGCATCATTCATGGCGGCGCAAAATACGCGCTGCATGGCGCACTGACCGGCTCCTCTGAAGCCATTGCTGAGATGCCCGAGCGCTGGCGCAAGGCACTGCAGGGTGAAGGTGAATTGGATTTGCGCGGCGTACGTTTATTATCCGATGCACACTATCTTTGGTCACCGGGTTCAATTGCCGGCAACCTCACCAGTTTCTTTGCCAGCAAAGCCATGCGTGGCCGTGTTGACCAAGTCAAAGGCCAACAGCTCCCTGAAGCATTGCAACATAAAGACTTTAAAGGCCGCGTCTATCGCTTATCTGAGCTCGTCCTCGATGTGCCAAGCCTCGTACGACGTTTGACTGAATTGGCCGGTGATAGCTTGTTGCACGCGCAAACTATCACCCCGCGTTATGAGAACCAGCAGTTAGTCGGTATAGCCGCCGATGACTTTAATATCACTGCCCAGCGCGTGGTGTTGTGTGCCGGCAGCGGTAACCAAGCACTGTTGCAAGCTTTTGCACTGAGCAAACCTGAGCAACAGCTGCGCCCCTTGCATATGGTGCTCGCCAAAGGCCCTGCACTACTGCCTTTATATGCACACTGCCTCGGTGGCGGTAGCAAACCGCGGGTGACCATTACCACCCACCCTGGCGCTGACGGCCAGTGGGTCTGGTACTTGGGCGGTAATCTGGCCGAAACCGATGGTGTGGCGCGCTCAGAAGCACAACAAATTCAAGCAGCACAAGCCGAAGTCGCACAACTGCTACCCTGGATTGCGCAAGAGAGCACGCAATGGGCTACTTTGCGTGTGGACCGTGCCGAACCGGTACAATCTGGACTGGTACGCCCCGACAATGCCTTTGTCACTGAACAAGGCGCATTGCTGGTGGGCTGGCCAACTAAATTAGCCTTGGCCCCTGACTTTAGCGATCGCGTCCTTAAGCTCCTCGATCGCGACGGCATGCAACCCAGTGCAGCACAAAGCTACCCTGATTTGCCCCGCCCTGCGGTGGCACAACCTGTTTGGGAGACTCTATTTAATGACCCTGCATGACTTTCATCGTCCCCTTGGCAGCACTGGCTTTAATGTTTCACCGCTGGGCTTAGGCACGGTAAAACTGGGACGTGACCAAGGTGTCAAATACCCCAATGACTTTACCATTCCTGATGACCAACAAGCTTTAGCCTTAATCAATCAAGCCCGCGAACTAGGAATTAACCTCTTGGATACCGCGCCAGCCTATGGCATCAGCGAAGAGCGCTTGGGTCATTTACTGCAAGGGCAACGTCAGGAATGGGTAATCGTCAGTAAAGTCGGTGAGGAATTTGTCGATGGCAAATCCGCTTTTGATTTTTCTGCCGCACATACGCGCTTTTCCGTGGACCGCAGTCTGCAACGCCTGCGTACTGATCATATTGAACTGGTGCTGGTGCATTCCAATGGCGACGACCTCGCTATTTTGCAGCATGAAGAGGTCTACGCCACGCTAGCCGCGCTTAAGCAAGAAGGTAAAATTGGCGGCTTTGGTTTTTCTGGAAAAACTGCAGAGGGTGGCATTCTGGCACTTGAGCAAGGTGATTGCGCGATGGTCACCTACAACCTCAATGAACGTGCTGAGCTGCCAGTGATTGATTATGCCGCGCAGCACAATAAAGGAATTCTGATTAAGAAAGCCTTAGCCAGCGGCCATATGTGTTTAGCTGAAGGCATTGACCCGGTGCAGGCCAGCTTTGCGATGATTTTTGCGCACCCTGCAGTGGCCAGCGCCATTGTGGGTACAATCAACCCGAAACATCTACAGGCCAACGCTGAATGCGTGGCTAAGATTCTCAACACACAACGCTAAAAGCAAGCCGCTGCGCAAGCCTTACACAGGTAGCGCAGCAGCTCTACATAACGTTTATTTACTACGTATTTTTTCAACTATTGCGGTGGTTGAACTGTTTTCCACTAAACCTAACACCCGTACCTCACCGCCATAGGCGTACACCAGCTCAGCACCAACCACTTGTTCAACACCGTAATCACCACCTTTGACCAAGATATCCGGCTTAAGCAAGGTAATCAGGTTTTCGGGCGTGTCCTCACTAAAGCTCACCACCCAATCCACTGCCCCTAAACCGGCGAGCACAGCCATACGACGATCTACCGAGTTAATTGGCCGCCCCGGACCTTTAAGGCGCGTCACCGAGGCATCACCATTGACCGCCACAATTAAGCGGTCGCCCTGCTCACGGGCCTGCTCTAAATAACTGACATGCCCTGCGTGTAAAATATCAAAACAGCCATTAGTAAAAACCACTCGCTCACCCTGTGCGCGGGCATCTTCAACGGCTGCTTTGAGCTGCTGCAGACTCAACACGCCACGTTCCGCACCCTCTTCACGCTGTATCGCACGGCGTAACTCAGGCGCACTGATGGTTGCAGTCCCCAGCTTAGCAACGACAATACCCGCAGCTAAATTAGCCAAGGTCATCGCCTGCGGCAGGCTCTCACCCGCAGCTAAAACAGCTGCCATAGTTGAAATCACCGTATCGCCAGCACCGGTCACATCAAACACCTCACGCGCACGCGCCGGTAAATGTAGCGCTGGCACACCATGACGCAATAAGGTCATGCCTTGCTCACCACGGGTAATCAGTAGTGCTTCCAGCTCCAGCTCTTGCAGCATGATTGCACCGCGCTGCATCAGCTGTGCTTCATCTGTGCAATGGCCCACCACCGCTTCAAATTCAGCTAAATTTGGCGTAAGTAAAGTCGCGCCACGGTAAATAGAAAAATCTGTGCCTTTGGGATCAGCTAGTACCGCCACACCGCGCTGCTTGGCCGCTGCTAACAGCGCCTGATGATTAAGCAAAGAGCCTTTGCCATAATCAGATAAAACCATGACTTTAACGCTATCGAGAACAGACTCAACCTCTGCTAACAATGCATCGGCATCGGTATTAAAGCTGTCTTCAAAATCCATGCGCAGTAATTGCTGCTGACGGCTCATGGCACGCAATTTAACAATAGTGGGCTGGCCAACAATGCGCTGAAAGTGCGTCTGCACACCCACCGAATGTAACTGTTCAGTCAGTGCATCAGCGGCTTCATCAGCGCCGGTGACACCAATCAATCGTACTGGCGCGCCTAATGCTGCGATATTTAAAGCCACGTTGGCAGCGCCGCCCGGTCGGTCTTCGGTGCGTGTCACCTTAATCACCGGTACCGGCGCTTCAGGAGAGATACGTGTGGTGCTGCCGTACCAATAGCGGTCCAACATGACATCACCCACCACCAACACAGGGGCTTGGGCAAACGCGGGTAATGCTGACTTCATAATACCTTCAACCTTAGAAAATTTTTGCCAATCATAACATGCCGCATCTTCAGCGAGCTTGTGCAAAAACAATCAGGCGCGATGAGCTGCGAGATGGCGGCGCACAGAAAGCCAAACACATAATAGAGCTCGCTGATCTGTCGCGCAGCACACACCGACACAAATCACGCGCAGCGGTATTTACTGAGTGCATTAGACAATCAGCGCCACAGCCAACGGCATTAACACTGCCGTTAACACGCCCATCATACTCATGGCTAACGCAGCAAAAGCACCTGCTTCTTCGCTTTCTTGCAACGCCCGTGCAGTACCAACAGCGTGAGCAATAATCCCAACGCCATGCCCTGCGCCGCTGGATTCGTAATGCGAAAGACACGCAACACCTCAATCCCTAACATGGCCCCCAAAACCCCGGTAATCATAACGAAAACCGCCGCCAGCGAGGCAGCGCCACCAATCTCTTCCGCAACAAGCATAGCAATTGGTGTGGTCACGGATTTTGGCGCAATGGTTTTTAAGATCAATGCTTCGGCGCCAAACAGCCAAGCCAATGCCACGCCTAAAATGGTGGCAAATAAACCACCAACAAACAGAGTGATCAGCGTTGGCCACAAGACCTGGCGAACACGGCGCATATTCATATATAAAGGCACGGCCAAGGCAACAGTCGCAGGGCCTAACATCACCGTTAGTAGTTGCGCACCTTCTTTGTACACAGCGTAGTCAATATCCAACAGCAACAAAGTTGCAATCAAGATAATCATAGACATCAAAACCGGCTGCAAAAGCATCCAGCGGGTTTTTTCATAGGCTGCCAGCGCCAACTGATACACCCCAAGGGTTAAACCAAAAGCAAATAGCGGGTGATGTACCACTGCATCAAAGGCAGCATGCCAGTCCAGATTCATAATTTATCCTTAGTGCGCGCCTGTCGCCCAATCAGCACTTGCATCAGCCAGCCAACAAAAACCATGGAAACCAATAAGGAAATCAGTAAAGCACCAATAATTGCCCAAAGATCTGCCTGGATGTCGGCCATATGCACAATCACACCAACTGCCGGCGGAACCAATAGCAAAGGTAAGTAACGCAATAAGCTCGCTGCTGCTTCATTAAGCGGCTCATTGACACTGCCGCGCACAACTAAAAATGCAAACAGCAGTACTAAACCAATAATGGGGCCCGGTAAAACTGGAAAAAAAAGCACGTTAAGTGCTGTTCCCGCTAGCTGAAAAGCTACCAGCCAGCTCAGTCCACGTAACAACATGGCTATCTCCTATTATTTTTATTAAGCAGCAGCATGCAGTATAGGTACAAATAAATCCATACGACGCTTAGGCCTGTGCGCGTTAGCAGCCAATACATTACATTAATTTGCTATGGCGCTAACGTGTAGCTCTTTTTTTAATCAACAAAAAACCCGCTTTAAGCGGGTTTTTTGTACGAAGAAGAACAATCAATTACTTGATTTTGCCTTCTTTGTAAATCACGTGCTTGCGGATAACTGGATCAAATTTTTTGATTTCCAGCTTATCAGGCGTTGTACGCTTGTTTTTATCTGTCGTGTAAAAGTGACCTGTACCAGCACTTGACACTAAACGGATTAAATCACGCATGGTGTTCTCCTTAAACTTTTAGGCCACGAGCGCGTAGCTCGCTCAGCACTGTGTCGATTCCGCGCTTATCAATCACGCGCATGCCTTTTGCAGATAAACGCAAACGTACAAAACGGTTTTCGGATTCAACCCAAAAACGGTGATGCTGCAAGTTTGGCAGGAAACGGCGACGGGTTTTGTTGTTGGCATGGGAAATTTTATTCCCTGTAACCGGACCCTTACCGGTTACTTGACAAACTCTTGACATATCTCAGCCCTCTAAACCACATGCTCAACCCAGCATGGGTTGGCTGCTTTAAAACGTAATTGGATTCGTAGGTGATTAAAAACATGATGGTTTTATAACCCGCATATTATTACCCAGACTTCGCTAAGGAACAACAGTAACGCAAAATAATAGTGCGAAACCTGTTCTCTTAGAATCGAGCCGTGCTTTATAGCAGAAAGCGACCAGCAGTTCAACTTTCGCTTCAGTTTTCTTCATGCCACGGTCTTGGAAAGCCTCCTCACATCCAGCCATTTTCAACCATTGATAACGGCTCACCATCTCCCACAATAAAATGATCTAAGACGCGCACATCAACCAACGCTAACGCTTCTTTTAAACGCTCAGTTAAAACTTTATCGGCTTGGCTTGGCTCAGAAACACCACTGGGGTGGTTGTGGGTCAGAATCAAAGCCGCGGCATTATTGGCTAAGGCACGTTTCACCACCTGCCTCGGATAAACACTGGCGCCATCAATGGTGCCGTAAAACAGCACTTCAAACGCCAACACACGGTGCTTGGTATCAAGAAACAAACAGGCAAAGACCTCATGCAACTCATGGCGCAACTTGGCTTTGAGAAAATCACGCACCGCTTGCGGACTTTCTAACGCCGAATCACGCTGAATGCTAGCAGCCAAATGCCGGCGCCCCATTTCCAGCACAGCTTGCAACTGTGAGTATTTTGCCGGCCCAAGCCCAAGGTGCTGGGTAAAACTATCCTGATCAGCTTCTAATATTTGCCGTAAACCACCAAAAGCCGTTAACAAATCACGCGCCAACTCAACAGCATTGCGGCCTTGAATACCGGTGCGCAAAAAAATTGCTAACAACTCAGCATCTGACAAAACCTCAACACCGTACTCCAGTAAGCGCTCACGCGGTCTCTCATTGATCGGCCAACTTTGCATACTCATAGACGAACTCCTTATCATCCAATACATGGCCAACACATTCAGCGCATCTACACTGATTTAATCCTTATGGATCAGCCACTGCCGCTCTATCAGCGGCTATGTTATCTTAGTAAAGATTTCATATTTAGCCACATTCTCTTTTTATAAATACAACTCCAGACAACAGGCAGACCCATGCAAAGGTTGTTTCAAAAACGCATTATTGTTGGCATTGGTGGCGGCATCGCTGCTTATAAAAGCGCAGAACTGGTGCGCCGTTTGCGCGATTTAGGTGCTGATGTACATGTTGTCATGACCCGCAGTGCTCGTGAATTTATTACGCCACTGACATTACAAGCGTTATCCGGCAACCCTGTGCACCTCGACTTACTGGACCCAAGCGCTGAAGCTGCGATGGGGCATATTGAGCTCGCACGCTGGGCTGATTTAGTATTGATTGCCCCCTGTACTGCTGATTTGATGGCGCGCTTAGTACAAGGCGCAGCCAATGACCTTCTGACCACGCTAGTGCTGGCCACTGACGCACCCATAGCCTTGGCACCGGCCATGAATCAAGCCATGTGGCGCGACAGTGCAACCCAAGCTAATGCAGCAATCCTCAGTCAGCGTGGCTTTAAACTGCTCGGCCCTAGCGCCGGCGTACAGGCCTGCGGTGATATTGGCTTAGGTCGCATGCTTGAACCTGAGCTGTTAGCACAAAATGCCGCTGACTTATTCAGCCATCAAGCGCTAAACGGCAAGCACGTCCTGATCACAGCCGGCCCAACCCGTGAAGATATTGATCCTGTACGCTATATCACCAACCATAGCTCAGGAAAAATGGGGTTTAGCCTTGCTGAGGCAGCAGCCGAAGCTGGCGCACGCGTCACCCTTGTTTGTGGTCCAGTACATTTGCCAACCCCTGACCGGGTAGAGCGTATCGACGTAAATAGCGCTCGCGACATGCTGGCCGCCTGTGAAGCTGCCATGCCCTGCGACATATTAATTGCAGCTGCTGCTGTGGCTGACTATCGCCCAGAAAGCAGCGCTGAGCACAAACTGAAAAAAGACCCAAACAGTGCCGACGGCATGACTTTAAAGCTGATTCGTAATCCAGATATCTTAGCAACGCTAGCCAAGCGCAGCGATCGCCCCTTCAGCGTTGGTTTTGCCGCAGAAACACAAAATTTATTAGAAAACGCAGCAAGCAAACTGCGTGATAAGAATTTGGACTTAATCGTTGCCAATGACGTTGCCAATAGCGCCATTGGTTTTAACAGCGATGATAACGCCATCACTGTCATTGACCGCCAACAACAGCAAACATCATTCGCGCAGACCAGCAAAGGCAAAATTGCGCGTCAGCTGATTTCTTTTATTGCCTCTCATATGCACAAGGTTTAATTATGCGCCGTATCCAAACTCAAATACTCGATCCTCGCCTCGGCACTGAATTTCCAATTCCCGACTATGCAACCACCGGTTCAGCTGGCCTTGATTTACGCGCGATGATCCCCCATCCAGTCGATATTGAGCCCGGACAGACGCTGCTGATCCCGACTGGACTGGCCATTTACATCGAAGACACCGGCGTTGCCGCGATGATTCTGCCACGTTCAGGGTTGGGGCATAAGCACGGTATTGTGCTGGGTAATTTAGTCGGCCTGATTGACTCTGACTACCAAGGCCAACTACAAGTATCCTGCTGGAATCGCGGCGACAGCGCCTATACCATTACCCCAGGCGATCGTATTGCCCAGCTGGTTTTAGTGCCCATCATCCAAGCGCAACTGGATATCACTGATAGTTTTACCCAAAGCGAGCGTGCCGATGGTGGCTTTGGTCACACAGGTCAGCAATAACACAGCATACATTCTGCAGGGTAACCTGTGGCAGGAGGCTCAATGTCACTGTTCAAACGCAAAAAGAATAATCAACAGACTGTCGAACTGCCTGACGATATTGATAACAATAAAAAACAAAACATTGGCTACATGGCCCCCAGCCTTATTCTCGCGCTTATCGGCGTAGTGATTGCAAGCGCAGTAATCTGGCTCAACCAATCAGCACAACAGCAACAGCAGTCTGAAGAGCTAATGGCCACATGGGGCTCAGCTTATGCAGCAGCGGTCAATCAGCACCTCACTTTTATCCAAACGGACACAAAAAGTGCTGCTAGCAACCCAAGTCTTGCGCAAACACTGCAAGACAACAATCCCAGCGCTAAGCGTAATATCGAACGCAGCCTTGTGCACCGTTCTAATGCTGTTGACGCTTTTCTTAATCCGCTGGGACAAACCATACAAGACCATAATCGCAACGCACCCATTAATTTTGCTGCGCTAGATTTGCTCAAGCGTGCTGAGAACGGTCCTCAACCTTGGCCTGAAGCACTGCTAATTGAACAGCGCTGGCTGCTGTACAGTGCAGCGAAACTGGCAGGCACTCAGACACCAGGCAGCCTGTTGATGACCTATGACTTGACCGGCCTGCTCAGCGGATTACCCGCCTTTGCTAACAGACAACTGCATGTGGCATTGCAGCAGCAGTTTCCGAACTCACCAGCGCAAATACTGTACAGCTCCGGCCAGCAACCCAGCGATGCCATCACCCAAACTTTTAGCACCAAGCATCCTAATTGGTCGGTGATTATTAGCAGCCCAGCTCCGGCTCTGTACGCTTCATCCAGTCAATCTGCACTTTTAATAGCATTAGCCGTTGCCGTGTTATCTTTCTTAGCCGCTTTATACTTGATGCACAGTACCCTGCAGCGCCAACTTAAAGCTGATAGTTTAGTTTTATACAAAACCATCCAAGACTGGGCACAAGGCAAAAGCCTTAAGCCCCATAACTTCAACCTGATAGTACTCAGTCAGGTAATTAGTAAATTGATGCAAAACACACAATTACTGTCTCCGGCACAGTCAAAAAAGAGCAAAACCTCTACACGGCATAGCCCAGCAGCTGATAACGCGTTACCAGAACAGAGCGATAGCAGCTTTGATGACTCTCTCTTTCAAGCATTGGACACTGATATTTTGGATATAGACATACTCGATGAAGATGTATTTGGTTTAGGCCAAGCTGACAGCGCGGCACAAACTGTTACCGCAGCGCAAGACGTGCCGAGCAGTATTTTCCGCGCCTACGATATTCGCGGAATTATCGGCAGCACACTCACCACTGACACAGCGTACTGGATTGGACGGGCTGTCGGTTCAGAAAGCCTAGCCAAAGGCGAATCTAATGTTGTGGTGGGCCGTGACGGCCGTTTATCTGGTCCCGATATGGCACAAGCGCTGATTCAAGGCTTACTGGACTGCGGCTGTCATGTCACAGACCTCGGCATGGTGCCAACGCCGGTACTTTACTTTGCCACCCACATGCTTGAAGCCAGCTCTGGCGTTATGGTCACTGGCAGCCATAACCCACCAGACTACAATGGCTTTAAGATTGTGATCGCTGGCGACACGCTCGCCAATGAACGTATTACCGCGCTGCATACACGCATCATCAATAACGATTTAAGCAGCGGCACAGGTAGCGCTGAGAGTGTAGAGATACTGCAAACCTACCTTGAATACATTCGCGACGATATTGCTTTAGCTAAGCCCATGCGCGTTGTTGTTGATTGTGGCAACGGGGTTGGCGGCGTGATTGGCCCGCAGCTATTAGAAGCCCTAGGTTGCACAGTGATTCCGCTGTACTGCGATGTCGACGGCACCTTCCCCAACCATCACCCAGATCCTGGCAAGCCAGAGAACTTGCAAGAACTGATCGCTCGCGTTAAAGAAGAAGACGCTGATCTGGGTATAGCCTTCGATGGTGATGCTGACCGTTTAGGTGTAGTGACCAATACGGGGCGCATTATCTATCCCGATCACCTGATGATGCTCTTTGCTAAAGACATTGTGTCGCGCAATCCCGGCGCCGATATTATCTTCGACGTAAAATGCACACGCCGTTTATCAGCCTTAATTAGCGGCTATGGTGGTCGTCCAATTATGTGGAAAACCGGTCACTCACTGATTAAAGCTAAAATGAAAGAAACCGGTGCCTTGCTTGCTGGAGAAATGAGCGGGCATATTTTCTTTAAGGAGCGCTGGTTCGGCTTTGATGATGGGATGTATAGCGCAGCACGCTTGTTAGAAATTCTAAGTTTAGATACGCGCAGTGCTGATCGCGTCTTTGCCGCATTCCCAGTCAACTTATCAACACCGGAAATAAACATTGAAGTCACTGAGGAATCAAAGTTTCAAATCATTGAGCGCTTGCAACGTGAGGGCCAATGGGGTGATGCCAGTCTAACCACTCTGGATGGCGTGCGTGCAGACTTTCCTAAAAGCTGGGGGCTGGTGCGTGCATCCAATACCACGCCGATGCTGGTCCTACGTTTTGAGGGTGAGACGGAAAATGATCTAGAGCAGATTAAAGTGCTGTTTCGTGAGCAATTACTGGCGATTGTGCCTGATCTCGATTTACCTTTTTAATAAACTGGAGCCTGTTGAAGATGATCTCAAATCGCGCTGACGCTGCACATGTCGCCGAGGTACTCTCCGAAGCATTACCTTATATTCGCCGTTTTGTTGGTAAAACACTGGTGATCAAGTATGGCGGTAACGCCATGGAAAGCGAAAAGCTGAAAACCGGTTTTGCCCGCGATATCGTCCTGATGAAAGCCGTCGGCATTAACCCTATTGTGGTACATGGTGGCGGTCCACAAATTGCTGATCTGCTTAAACGCTTAAATATTGAAAGCCGTTTCGTTGAAGGCATGCGCGTCACTGACGGACAAACAATGGATATCGTGGAAATGGTCTTAGGTGGTCAAGTTAACAAAGATATCGTTAACTTGATTAACAGCCATGGTGGCAGTGCAATTGGTTTAACCGGTAAAGATGCACGCCTGATCCGCGCTCGCAAACTGCACGTCACCCGCCAAGATGCCGACATGCAGCAGCCGGAAATTCTCGATATTGGCCAGGTCGGCGAAGTTGCCAGCGTCAATACGGATCTGCTGGATATGCTGGTGCAAGGTGATTTTATTCCCGTGATCGCACCGATCGGGGTTGGCCCCAACGGCGAATCTTACAATATCAACGCCGACTTAGTAGCGGGTAAAGTCGCTGAGGCACTGCATGCAGAAAAGCTCATATTGTTGACTAATATTGCTGGCCTGATGGACAAAGAAGGCAATATCTTAACAGGGTTGAATACCGCGCAGGTCGATGAACTGATCGCAGACGGCACCATTTACGGCGGCATGCTGCCAAAAATTCGCTGTGCTTTAGATGCGGTACAAGGTGGGGTCAACAGCGCGCACATCATTGATGGTCGTGTACCTAACGCGGTACTGCTGGAGATATTTACTGATCATGGTGTAGGTACGTTGATTACCAACAACTGATGCGCTAGGTCTCACCCAGCACAGGCAGCTGCAACTCAAACGCCCACTTACTATTAAGCGGGCGTTTTCATTTATTCAGCGCTGGCGCTGATCATCGCGTTGTACTCATCAGTAAAGAAAAATTTCTCTTCACCAAAGGCCGGCACTAAGTCGTCAAACCAAGTCGCTGTTTCATCATATTTAGCAAAGAACGTTTTTTGTACCCAATCAGGATTACGACCCTGAATAAAGCGCAGCACA
Organism: Pseudomonas sp. C27(2019); assembly: GCF_008807395.1. Classification (GTDB taxonomy): domain Bacteria; phylum Pseudomonadota; class Gammaproteobacteria; order Pseudomonadales; family Pseudomonadaceae; genus Denitrificimonas. Next base: position 2,649,722 of record NZ_CP043320.1, read on the forward strand.
AAAACTTTTTCACCATTGAATTCCATAATACTTTGGATCTCAACTTTACCCGGACCGGCACTCATCGATGGTCCGCGAGCGGTACGTCCTAAGCCAGATACGCCCTGCATGGCTTCGCGGTAAATCTCATAAGCACGTACCAACGGCACTTCAAAATAACGTTTTGAACCCGTGTCACGTTCAACAAACATATAGTATGGAATCAGGCCTAGACGTACTTGCGTGCGCCACATGCGTACCCAAACGTCGGCATCATCATTGATATGACGCACTAAAGGTGCCTGCGTGCGAATCACCGCACCAGTGGCACGAATACGGCGAATCGCTTCACGCACAATAGGGGTTTCCATCTCACGCCAGTGGTTGAAATGCGCCATTATCGCAACATGCTTACCCGCCTTCACCAGCTTAGCAAACAGCTTAAGCAAGCCTGCGGCATCATCATCAGTGACAAAACGTTGCGGCCAGAACGTTAGTGCCTTGGTACCAATGCGTACCGTTTGCAAGTGCTCAAGCTCAGGCTGCAACAGCGGCTCAAGATAGCTTTCCATGTGGCGCGTTTTCATCACCATAGGATCACCACCGGTAATTAACAGGTCAGTGATGCTGGTATTTTGGGCTAAGTAGCGGTGCAATGACTCGGCTTCATTACTGGCAAAACGCAGCTCTTTATTGCCGACAAACTGTGCCCAACGGAAGCAAAACGTACAATAGCTGTGGCACACTTGGCCTTGGCTAGGGAAAAACAGTACCGTCTCACGGTACTTATGCTGAACACCATCCAAAACCTGTCCATCAAGCATCGGCACGTTCATTTCTTGCTGACCAGCTGGGTGCGGATTCAAACGCGCTTGAATCTCACGAGCAAGTTTGGTGATTTCAGCGCGGGGTAATTCGTCACGCAATGCTTGTGCCATCACATCATAATCACTGGGCTCAAGCATCTCACGCTGCGGGAAGGTCAGCTGAAAAATTGGATCATTAGGAATGTCGTCCCAATCAATCAGCTCATCAATCACATACTGGTTGACACGGAACGGCAACACACTGGCCACCACACGCATTTCGAAGCGCTGTTCTTCTGATAATTTTTGCAGCGGTTCAATTTTATCAAACTGACGGTCGGTATAAACTTGAAACCGCGTATTTTCAGTAAAGCCTTCATCACTTAGAGGCTTTATTTTTATTAATTGATTCATGGCTACTCTCCACTCTACGCAGGATCAGCTCAACTGAAAGCCTTACGGCTTACTCTGAACCCGCTTGTTGGGGCATCCCCTAAGGGAAGAAAGATAGCTACATATAAGTAGCAAAAAGCTACGATTAAGTACGTTAAAACGTGACCTAACCGCCATATGGGGTAGGAGGAAAACCTCCCAATATGTCGGAATTTATCCGAAAAGGGATGACCGTGTTGCTAAAAGAGGACATAGACTACGGTACTTTTGCCTGTCTCTCAATTATTAAATTTGACTCACCTCGTCCCCAGCAGTTCAATTAAACGCATTTTATCACGTTCGAATGCATGCTCAACATCTTGTTTACTTTGTAAATAGCGCGAAATTTGTTGCTGTAAGCGCTGCTGATCAATGGTGGCGTTTTTAATCTGCTCAACTAAAGCTTCTGAAACAACGCGCCCAGCACGCTCTTGACTAGCGGCCTGGCTCTGCAAATCAGCCTTCAAACTATTTGTCGATAATAAATTACCGCGGGCAATGCTAATCTGCCCCTCAATATCAGCAACCTTACGCTCCAAAGCACGATCAATATCTTCTACCCGCGTGTACAACAGCAATAACTGCCGATCAGACTTTGCTTGCTCTTTATCGGCTTGTATTTTTCTATATTCTTCTGGTGTAGGTGCGCGCGGTACCACTCGAACAACACGACCTTGCTCGCTGAGCACTTCATAACCATTACCAATCAGGTGCGCAGGCACACCCTGATGATTGATCACGGTAATGCCGCGTTCATCAATGTAGCGATAATATTCAACTGCATAAGCACTGCTGCTGAGCAATAAGCTCAGTGCAAGAAAAAAATATGCAGATCCAGATAACCGCATCACTTATAACCTCGAAGATATCAACAGCTACATTTTATAGCATTATGGAAGCACTGAATAATGTTGGCGAGGCAGCTAATTATTCAACACGTCCTTAGATGCCATAGTCCTCACGGTAGCGCTCTACCGCAGACAAGTGGTGCCTTAACTCATCATTACCGGCTAAATATTCTAACACTTGCTGCAAAGATACAATGCTTATTACTGGCATATTGAAATCACGCTCAACCTCTTGAATCGCTGACAACGCACCTGTGCCACGCTCTTGGCGATCTAAGGCAATCAACACACCCGCCGCTTGAGCACCTTGCGTTTGAATAATCTGCATCACTTCGCGAATAGCTGTGCCCGCAGTAATCACATCGTCAACAATTACTACTTTGCCAGTTAAAGGCGCACCCACTAATGTGCCACCCTCACCATGCGCTTTCGCTTCTTTACGGTTAAAGCACCAAGGTATGTCAGTGTTATGGTGTTCAGCCAAAGCAACTGCCATCGTTGCAGCCAGCGGAATACCTTTATACGCAGGCCCAAACACCACATCATAGGCCAGCCCACTATCAACCAGTGCTTGTGCATAAAAACGACCGAGCTTGGCTAAAGCCAAACCTGAGTTAAACAGCCCTGCATTAAAAAAATAAGGACTTACTCGCCCCGACTTCAAGGTAAACTCACCAAAGCGTAAAACTCCGCGCTCAAGTGCGAACTGAATAAACTCTCGTTGATATGCTTGCATAAAAAGGGTCCTTAGCGCTTTGGGTTTAGCCAATTTAAAATACGTTCGGTATCATACACACACTTTTTTTCTAGGGGCTATCCATGCGCGTTATTAGTATAAATGTGAACGGGATTCACAATGCTATTGAACAAGGGTTATTTGACTGGCTACACGCGCAAAATGCCGATGTCATCTGCCTGCAGGATACACGCGCCAGCGCACACGAAATGGATGCATCTGAGGTCCAGCTGCATGGCTATTTTTGCTACGCTTGTGATGCTGAACAACCCGCACAAGGCGGTGTTGCAATCTATACACGCCTGCAACCAAAGGCCATTATAACCAGTTTAGGCTTTGAATCAGCTGATCGTTTCGGCCGATATATTCAGGCCGATTTTGATAAAGTCAGCATCGCCAGTGTACTCATGCCCTCTGGGCGTAAAGATGAGAACGACTTGAACCAAAAGTTTAAGTTTATGGATGACTTTGCGCGCCATCTTGATAAGCAACGGCGCAAGCGTCGTGACTATATTTACTGTGCCTCATTGTTTATAGCGCACAATAAACTCGACGTAAAACACTGGCGTGACTGCCAGCAAGAAACCGGATTTCTATCGCCTGAACGGGCGTGGATGGATGAACTGATTGGAACGATGGCCTACACCGATGCCTTGCGTGAGGTAAACCGAGAAGGCGAGCTGTACAGCTGGTGGGCTGACAGCGAACAGGCTGAACTGCTAAACCTCGGCTGGCGCTTTGATTACCAATTATTAACGCAAGGCATGCGTCGCACTGTACGCAGTGCCAAATTGTCTAGGCAGCCGCGCTTTTCAGAGCATGCGCCTTTTAGTGTTGACTATGATTGGGTGTTAAGCGTTTAAAAGCAGCCTGAATAACACAAACAAATAGCCTCTTGTGTTATTCAGGCTGCATAGCGAGCGACTCGCTTACTTAATAAAGCGCAAGGTCATTGGGTAACGATACGCCACGCCATTATTGGCTTTTACTCCACCAATAATAGTCATCGCTATCCAGTACACACCGAGTACCGGCAGCACAAAAACACCGATTCCGACAAAAATCAGCATGATGCCAATAAATGCAGCAATCCCTATAGTGATCTGAAAATTCACTGCCTCTTTGCCATTTTGTGCGACAAAGGGATGAAAGTCTTTCTTCAGCTGCCACGCCACCACTGGACCAATAATATTACCGAAAGGAATAAGAAAAGCCGCAAAAGCCGCGAAGTGGGTCACCATAGCCCATAGCTTTGCCTCTTGGCTCAGCTGTGGCTGTTCGGGGGTAACTGATCCGTGCTTATCCATTACCGCGCTCCTGTTTTACTATTAGATCTTACTCATTGCGCAATGCAGCCTGCTGCAAGGCAAAGAGCTCTCGCACACCTTTATCTGCTAACACCAACATTTCATTAAGTTGCTCTGACGCAAAGGGCGCGCCTTCAGCAGTGCCTTGAATTTCAATAAAACCACCAGCGTCGGTCATCACCACATTCAAATCTGTCTCAGCGGTTGAATCTTCTGGGTAGTCCAAATCAAGCACAGGTACATCGTTATAAACACCAACCGATACAGCCGCGATCATTTGCTTAAGCGGTGAGCCATTTTTTAGCATTTTGCGCTCTTGCATCACAGCTAAAGCATCAACCAGTGCCACCATAGCACCGGTAATCGCCGCTGTGCGTGTTCCGCCGTCTGCTTGAATCACATCGCAATCCACATACAGCGTGTTCTCACCCAACTTGGTCATATCAAGAGACGCGCGTAAAGAACGACCGATTAAGCGCTGGATTTCTAAAGTGCGGCCGCCTTGCTTACCACTGCTGGCTTCACGTCGTGTACGGCTACCGGTAGCGCGTGGCAACATACCGTACTCCGCAGTCAACCAGCCTTGCCCTTGGCCTTTCAGAAAGCGTGGTACGCCATTTTCTACACTGACGGTGCAAATCACTTTAGTATTGCCAAATTCGACTAAAACAGAGCCTTCAGCATGGCAAGTATAGTTACGCGTGATACACACAGTGCGTAGTTGATCTAGTTGGCGGCCACTGGGACGAGTCATTAAATATTCCTGTCTATTAAATATGAATGCAACATTATAGGGATACAACATCCTAACATCAGCATTGTAAACACAACGCATCAAAATATTCGCTACAATTGACGCATTAATCAAACCTCTTATTTTGGAGACACCCCATGGTGCATAGCATGACCGCCTTCGCTCGTGTTGAGCAAAACGGTGCCTATGGCACACTCAGTTGGGAATTACGTTCGGTGAACCACCGCTACCTAGAACCCCTCTTGCGTCTGCCTGACACATTACGTGAAGTGGAAGCTACAGTGCGTGAAACGCTGCGCAACGGCTTATCGCGCGGTAAAGTCGAATGCACGTTGAAGCTCACCGAGTCATCCACTGAGTCCGGCCTACAGGTCAACCAAGAGCGCGCTCAGCAACTGATTCAAGCAGCAGAACAGATTGCCCAACAAATTCAGCAGCCTGCAGCGCTTAACCCAATGGATGTTCTGGCCTGGCCTGGCGTACTGACAACACAGTCAGTCGACAGTCAAGCACTCAACAGCGCAGCCATCGAGCTGTTTAACAGCGCACTGCTGCAGCTCAAAGAAAGTCGCGCCCGTGAAGGCGCTGATTTGGCGCGCTTAATCAGCGAACGTCTGGATGCCATTCAAACTGAAGTGAGCCTACTGCGTGACCTGGTACCGCAAATGCTCGAGCAGCAACGCCAGAAAATCCTCACCCGCTGCCAAGAGATGCAAGTCGAACTTGATGCCCAACGCCTTGAACAAGAACTGGTCCTGCTGGCACAAAAAAGCGATGTCGCCGAAGAGCTTGATCGACTTTCCACCCACATCAGCGAAGTACACCGCGTGCTTAAGACCGGCGGCGCCATCGGCCGACGCTTAGATTTCCTTATGCAAGAGCTCAACCGTGAAGCCAACACCCTCGGATCCAAAGCATTTGACACCCGCTCTACTCAAGCGGCAGTGAATATCAAAGTTTTAATCGAACAGATGCGCGAACAGGTGCAGAATATCGAGTGATATCCACTCAAGTCCATACCCGTCCTTTCAACCAGCAAATACAAGGCTTTCAACTTCAAAACAGTCCATGGCAGTCCATACATACCCACCACTATCTACAATCAAGTGGTGGGTATAATGGTGGGTATGGTAGTATCCTTTCTCTTACAAGTGGTGGGTACTTTTGGAGTGAGCAATGGCCAGTCTTACAAGTAAATCAGTTAACGCAAAAGTTAAGGGGGAGCCTGGCCGCTTTTCCGATGGTGGTGGTCTTTATCTGGTAGTGCCCAAAGTTGGCAGTGCGTATTGGATGTTACGTTTCACATCTAATAAAAAACGCAGAGAGATGACACTTGGTCGAGTTGCAGACTTATCTCTTGCCGACGCAAGAATAGAAGCTGCACTTAAGATGAAACATCATCGCGATGGCCTTGACCCCCTTATTGCAAAGAAAAGAGCTCAATACGATTCAATTTACAGCGTCGATGATCTTTTCGCCGACTGGCATGAAGGCAATATAAAACGACTGAAGCACCACCACGTGCCTTTCCGTGTTTACACCAAAGATATAGCGCCTGTAATAGGTCAAATGCAGCCAGCTGCTGTTACTGGACGCGATATCAAACAGATTTTAAGAAACATCACAGAAAGCAACCGCCCAACAATTGCCAACGATGCCTTGCTGTACTGCAAGCAGCTGTTTAACCACGCACTCAAACTAGACCTAATCTCCGGCAATCCAGCAAGTGCTTTTGTAGTGGACGATGCCGGCGGCATAGAAAAAAGTAGAGACAGAGCCTTAACAATAGAAGAGCTGAAGTTCACTTTTAATAAATTTAGGGAAGAGGCTGACAGCTTCACACGCGATAACTACTTAGCCTGTGCACTTTTAGTGTTGCTAGGCGCGAGAAAAGGCGAGTTAACCGAAGCAACCTGGAGTGAGTTCGATCTAGATAAGCAGATATGGTATTTACCTAGCGAACGCAGTAAATCTGGTGTAGCTATTGATATCCCACTACCCGACTTATCTATTGAATGGCTAAACGAGCTCAGAGTTCGTGCCTTTGATTCCGCTTACGTTTTCCCAAATAGAAGATCAAGCAAAATGCCTCACATGGGCAAGGATACATTGAATCGAGCTATATCAAAACTATTCGGCAGAGAGCCAGGTCGAGCTGTGCAGCCTGAGAACAAAATGGGGGATTTTGAGCATTTTACTGTGCATGATTTACGCCGCACCTGTCGCAGCCTGCTAGCCTCGCTGGGCGTACCTGGCCATATAGCAGAGCGCTGCCTGAATCATAAAATCAGAGGGGTAGAGGGTATTTATAACCGCCACGACTACTTTGACGAGAGAAGAGACGCCCTGAATCAGCTTGCTCAAAAGCTCACACCAATTATACAAGCCGACTAATGGGGCGCTGATCTCAGCATCTTCAAATGTACCTGACAAGGCCATCCACTCTACATCTGAGGATCGGCCTACTCAGTGATTATTCCTGCAGTTTAAGCTTCGTTATTTAAAACACCTCCGCATTACATTAGTGTTACCTGCCCCTGCAATGCCGCAACCCTGCCGATTAAAGCCTGCCCTATCAGAATCATCAATCCCACGTAAAAATCCCGCATACAACACCACACGAAGTCGATTCAAAAAAATCTCACTCATACATTACTGAACTGACAACACATCCAGTAGGAGTTTTCTATGTCAGTAAAGTGTCCTTATTGCTCATCAGCAAGTGTCAGCCGCCCCCAAACAAGCACATCTATTGCCTCATGCATTGGCGCAATTAGTGGCGCTGCCAGCGCGGTATACACAGCAATGAACAACTCACCCAAACACTCCCCCTATGTTTTTACTGCCAGCACAGTGGCTAGCTTAATATTAGTTGGCCTTACAGGCGGCCTAAACGGCTCGACACTAGGAGCACATTTCGGTCAAGAATTTGATAGCAAGCTGTTACCCCACTATCAATGCCATAGCTGCTTCCAAAAATTCTCACCTGTAATCGCATTGAACTAACAATCCACAAAGGAGTTTTCATCATGGCTCATTTAGTTGAACAAATGGCTTACGTTGGTGATACGCCCTGGCATGGCTTGGGCAATCAACTGTCACCTAAACAACCGTTAGAGGTCTGGCGTCGTGAAGCCGGTATGGACTGGGATATTTTAGAAAGCCCAGTGCACTTCAAATCAAACATGGCCGGCCACTTAGGCAGCATTCATACCTTCCCTGAACAGAAAGTGTTGTACCGCTCTGATACCAAAATGCCGCTGTCTGTTGTGTCGCAGCGCTATCAAACCGTACAACCCAACGACGTAATCGAGTTTTACCGCGACCTGACTGAAGTATCCGGATTTGAACTGGAAACCGCTGGCGTGCTTAAAGGTGGGCGTAAGTTCTGGGCGCTGGCTCGTACAGGACAAGACTTTACGCTCAAGGGTAAAGACTTGGTGAACAGTTACATACTGCTGGCCACCTCGTGTGACGGCACCTTAGCCACTACAGCCACACCTACAACAGTGCGTGTCGTGTGCAATAACACATTAACGGTATCGCTCAACGGTGCGCCTATGGCCATCAAGGTACCGCACAGCACCAAGTTTAATCCTGATGTAGTAAAGCGCGATCTCGGTATTGCCGTCTCGCAATGGGATGACTTCAAGTACCAGATGAACCTGCTGTCTCAACGTAAGGTGCGCTGGAAAGAAGCGATGGGCTACTTCATGGGCGTTATGTGCCAGCTGGATGGTGAAGTGCTTGTACCTGAGAAACTGCCTAACGAGAGAGCCTTACGCGTGGTGCAAGACCTGTATGACGGACGTGGACGCGGTAGTGAGCTTGAGTCTGCAAGCGGTACAGCCTGGGGCTTACTCAGTGCAGTCACCGAGTTTGTTGATCACCACAAGCAAGCACGCAGTAATGACAACCGCCTGGACTCAGCGTGGTTTGGTCAAGGCGCTCAGATCAAACAACGCGCTCTGGATACAGCCTTACAACTCGTTGCTTAAATTTCAATACATAGAGTTACGTTATAGCGTAATGGAGTATTTATCATGCAAACCAATCAAGTCAATACAGAAGTAAAAGCCATCACTAGCCGCCCTGCTCTCCGCTTGGTTAGCACTAAGAACCTGGAGCGTGAAGAATGGCTGAACATCCGTAAGAAAGGCATCGGCAGCTCTGATGCTGCCGCTGCTGTTGGATTAAACCCGTACAAGTCACAGCTTGAATTATGGATGGAGAAAACAGGCCGTGATGCAGAGTTACCGCAACTTGATCCAAGTGACGACACCAGCCCTGCATTTTGGGGAACGATCCTGGAGCCCATTGTGGCCTCGCACTACACCAACAAAACGGGAAACCGTGTACGTCGTATCAATGCGGTATTGCAGCACCCTGATCCAGAGCTTTCATGGATGCTGGCTAATATCGACCGTGAAGTAATCGGTGTTGAAGATGTACAGATTCTGGAGTGTAAAACAGCCGGTATCAATGGCTCACGTCTATGGAAGGAAGGCGTGCCTGAGTACGTGCAGCTGCAGGTCATGCATCAGTTAGCCGTCACCGGCAAACAGGCTGCAGACGTTGCTGTCTTGCTGGGTGGTCAGCACTTGGAGATCTATCGCATTGAACGCGATGAAACCATGATTGCACAACTCATTGAGCTAGAACGGCAATTCTGGAACTACGTTGAAACTGATACACCACCACCAGCAGATGGCTCTGCTTCTGCAGATACGGCACTGCGTTGCTTGTTCCCACAAGACCAAGGTGAAACCGTTGATTTCTCGGTGGATGAAGAACTCACCCTGGCGTATGAAACGCTCAAACAGGTGCGTGACACTATCAGTGAACAAGAGAAGCGCGAGTCAGCCCTCAAGCAAAAGATTCAACAAGCCATGGGCGATGCCTCACGTGCAATGTTTGCTTCAGGCGCAGTTACTTGGAAGAAAGCTAAAGACAGCCTCACTTTGGACACTGCATCTTTGCTGCGTGACCTGCCCCACCTTAAAGAACAATACCAAGCGTTACGCAAAGGCAGTCGCCGTTTCTTAATCTCATAGACTCATACAACCAACACAGCATAAAGCCCCCTGACTGCATAGCGCGGCCAGGGGGCTTTATGCTTTAAGGAGAACATCATGCTGAAAGGTTTAGCTATTACCCCTCCGGTATTGGGGCGTATTTCAATTGGGCGCGTTGTAGAAAAGAACGGTAAACGTCTTCCTGAAAAAGATGATCAATTCACTATCACCTCACAGGTACAAACCCGTGACGGTTGGTTGTTACACCCGCTGAATGATGACCTGCGCCAAGAACAGGAAGGCAAGTTGCGTAGCATTCCGATTCGGTTACTGTTTAACGAGCCTGAACTGAACTTTCGTGCGGACTACAGTTTGTTTGATCGCAACACCGGTCGCCCGTTATGCGTGGGTAATGGCGAGACGTGCAAGCGTCAAACGGAAAGCGGCATTCAGTCGTTACCTTGTCCATCACCCGATAGCTGTCCACTGGCACAAGGCAATGCCTGCAAGCCATACGCTCGCTTGAACGTACTGATTGGTGACGACGACAGCATGGGCAGCTTTGTGTTTCGTACCACTGGCTTTAACAGTATCCGCACCCTCACAGCGCGCCTGAATTACTTTAAGGCCATCTCAAACAACCTCTTGTCTTGCCTGCCACTGGAGTTGCGATTACGTGGCAAATCCACACGCCAAAGCCGTGGCACGCCCATCTTTTACGCTGACATTACCTTACGTGAAGGGCTGAGTATGCAAGACACTTTAATGGCAGCTAAGCAGCTGCATGAGCAGCGACAGCAGACTGGATTCAACCAAGATGCACTGGATCACATTGCCAGCGCTGGCTTAGGTAATGGAGCCTTTGAAGAGGATGAAGATGACATCAGCGCAATCGTTGAAGAGTTTTACCCTACTGAGAACAGAGCCAACAATGACCTGAAAGCCCATGTTCTAGCTGAACGGTCACTGGCAGAAAAACTTCACCGTAAAGCGAGCGCTAACGCCAGCAACACCTAATCACATACTCACTATTTCAAGCCACCCATCGAGGTGGCTTTTTTATGCCTATAAGGAAAATCATCATGCGCTATCACATGCTTAAAGCAGGTACTGAGCCTGGCACTTACGTCATGGAATCACCGATCGTAACTGAGCAAGACATCTTAACCATGGCCAAACAGCTCTCACAAAAGCGCCTCAGCAAAGGCCGTGCATTAGAAAGCCCACAGGCAGTTAAAGATCACTTGCGCACGCTGCTGCATGATTATGAGCATGAGGTTTTTGCAGTGCTGTTACTGGACACTAAGCACAAGATCATTGGCTTCCACGAACTGTTCAGAGGCACGATCGACTCAGCATCTGTCTACCCGCGTGAAGTGGTAAAGACTGCGCTTGAGCATAACGCTGCAGCCATGATCATTACGCACAATCACCCTTCAGGTAATCCTGAGCCCAGTCAGGCTGATATTCATCTCACCACCCGTTTAAAGGACGCGCTGGCACTGGTAGACGTGCGGGTACTGGACCACATCATCGTTGGGACTGATGGGTGCTATTCGCTTGTGGAAAACGGGAACATGTAGCCATGTGAAAACAAGCCAAGCTGCACACTGCTTGTGCTCTCACGCCAAGAGCTTACATCTTGCGATATCGAGCATGGATGAAAAGCTATCTAGTTAAGAAGGTCAAACATGCAAATTGTAAAACTGAATATAAAAAACAAATTCAGAATACCTTATGAATGCCTAGAGCGATTAAGCAATAAAACCAGCCAGACAGAGGGCTGGCTATTCAAAACGCACACCTACACAAAAGAGCAACTCATTAGCAGTCCAGAGCATCACAAAATCTATTCTGTCACAGAGAAAATAGGTAGCGATTTACAGCTCTGGTACAAACTAGGCCAAATCACAGAAGAGCAGCACCAGGAATATATCGAGGAGCGCAATGAAGTCGAATACCGTCTTAAAAGACTCAATGAAAGTATTCAATATCGAAAGCCAACGCTGTGGGAGCACATCAAGCAGCCACTCATTCAGTTTGTCATCGTGGTCATGAAAAACTTACCTGCAACACTAAAGGAGAGATTTTTAAAAATAGCAGCGGCAAAAGCCATCCCGCTTTTAAAAAGAATATCCAACTCAATCAGCCTGTAAATAAAGCTCCCTTCTGGGCCAAATGACCACTGGCCATAGGAGGATGCTGTTCTCTGCCTTAGTAACGAGGCATGAAAGCAACACAGTGAACCTATGTTTTAAAGGAACACATGCAATGGACACCTTCACTTACACCGTTGAGTTTTCCGACCCTTTATGTCCGTTTTGTAGTGCCCGAGTTCCCTGCGATAAAGATGATCCAACAGAGCCTTGGGTCGGCACATGCTTAAGCGGACATACTGCTACTTACCAGCTGGACAGCGATTACGAAGACGAAGACAGCAACGATTGACTCTAAACTTTCAGCTCAGCGAGATAAAAGCAACCAAGTCAGGCAGCGTAAGCTGCTTGGCTTGGTTCATTGGCGTTTATTTTTTTACCCGCTCAAGCTTTTTATTCAAATAATAAATAGCAGCCCCACAAAATGACTTGTGTTTACCCTGGCGATCTAAAGATGACCAATCCTGAAGCAATCTCTGCAATCCACCAGTGGTCGCACTGCCTTTAGTCCTCGCTAACACATGCTGCACCGCATCAATTACCGCTTTACGGTTCTCATTCAAGCGGTAGTAGTTAAGGTTGAGCACTTGGTTGATTTGATCGTTTAAAATAGGATCATCCAGCTTCAATTTACCACTACCCAAGTACCTGATCTTCTCTTGAATAGAATGCGCTGGCTCTGCAGGATTGATACTGAGCTCTTGATTTCCTTTGCGTGTATCACAGTGCTGGCTGGCATACTCACTGCCTTCATTACCTTTGCAAACTGCCAGCATATTTTTGTAATCCAACTGCCGTTCAGGATACTGGCTTTGACTTTGCCAATGCTCGACTTTCATTTTGAGAGGGTCATTTTCAATACTGTTCATGCAGTAGGCACACAGATAACCTTGTTCTCTCAGTAAAGAGGATCTGATTTCCGCCTTTACAATGCTGAAGTTCGCGCCGTCATAACAGGCTTCTGCTTGCTTTCTGTAAGCCAGCAACGCTTGAGGTTCTGGTTGCTTCTTTATACCAATCAAACCTAGCCCTCCAGCATGCTTAGCAGGCTTTCAGCTCTGATTAGCTCAGGTATATCTCCTGTGAGCCTTTCTTTTAAGGCTGCAATAGCGGCGCGTGCAGACGCAAAATCCTCATCATCTATCTGTAGGAAAATAGCATCTAACGCAGTGGTCACATCTGTATTGCGCTTCGGCGTTTGTAGCAACTCTTCAAGAATTTCAGCAGAGGTTAGACCTAGTGATTGCTGAGGTATGTTGAATGTTGTTTTGCCTTCTGCATTTCGCGTCAAAATACGCACAGCGCTGCCAGGCACCTCCCCCATAATCTGCGGTGAGTGCGTGGTAATAATAAATTGGCAGTTGGGAAATACGCGTGTTAGCTGATGAATAACCAGTCGCTGCCAATGAGGGTGCAAGTGCAAGTCCAGCTCATCAATCAGAACAATACCCTCACCTGATAGCGGGTTGCTTATCGTTGGGTTAGCAATGGCCAAACGCCGGGCCAAGTCACCCACCATAGCCATCATGCACTTCTCACCGTCGGAGAGTTGCTCTACACGCATGCGCTCGCCATCCTTTTCCACAATCATGGCTAAAGGATTACGTTGGATACGCATTTTTTTAAACTGCGGCATAAAGCTTTCCAGCGCAGAGCGTACTGCTTGTAACTGACCATCAATCGGGCTTTGATCAGTGTCAGCAAACTCACGAAAACGCTCATTCTCTAAGTCTTCACGATTCCTAAACCATTCAAAAAAACGACGGAAATTAGCTGCACTGGTTAATGCATCATCATAGGCTTCTAGTAAAGCAAACTCATGTTTTTGGCGTATGCGCACAGGTATATCAAGCACAGTACGGTTAACTGGGTAGTAGGCAAAAACAGGAATGGAGCATTGTTCATTATGGCTAGAGATCTGCTCTTGCAACTCCAAAGCATAACTTGAAACAAACTTGAGATCGCTCGGATCAACTTGTCTGACATGGCCTTTACGGGTTTTACTAAGCGCCCAACTATCACCGTTTGTAGTGGTAATACGAATCTGCGCATCGTTAGCTTGGTTATTGATATCTTCTTCAGATATCGCACGCCCCGAAGTACCTGCATGACGTATGCGCGCCACGACCCAACTCAGCATCAGAGCGACGGCATCCACCACTGTTGATTTACCCGCGCCATTCACACCAGCAATTAGCGTCACCTGCCCTTCAGCTAAAGGCAGATGTATAGCTTCCATACCTCGAAAGTTTTTTAGTTCAATGGACGCGAGTTTCATAGGGTTTCCTAACTAGCTAGATGGTCTGTAAATTAGCATAACTGACGGCTAGAGTCTTTGCTTTGCCTGTACAAACCAGTAAGTGACTGAGTCGGGACTGATGATTGCTCGGTTAGCAGAAACCAAGCTGCATCATGAGCAGATAAGAGATGGGTTTATTCTCCTGCCTAAAAGCATCGATTCCCCATCTCGTTAAAGGCTCTAAAACCGACAAAGCAGCTTTTTAACTGGTTATCAGTTCTGTGCTTCCTACTGGATTACTGCTCGCTTATTAGGCATTAATGAACGGTCATGTATTGTGAAATATCGTTCAGAACTTCTAAAACACCTACTGACTCAAAACTATGCGCAATCTCATAAACTGACACTTTCTTTTCTGTGTCTGGATCATTATATGTTTTTTTAAGATCCCCACCATGGATCAACATGAGCTCAAACAGTTCTCGCTCATCTACCTCAACTGCTAGCATCAAAGGCGTATAACCTTTTAACGGGCTTGCATGTTCAGTATTAACATCAGCACCTGATTTAATGAGCATTTTTGCGATTTCTCGCATGTCACCAATACTCATATGCTTATGAATATTTTCACACATAATGTCGTTATGCAGCGTTCCTACAAATCCGTATAAACCGGCCTGCATGCTCTGACCTAATGCTCTTTGTTGATGCTTCATTGTAAAGCCAGACATTCCATTAGAATACCGGCGTATAGAATCCAGCGCTTCTGGCGTAATAGGCATTGAGGCCTGATGCTTTTTGAAAAGTTCTGGTCTTTTAAGTATACCAATAAGTTTCAGGCAGACATTTAACGGTGTTTGCTCATCCGTATCACCTCGCATGTTCGGATCTGCGCTCATACTCAGCAGGTCCTGGACTATCTCAGGCTTGCCCGACTTTACAGCCGATATAATAGGTAAAAGGCGCTTCTTCTGTGTACGTGTATTGACTGTTTTAGTAGTGTGCTGCTCTTTTTTGATCAACTGATACAGCTCATCATTTAGTGAACGCAAAGGGAGCTCTGTAACATTAAGCTCTTCTAGCGCCATTAAAAGCGGTGTATCGCCAACCTCAGAAGCCACGTTTACCTTTGCGCCACACTCGATTAGTTTTTTACAAACTTCAATGTTTCCAATAAGAGCAAACCAGACAAGTTGAGGCATCGATCGTTGCCATGTCTCTCCGATCTTGGTCGTTCTATCCGGGTGACGAAAATCTGGTTTTATTTCAGAATAATCTCCAACAAATAGCGGACCTAATTCTTTTTTATCCGAACCATAATCAACACCTGGAAAAAACCCATGCTTCGGGAAAACATGATCAAAACCAGATTTCCATAACTCCAACTCCCACTCTTCAATAGTGTCACTGGCTTTTTGTGATGGCTTTGCCTGAGAATTGGATGCGATGTCGTACCCAAAGTTAATAAGCGACCATTTTAACTGCTTGAGAAACACACGATCTGGATTTGGCTGACTGGCTGCAACAACCATGGCTTCTTCGGCAATCTGCTGTTGATTTTTTCCTGCTGAAAAAAGTGCACTTTCAAAGGCCACTTTATACAACTCATTAGCACCCTGCAGATCTCCGCTAAATACATGCCAGCGTGCATCATGCCAATCGATCCAATATTGACTTGGTTGTAACTGTATTGATCGCTGAGTCAATGATCTCGCTTGACGAATGAGATCCTGATATTTAGCTGGATCAACTTTTGTAACAGTACGTCTTAGATCGTGCTGCAATATAGCGATTAAATTTTGATCTGGCCCTATACTCTCAAGCACTTTACTCTGCATTGCTAATACTTCAGAGGCAAAAGAAACTCGATTGTCAGCGCCCCAGGTAGCGAGACGTGCTTCCTCAAGCAGCAATCTTCCCAGAGGTTCTTGCCTGATAAAATCAATTGCTCTTGCTATAAAAATAAGGGGGTTCACTCGCTGCCAGTTAACCTCAAACCCTTCACTTTTAATTGGCTTGTCAGGCTTTGAAAGCAACCGAATCGATTGTGCAGATGGTAGCTCTTTTCCATTTTCCCAAGAACGCAGCATATCTCGGTGTTCTTTTTTCAGGCTGCTCAAAAATGAACTCCAATTTGGCTCGTGCTCATTTAGCCAATTAAATAGCACGCCAACTGAATTTATTTCACTGGAAAACCAAAAGCTAGGATGAGGAGCCCCTAGCTCTCTATGTAATCTAGTTACTAGCTGAACGAGATGGTCTTTAATACAGGTTTGCAGTAAAAGCTTGAGGGTAAAAGCACGACTTACATTATCAGCAGGTACCTTGCCTACAATTTCTATCAGGTAGTACGCATAAAAGTCAGATATGGCTTTTGAAACGATCTCTGCAGTCGGCTGGCCCATATTTTTCTGGGCAACATCAAAAAGATACGTCTCCATGGCGAGCGGAAGCTCTCTTGGACCATATATTCTTTTTGCTGCAAGGTCGTCCAAACGTTTATTGGACTGTTTCAAATCAAAACTACGTAGTATGTATCGTAGAATTTCGAAAGGATTTGGGTATGGTAATTCAGCAGACATGCAACACTCCTTGTTTATTTATAATTTCTCTGGCGTCTCGTTTAAAATTATACCAAGCTCTGTAATCACTTGGCGTAGATGGAATAGTTAGTCGGTCGCCTGCAGGTGATATGATTGACCTATGCTTGCTGCCAGCTTTAGCCTCCCAACCAGATTTAATCAGGTTTCGAACCTTCTGATTGATATTCTTATCTTTACTGTATCTTTTCATCTGACCCTCCCGAGTAAAATCAGCCGATTTATAGGTCGGCTGATTGTGCACTCAAAACTTACTTGCCCTTAGCTGGTGCGTTACCGCGACCACCGCCAGACTTGTTACCAGTAGTTGCAGGCCAGTTACCACCGGGGCCTGAATGACTTGAAGGTCCACGACCGCCGCTTTTTGAACTTGATTTAGCCATGATAATTTCCTCTTAATTCATGTCCCTTAATTGGGAAACTGCAGAGTACTTTCATCTCTCATTTTTTTCAGCTAGGCCGTTGGCGAGTAAATTTCAGATTTTACATAAATAAAAAATATTAAGCTTTACGGTTATGTTTATTGGATTTACCACAGCTCCACAGGCGTGCTCAGCTACCTGGACGAAGCTGATTAGGGTATACCTCAAGAGAACTAGAGTTTAAGCACTCAAAACAGCTTACAGAACCACTTATAACAGACTACAATACGAGAACCATTTAAAACAGACTGGTATCTCAAAATGTTCTTACGTGCCTATCTTCGAGCTTCGACTACTGAGCAAAATGCTGAGCGTGCAAAACAGTCGCTGATTAATTTTGCTGCCGACCACAATCAGAGAATCGCTTCCTTCTATATAGAGAACGAATCGGGTGCGACATTGCATCGACCTAAGCTAATGGAATTAATTTCAGATGCTGAAGAAGGTGACACTATCCTAGTCGAACAAATTGATCGGCTGGCACGACTGAAACAATCTGACTGGGAAACGCTAAAACATCTGCTGGCATCAAAAAAACTGATGATCGTTTCGCCAGAATTACCCACCAGCTGGATGGCGTTTAAAAGTTCTGATAGCACAGAGTTCACAGCTTCCATCATCCAAGCAGTTAACGGGATGCTCCTTGATATGTTGGCGGCAGTTGCACGCAAAGATTACGAGGATCGGCGTAGGCGTCAGTTGCAAGGTATCGAAAAAGCGCAAGCAGACGGAAAGTACGTTGGACGTAAACCTGATTTAAAAAAACGTGCGAGTGTTGCATCGTTACTTAAGGCGGGGCAAAGCTATTCCAGTATCCAGGAAACGCTTGGTTGCTCGCGGCATTTGATTGCTGATGTAAAAAAAGAAATGGATACGTTCGAGTCTGCGCGAATATAAATAGGTGGCCAAATTCACTATGCCTCTACGGCTTGGCTGCTCACGACAATTTGCTGTCCCGTTTGAGTATTTAAACCTGCTTAGTATCTCGAGGTTTCAGGTTGAGACCGAATCCAAAGAGAAACATTTCTAGGCTTCCATGAGGCACGCCCAACTCTTTTGCTACAATATCTATGCTCTTTAAATACTCAGGGTATTTAACTGAAGCGTTGATATAGCTAATGTCTTTTAATTCTGAAAATTCAGAAAACAAGCCCTTATTAAGTACACTCACTATCCGCTTATCCAGTATAAGTGCTGGATAAGAGCCTACCTTAACTTTTAAAAAGTATAAAAATTTTGTGTAGGTAGAGATGCCAAGGCCATGGATATCCTTCATTACCCTTAAATGGCTTTGCCAGTCAACATTACCTTGCTTCGCTTTTTTAAGCGCATCTTCCAGCTTTTCTATTTGCTTAATGATGTTTGTGAAATTATTTCCTCTCATGCCAGCAGGGTATCCCCATAGAATGGTGGCGAGGATAAACTGCTTTAAGTCGTCGGCTTGCGCGTAGTTGAACAGGTCTTCACGTGATATTTCTATAGAAGCGTACTGTCCGAAAAATTTAGGCAGCAGGTCAGCCCCTAAACTGTTTTTAGATAAGAGCGCTGACCAAACCTCTTTTTTTGTAGTAAACGCATGTTCTGTCTCAGGCAAGCTCTTTATTAACGCTGTATACCGCTTCAATTATTTGACTCCTAAATCGTTTAAAATCGTGAACAGCACAACGCAAAAACTTATTGGACTTCCCACGGTCTCCAGTGGACTGAGGGTGATCTCACCCTTAAATTAACAGCGCTAGCAAGTAGAAAGCTCACTTTAGCTCTCTCTAAGCCTGACTCGGAATGCCCAGAAATAACTAACCTTATTTCTATAAAAACTTCTCAGCTATTGAGCGCTTACCCTTTGGGCTAGACGTTTCTAAAACTCCGTTCTCAGGGTAGTAGCAACCTGTTACAACTAAGTCAGAATCGCCAATCACTACCACAACACGAAGCTCTGTACCGTCATCCCATGTGTCTCGAACCTCTGCTTTAATCGCCTCACCACACAGCTCAAAGTCAAACTTTCTTCTTGCGTCGCGGTAATTGGCGATAGCAGTCATAATCAAGGTTTTAGCAATCGTATCTCTTTTTTTCTTCGAGAGCATATTCAATGACCATTCTTTGATTGGTCCGTACATACCGCTATTATTCATCGCCTCAAGAATTTTTCGTATATGACTTCCGGTATGCTGATTCACTATTATTGACGAGCGCGAACCGTGTGGACAACCGAGAAGATTTGTTCTTATATTCCACCAAGTTTCTGCAACTTCAGCGTTATGAGCATCTTTAACCATTTCTTGTACACACCAAGCAAGAGCATCCCTGCTGCGTATAGTGCCATCCCCTTCCAGCACAACATCAACCGCTTGAACAACTACTGGGTATGCGTTATCACTATATAAAACAGCATCCAAGCGATAGGCTTGAAGCCCTGTCACTGCGTTTACATTATTTACTAACTGGTCTGCTTTAGCTTCATCGTAAGGGCAGGTTACAAAACCTTTTATAAACAAAACAGTATGATCCATACCCTTGTATGCAGGTAGGTTCTGCAAAGATGCACCTCTTAGGCCGTCTTGTGGCGGGTTGGTCAAAATGGGGTGCCAATCGGGGTACACATCTACGGAATTACCCAACTCTAGCAAAAGCTCCTCAAAAGCCGCTTGACCTGCTTCAGGATCACTCAAGTTTCTAGTTAAGTATCGTAATGAATGCGCGTTATTTTCTGCTACAGCCACTGGGTATCTAAATTCCACTACAAAACCTCACGTAAATATACAAATCTACGTAAACTGTGCTGTATACGTAGATGTATGTCAATGCGTAAAGTAGCAGCTTGAGCAAACTGTGAAATTAATATGCTTTTTGCATGGTGATGGACTTAGGTAGGATTACTGAACGCTTACTATTTAAAACCTTCACCACCAGACCCTTTAGGTTTGGTGCATTTAGGTGGTACCAAATACGGTCGTTTTTGATACCGCTTTTGGAGAAGGTCACACTATTATTCTTATGGAGCACATTTACCGATTGGCTGGATGAGGTTGAAAAGTTCGGATAGCACAGAGTCCACAGGCATTCTTTAAAAATATTGGTTTACGTTAGGGTGTAAAAATATAGCGACACGCTATGTCGTATCTGGCTGTTAATTTGAAGCTTGTTTCAAAATGAAGTGATAGTTAGGCATATTTAGTGACCAGCCCGCACTTTACCCTCCTATACAGCTTCACACTGATACCTGTCTTTTGAAATGAGTATTATTATGACCAAAAAATTAAACATGCAATTATCTGAAGAACAAACAGCACAATATTTATCCATCATGCGCAAAAAAACAGAAGGTGAAGTTAATGAAGACTGCGAGCCATCTGGTGCATTTCTCCACATCTCAGTTTGCCCCATATTTGGTGCCAGCCTTGAAGTAGAAGGGCAAGACTTAGGTGAGATAATTTTTGAATTCGTAGATTAAGAGCGCCGCACTTGATAAGAGGTGCACTAGCCTTACAGTAACACCGATGGCTATTTTGCTATGGGTAGAAAAGCTGCGTACAAGCAATGCTTTACTATTGAATAAACTAGGCAGGCGTGGCAGCGAAACGCGCATGCTTTCTAATATAATATTTCAAAGGGTGCGCAATGAAAGATGTAAAGGATCTCTGGCTAAAGTTTAATGAATACTCTAATAAACTTACGGTTGCTCTTGGCCGCACAAGTAATGTTGTCGGAGAGTATGCTGAATATCTTTCTCACCAATATTACGGCGGACGCTTACTTGAAATATCCGGCGCTAGTGCTGATATTGAAGCGTCTGATGGCACGTTATACCAAGTGAAGTCACGTAAAATAAAAAGCTCTCCAACAACTCAGTTGAACGTTATTCGGTCATGGGATTTTGATTTTTTGGTGGTTATATTGTTTGAGGCAAGCGGCGCAATAAAAAAAGCTATTCAAGTTCCAGTTGAGGTAGCCAAAGAATATGGTGTACCCAATAGCCATCAAAATGGTTGGGTTATCACAACTAATAAAAAGTTTTTAAATGATCATCGGTCAATAGATATTTCTATGCAGTTGTCCGCGCTAAACAAATGAAATATAACAAGGCGCTTAAGCTATAGACGCAGCAAGCTGCGTCTATAGCTTGGCGTCAGGCATCAAGTTAACATAGGGAGATGACTTGTGATTCTATGCAAAATATGTGGTGGCTATCTAGCAAAAATAAATGGGAGAACGCTGAAAGAGGCGCTTGCGTTCACGAAAGCTTCCTTTCATCACCGCAAGAAACTCTCAAATACTCAGTGGGTAGATGTCTGTCCATCTTGCGATGCCTATGCTCTAGGTATAGAGACAGTTCATCCTTGGCCATTTCAAGCAGCGGACGGGGTAATGCGTGTTGCTAATGACTACGACCAAAGTCACATGGCTGTAGAAAGTGAAACTTTAGAGTTATGTGGCTTTAAGTTTTCCGAGGCTGCAATTCGTAGTGCGAATGCATTATTGAGTGTTGATGCTGAAAGTGTCCAAGCATTAGAGGCACAGGGTGCAGCGTTATCAATGAATTCCGATCCAGAAGATTTTCTTCGGTTTTCTCGCAGCGTATGTGAATGGGGGCGAGGAAAGCGAGTTTGGGCTAATTTAAATATTTATAACGAATCAGAAAATCTTTCCTACTTGCTTAAATCTTGGCTAATTCATGCTCGCTCCTCCAGCGATGACGAAGAAGTTATTGCCATGGGTGTGGATATAAAGGGCCTTGGTGTTTCTTTCGCGAGTAAGCATCTCCGAATGTTAAGTCCAGAGCGCTATGCAGTCCTTGATGATGTGTTGCGGCAGGGTTTAGGTGTAGCGCTAAATCCTAGGGGGTACCGATTGTTCATGTCTGCAATCAGGGCGCTGGGTAATAAGCTCGAGCCGGGATTGAGAGTTGCTAACCTAGAAGGCGCTATATTTTTGTTGGTTCGTCAAGATGTAAGAGCAAAAACTGATGCCTAACAAGGTAATTGTTGCTGGATAGACTTTACGCTGTGCTTCAAATTTGCCACAAAGCGCTGCGTTACTGCGCGGCCTGAAAATGCTCAGCAACCTGCTCAATCAGTGTCGAAATATCTTCAAAACGGTGGTTGCCATAATCACAGCTAATAATAGGCAGTTGCTTTTCTTTGGCAAAAGCTTGGGTGTCTTCGGCAGGTATCACCTCATCCAGTGTGCTAACAATAATTAGGCTTTTGGCCGCGATATTAAAATCCGGATAAGAGCCGATGTGCTCAAGTTTTAGCTCATAGCTGCTGCCATCATAATTTTGATGGTTGCCTACGTATTTCCTTAAGGTCTGACTTGGCGTTATCGACGGGTTGATGGCAACAAAAGGTACGTTTAGTTTTGCGGCGATATGCGAAGCTGTGTAACCACCCATCGACGTACCGACGACGCCTTTTATGTCACCTGCAGCTGCAGCGAAAGCTAAAGTGTCTTTCATCACTTGATCAAAACCTTGGCTGTAGTCTGGAGCAAAAGGCGCAACCTCGCCTATCTTGCTGAGCGCATCATATTTCTTACTACTTTTTTTTACTGCAGAAGCAAAGCCGTGCAGATATAGAATACTCATCGGTTTTCCTTGTTATTTAAAAGTTACAAGCTGAGCATCTTCTTCTAAATAAAAAACAGACAGAATTAATCAACGCTGATAACGCTATGATCGGGATAATACCCTTCGTCATGAACAATAGAAAATATCAACTCTGCTACTTTGTAAGTACGCTCCTTACTGACAGCGCACGCTATGACTTCTGTAGCCAGCCGTTCCAAATGCTCAGCTAACGGTTGAAAGGTCGTATTATTAGCAGCCAACTCCAATACTTCATTAACATATAATGTGTACTCATCACGCGGCCAATTCGAGTCGGATACTCGGATAGGATCCCATTTATAAAATAAGATTTCATCAATACGATTATGCAGAACTTTATTCAACTAATTTACCTCTTGTGAGCGTTACTTAGCGGTGCAGAAAAAGAGCTATTGACGCAATAGTCACTTAGTGGCCCATGCTCTGGCAAAACAAGCCGCCTTGTCATTAAGCAAAACGGCAGTACCCACAACCTTAAATCAAGCGAGCTTGAAAACTCGAATACAGGTAAAGCATTTTGGAAGGTATCAGTCTTGGGGTAGATAAGCACCACATCGCCCTGTCCCTTTAGATAGTTTTCCCCATAAGCAAACAACTGATAAAAATCACCTTGGTTCAGACCATACTTATTAGAGCCATTATCAAGCGCTGAGTCTAAAAGCTTCCATTTAGTGTCTAGCACAAACTCTGTCCTGGTATTTTTATCCACTAGAAAGTCGGGCTTCAATCTAAACCAGTTTTTTCCACGGTGTTTTACTAAAGAAAAAGAACGCGCCTGTGTGCGCAAACAATACGGCTCACGAAGCTGTCTAGAAAGATGTTTGCCTACATAAGCTTCAAAAACTGCCTCCATAGGAAAAAGCAAAGAAAATGCAGAATGCTTACCTGCACCCGTTAATGGCGACATATCGCCGAGAATTAAGCGCATCCAAGCCACTGCCTGACGATAGTGCTCCATCCCCCTATCCACACGCATACGCTGTAGATCCGCCTGCTGCGAGCTAGGCAGTGGAACATTAGAAAAGATGAAGCTAAGCTCGCGGGCACGTTTTTGATTATTTGAATTTAGCGACCAACTCATTACACGCAACAATGCCAAGTGGAGCAGCCGATTGACAGGTCGATCTGGGGTGAACTCTTCATGCTCAGTGTAAAAACGATCTTTGCGGACAAGGTTAGCCTGCAGATGCTGAGAAATGAGTAGCTTGCCTCTTAGGGCTTGCAAGTTATCTTGCTGTTGAACATAGTCACTGCGAACACCACGCTTGACCAAATGCTCCATCGCGCTTAAAAACTCACTGATAAACACTTCAAGCAATGGCATTTTCGCTGTAGCCAAAGCAGCCCTGTCGGTTTGAATGAACCTAAAGCCCGCCAAGCAACGCAGCATTTCAATCAACAACGCTCTAACTTGTTCAGGCTGAGGGGCTGTTTTACCAATTTTCGGCAACACTTCTAACTGAAAACCATCCGGGCTTCGGATCACTCCCACATAGTTCATCAACCTAACTGCGGGCCGTCCATGCCGCTGGCTTAACCTAAGCCACGCATTTTCACCGCTTTCGGAGAGACGAACGGCCTCAGTTTGCAGCCATTGAAACAGGCTTTTAGGCACAAGCTTTGTGGAGCCATTGGCACGCTGGCCAGAGCTCTCCACTAGCACGTCATATTCATAAACCGTTAAGGTGTTCATTCCTGCCTAATAGCCCGCGGATTATAAATACCTATATAGGCTTCAGGCTTATCAAAGGCATCATTATTAATTTGATACCTTTCTTTAACCGAGTAAAGCTCGATTTCATGGTCACCAAACAGTGCTTGCAGGTCTTTTTCAGCATCCAGTTTAGTGATAAATCTAGCGTCTTCTGGCTTTTGATTATCACCGAGCACTAAACTTATCTTAGCCCAGTCTTCAAAGAAGTATTCTTCAAGTAAGGGCACTATCTTTTTGCGGAAAATATCAGCTAACTGCTCAAAACGCTCAGCATCATCTATATCTTCTAGGCTCATGAAGTAAGCGTGTCCAATAGTGTGGTCACGGTCGTACAGCACTTCAATACGCTCATTAATGCGCTCGAGCATCTGGCGCACATCAATATTCTCTAAATCTGTTTTTACCACTAAGCCCACCAAGGGCGCACCAGATTCATTGCGGGTATCGGCCAGCAATGGCACAAATTCAAAACGACGCCTTAATGCTGTGTCTAACAGAGCAAGGGAGCGGTCCGCTGTGTTCATGGTACCGATGATGTCGATGTTGGCAGGCACCGCAAAGTCCTGACCTGAGTAGGGCAGCTTCACTATCACCTTATTATCAGCACCCGCACGTTTATCCGGTTCAATCAGGGTAATGAGTTCGCCAAAGATTTTACTGATATTGCCGCGGTTAATTTCATCAATCACCATGGCGTAGCGCTCAGTTGGATTTTGGCGTGCTTCTTCACACAGCTGTTTAAATACGCCGGCGCGAATTTCATATTTTACCTCGCCCTCTTCCAAGTCACTGTCTAGTACAGGGCGCAAGCCTTCCACAAACTCCTCATAGCCATAAGACTGATGAAAGGTAACAAATCTATAGCGTTTAATTTTTCCTTCGTTGTTCTTGTCGTTCTCAGTGGCGTTAAATTGCTTGCCCTTTTGCTCTACTGATGTCTTAGTGCTCGGCTCATAGCGTTTCAGTAGCTTTAAGAGTTGGTACGTTTTTCCTGTACCTGGCGGTCCATAGTAAATGCGATTGAAACAGTTGATAGGCAACTTTTCATCGGCTTCTAACTCATCAACATCTTCGTTGTATTCTTGCTGTACCTCTTCAATACGTTGCAGCTGATCTTGTGAGTAGAAATCGCTAAGCGCGATTAAATCCTTGTTAAAAAATGGTTTGAGCAGAGTTTCTTCGAACTCTGGCAGATCCCTCGGCCTCACTTGGTAAAACAATGAATTACCTTGTGGCGACCAGAGTTTGGAGTTATGCGTATACCTTTCATGCTTAAGGGCTGGGAAAAGCACCTCATAGCTTCTCTCAAGCCAAGTTTCGCCCTTACTAGCCGGCTGTGCTGCTGTGGTAAACCTGCCGAGCAGCTGGATACTATTGCCATGGCACAAATAAAATAACGTGCCAATGGGTACTTCTTGAAAGCGCTTGCCTTGCTCCTTTCTTGCTAGCTTGTCGACTACTACTTTCTGTGAGTCTAAAAGCTGTTGCTGCTCATCTGCAGTAAATGTCGCTGGTCCATGAGAGAGTTTCCAAACGGAAATATTTTTCTTACTCCAAACGGCCCACACCTGTTTACCAAACTCTAAAACACCCAGTCTTTCTGTGTTTTTCTCTAATACCAATTTCTGTAAAGCAGCGGTATTTTTTACTGATCCGTTTTCTGCAAAAGCAGCTAAAGCTTCGGGTCTAAATATGTTTACAATCGTGGGTTTGGCGCGATCTTGGTAATGAAACGCAATTTTCCACTTGTAAGCCTCACCTAAACCCGTAAAAGCCTCGATACTTTCTAGATCACCACTTCTAGCTAGTTGAGCTACCCGCACCACGCTTTCGCGCACTTTTGCAAAAGCTTCTTCTGCACTGCCACCCAGTGCCGTATACCAGCCATGTGTATCTGAATAACTGTGCCTATTAGTATTTTCTTTAAGCTCAGAACCATCACGAGAAAACACGCCAAACTTAAAGGCTGAACCACCCCAAATACTGCCTAACTTATCTAAGCGTGACTCAATCCAAGAAGTAAAGGTGTCTTGAGAGCCAGTCTTGATGTACTCGTCCAAAGTCATCTCAGATAAGCGCGATAAAGGCCACTCTTCTAGAAACTCTTCCCAAAGGCTATATTGTTCGCTATAGATTTCCATTTCTTTCTCCAAATATTCCTCAGCCACACGTTTAGCATATCAGTTTGTTATTTAAGGAAACACTGAACAAACCCCAAGCGGGCTGCAGCCTTTGGTAAAATAGTCCAATCCGTAATTAGTATCGAGTCCACAGTCATGCAAATCACTTTCGCCGAAGCCGAGTTCGTCAGCAAAAAGAAGCAAACCCGTAGGGATCGACTGTTGATGGACCTGGAAACTCTGGTGCCTTGGTCTGTTCTGGAATCAGTGATTGAGCCGTACTATCCGAAATCTGACGGCAAACGAGGTCGTCCGACTATGGGGCTTTCTCGCATGTTACGTATGTACATCCTACAGCAGGTCATGGGGTTTTCCGATGAAGGAACTGAGGATGCCGTTTATGACAGCGCAGCAATTCAGCTGTTTATGGATATTGATCTTGGGCGTGATGCCGTGCCGGATGCGACCACTTTGTTGCGTTTTCGTCGTCTGCTGGAAACTCACAGCTTGACTCAACAAATTTTTGCTGCGGTCAATTACCAACTGGCGAGCAAGGGCTTGTACCTCAAGGAAGGCACGGTGGTTGACGCTACAATTATTGCCGCACCACCTTCCACCAAGAATAAGAGTAAAAGCCGTGATCCGCAAATGCGCTCCACTAAGAAAGGCAATCAGTATTACTTTGGCATGAAAGCTCACATCGGTGTTGATGCGGCTAGCGGTTTGGTGCACACACTGGTCACCACTGCGGCCAACGTGCACGACGTGAACCAAGCTCATGCTTTGCTACACGGCGAGGAACAGCAGGTATACGGTGATTCTGGTTATCTGGGGGCTGACAAACGGGAAGAAAATAAGGATAAAGATGTGGAGTGGGTGGTAGCCATGCGCCATGGAAAGCGTCGAAAGCTGCGCGATAGCGGCACAGAAGAAGGTCAACTGGCTGACAAAATCGAAAAATTAAAGAGCCGGATACGCGCCAAGGTTGAGCATCCCTTTTACTGGGTCAAAGTGCACTTTGGTCACCGCAAGACTCGCTACCGTGGCTTGGCGAAAAACACAGCCCATCTCTATAGCCTGTTTGCCTTGGCAAACCTGTTCTTGTCGAAGCGATGTATGCCGTTGGCGGGATAAATCCGCCTAAAAACCGGTAAGCTGCCGGTAAAAGCAGCAAAAACGGGTAAAACTGCTGATAAAAAGGTTATTTATGGCCCTGAAGTTGAAATTTAAGAGCTGAATTTTAAATCCGCATGGATTGGCTGGTTTGATTGGTTTTATTCAGCGTTTCCTTAAGCTCTGGCCGGTAAGTTTTTCTGTCGACGGCAGGGCTCAGCATGCTTGTAGATTGCATAGCTGCTTGTTTACACAGGTCCGTAAACACTTTCTAAGTTCCAGTGAAACTGTTTAATTTATTCAGCACACATCACTCCAAACACATAAAATAACTTAGCTCTGCGACATATTGTGTCGCAGAGCTAAGTTCTCTACCGCATCCAGCATGATTTCGGCTAGGCCATCGGATTGCTGGGTAGTGGGAAAAGGTTGTGCTTCGCTAAACCCCAGTTGATTCGCCAGCGAAGAACGCACAGAAAACACATTAAGCTGCTCGCCCTCAATCGCGCTTGAATGCACGAGGTTCGCCAGCAAGGTCTCCAACATACTGTGTTTTTGATGAGCCGATTAGCTGGTTGCCTTACCCAACAACACGCCTTGATTAAGGCGCGTTGTTCTTAACAGGGGCTCGATGACGCGATTATCCCAAGTAAAATTGGGCCATTGCTTTTGCTGCCAAATCCACATAGCGTCTCTCGTGATGCGATTACTGACACTAACCTAATCACATACTGATCTGAATAGACAAGCTAATCGCATCATTACGGCTCATACGACTGCAGAGGTTAGAGCGGTACGGCGTTCTTGCATAACTTATAACGTCCAAATTTTTTCACACATCACTTGATATAAATCTTGGCGATCATCAAAATCACCTTTTTTAAATTCGTTATGAGCCTTAAAGGGTAGCCCATGCTCAATGATGAGTTTTTTAAAATTCGGATTGTTTTCATACGTCAAAGGGCAAAGCGATTTCACCAGCAAGTTTTCTTTAATGTAATGCTGCTTTTTCACTTCGTAAGGTTTGTCACCATAAGACTGGTTAGTACCCCTAGGTAATAAAACCAAGCCGCCCAGACGGTTACGGTATTCTACGAAGTCGTTTTCATGCTCAAACTCATTCCTGTGGTCGTCAAAATGTCTGCCCCATATATGTTCGATCTCATATGGTTTGCCAGTACCTTTAAGGAAGTAGTTTCTAAAGTCGGTACTTTGGCCAGCTAACTGATCAACATAGCCTGATAAGCGTGACAGCAGATACTTAACAAATACCTTGTTCTGCCCATGCAGGCGGAATCGGTGCATCCCCACCCATGACTCATCCATTGCCGCCAACTTACTTTCTAGAATTTCTTGTAGCTCTTCTAGGTTCTTATCGCGTAGCTCTTTTACTAAAGTGTAAATTGTGTAGCGAATCGAAGTGGCAGCAAAAGTTCTGAAGTTGATTGAGCGGCGTACACAAAATATTTCGATGTATTTAGCAACTAAATTGATTTTCTGGTTGGCAGTTTCAACACTATCAGAAGGCAGCAATGGTGCCAGCAGTAATGGGTCTCGTAGAGACGCTGCGATACCCCAATGTTCAATGTAATGAACAGACTCCAACCCCTTAGTTAAGGTTGCTCTCGCTTGAGCGATGCGTAGATAGGCATCAAAATAATACTTAAAATCTTTATTAATAAAACGGTCAAAATCTTCTTGTGAATCTTTGCCTAAGCCGACTAACTTTAAGTTATCGCGGAACCAGTTATGGAAGCGCGTGCCGATTTTCTCAAAGTCCTCGTTTTTAGAGCCTGCTTTACCCTGACGAATGGTGACAGCGTATTTAGCGCGCAAGAATGCCTGAATAAACTTCTGATCTTCTTCTTTATCAATGCCCTGCAGGCAAATGATGGCCTTTTTCCAAAAGTCATTGGTGCTTTTGCGCAGAGCGTTATCTTTAAAGCGTGACAGTAAATAGCCTTTGAGCATTTCTGTCGGAGTGAGGTTTAAACCACGATCATTCATGGTCTCAAAGATTGTATAGGCGTTGTCGTCTGAGTAAGCCAGTATCTCAACCAGCACCACACGCTCTTTAAACCAGTCGATAAAGAACGGTAGCACTTGAGCATCAATTTCTTTGGGGAAGGCTTCGATGATGTCGTTATAACGCTCAACCATATTAACTGTAGAGGCGTCGGCATCATCAGGCACATTGTACTCACCTGTTTCAAAGAGGGCCTGCAAGCCAGAAGTGCGCTCTGGCACATCAATGTTAAATGACTTCTTACCAAATTTCTCAGAGAAAATCATGCCTTCAATGGCTTCATTAACGCCATAGTCTTTCTGCAAATGGTTTAAAAAAATCAAAATAAGCGTGAGCGATGTTAAACGCTGCTGGCCATCAATAATGCTGCGCTTACCGCCCTTTTCACTTAAGGAAACACTGAACAAACCCCAAGCGGGCTGCAGCCTTTGGTAAAATAGTCCAATCCGTAATTAGTATCGAGTCCACAGTCATGCAAATCACTTTCGCCGAAGCCGAGTTCGTCAGCAAAAAGAAGCAAACCCGTAGGGATCGACTGTTGATGGACCTGGAAACTCTGGTGCCTTGGTCTGTTCTGGAATCAGTGATTGAGCCGTACTATCCGAAATCTGACGGCAAACGAGGTCGTCCGACTATGGGGCTTTCTCGCATGTTACGTATGTACATCCTACAGCAGGTCATGGGGTTTTCCGATGAAGGAACTGAGGATGCCGTTTATGACAGCGCAGCAATTCAGCTGTTTATGGATATTGATCTTGGGCGTGATGCCGTGCCGGATGCGACCACTTTGTTGCGTTTTCGTCGTCTGCTGGAAACTCACAGCTTGACTCAACAAATTTTTGCTGCGGTCAATTACCAACTGGCGAGCAAGGGCTTGTACCTCAAGGAAGGCACGGTGGTTGACGCTACAATTATTGCCGCACCACCTTCCACCAAGAATAAGAGTAAAAGCCGTGATCCGCAAATGCGCTCCACTAAGAAAGGCAATCAGTAT
This sequence comes from Pseudomonas sp. C27(2019), assembly GCF_008807395.1. Taxonomy (GTDB): domain Bacteria; phylum Pseudomonadota; class Gammaproteobacteria; order Pseudomonadales; family Pseudomonadaceae; genus Denitrificimonas. Next base: position 2,680,591 of record NZ_CP043320.1, read on the forward strand.
TACTTTGGCATGAAAGCTCACATCGGTGTTGATGCGGCTAGCGGTTTGGTGCACACACTGGTCACCACTGCGGCCAACGTGCACGACGTGAACCAAGCTCATGCTTTGCTACACGGCGAGGAACAGCAGGTATACGGTGATTCTGGTTATCTGGGGGCTGACAAACGGGAAGAAAATAAGGATAAAGATGTGGAGTGGGTGGTAGCCATGCGCCATGGAAAGCGTCGAAAGCTGCGCGATAGCGGCACAGAAGAAGGTCAACTGGCTGACAAAATCGAAAAATTAAAGAGCCGGATACGCGCCAAGGTTGAGCATCCCTTTTACTGGGTCAAAGTGCACTTTGGTCACCGCAAGACTCGCTACCGTGGCTTGGCGAAAAACACAGCCCATCTCTATAGCCTGTTTGCCTTGGCAAACCTGTTCTTGTCGAAGCGATGTATGCCGTTGGCGGGATAAATCCGCCTAAAAACCGGTAAGCTGCCGGGAAAAGCAGCAAAAACGGGTAAAACTGCTGATAAAAAGGTTTTTTATGGCCCTGAAGTTGAAATTTAAGAGCTGAATTTTAAATCCGCATGGATTGGCTGGTTTGATTGGTTTTATTCAGCGTTTCCTTAAAACAAAAGGACCTAAATAGTAGCTATTGTAATTCTCTACTTCGGTACGCTCATGCCGAGGTTCGTACTCATTTAGAAATGCAGTAGTTAAGTCAGTGACTAACTGCTCAATATGCTTTTGCTGCCAGCTGTATTCACGCTGATAGTAATCCACCGTGTATTTATTCTTATCCAGCACCTCAACAATTGTACGGTCTTTGGCTTCGATCTTATTTTCTAAACGACTCATACCGCCTCCTTAATTTGCGCTGACTCATGTGACTCCCAATTACGAACATCGATCTTTCCAGTGACTGCTGCGGAGATTAGCGCGGCGCGGCGTTCTTGCATTAACTTAATGACGGATTCAGCTTTATTTACTAGGGCCTGTTGACGTTTGCCCGTAAGTCATTGAAAAAAAGAAGCAAACTCGTAATATTTAAGTTCCTACACAAAAACAAAACGAGTTTGCTATGCCCCGATTAATGCTCAGCGATGAGCACTGGTCGAAGCTAAAAGGAATGATGCTTCAAGAAAATATTTATAACAAGCGTGACTTACGCATGGTTGTTGAAGGAATGCTTTACCGGCTACGTGTTGGCTGTGCGTGGCGAGACTTACCTACTTGTTTTGGACGATGGAATTCGGTCTACAAAAAATTTAATGAGTGGTCGAAAAAAGGTAAATGGCTCACGCTGTTTAAAACGCTTACCCATTGAATTTACAGTGACGGGTGGCGAGATTCATGACAGCACTGCAGCAAGCGAACTGATTGAAACGGATCATACAGTACTTTGTCGATATTGGGTGCATTGCGCAGATACTGCTGTTTGAGATCCGTGGTGAACTGATACAACGCCTTATCACTTTGCACACTATGGCGCTCAGGATAACGCTGCTGTAAATACGCACCGAGCTTATCTTGCGCCAACATGCTGCGCACTTGCGCCTGCAACTCGGACGCATAGGCAGCTAAGTATTTGAGTTCAGACATTGTTACTGTATTCCTCTCAACACAAATAATTAAAAGCGCTAGACAGATACCCCCTCTACAATTCTAGACATATCGATTTACGTTGAGGAGTAACAGCAAAGCGACATACTATGTCGCACCCAGCTGTTAACTTACAATTCAAAAGCCATGTAAGTATATCGCTTCCTCATACTTTTATAGAGGGTAAATAATATGAATTTGCTAGATGCACTTGTACTTAAAGAACTCAAAGGCGTTGGGAACGAAACAATAAGCGCATTATTAATTTTCACCGCTGCCAATCAGCTTAAAACACTTGAAGATCTCGCAGGCTACCGCAAACACAAATTACCTCTTAAAAGAACGCCATCCTCGTTGGTTGAGTTTTTAAAAGCCGGTCAATTTGATTCTGCAAGGCAGCCGCTTTCTGAAAAGCTTGATGGCTGGCAACAGCAAGGCATCCAAGTTTTATTACGTGGAGATGCTAACTACCCCACTCGCCTACTCGATGTTGCTTCGCCGCCGCCTTTTCTTTTTTGCAAAGGCAATATAGACCTACTGCAAAACGAAAAATCTATTGCTGTGGTGGGAACACGTCAAAATACGAGCGTGGGTGAAAAGCTGACGGTAAAAACCATTGCAGAGTTTGCAAGAACAGAATTTACGATTGTTAGCGGCTTGGCACTGGGTATCGACGCTATCGCACACCGTGCAGCATTGGACTTTAACGCCCCTACCATTGCCGTGCTTGTAGACTTAATCTCAATTTCGCCAGCTGGAAATCGAAAGCTTGCTGATGAAATCTTAAACAGCGATGGTCTCTGGGTTTCAGAAAACCCACCTGGCACTCGATTGATACCTGCTCTTTTTGCTAAGCGCGATCGGATTCAAGCTGGTTTATCTGTTGCAGTTTTTGCGATAGAAACATCCATTGATGGCGGCACAATGCATGCAGTCGATGCCAGCTACACCATGGGACGCCCTGTATTTGTTCCTGATGTTACAGCTGCTGGTTACTCTGATCTAAGCATTCCAGCCATAGCAGGAACACAAAGTCTCGTTAAGAGTGGCCGTGCTCATTACTACACCCGAGAATCCTATAAAGAAATCTATACTCAGCTTGAAGCTCAAGCCACCTCGTTTACAGGAACGGTAGACAACCCAGCCTCTTATGCTTAACAGCATCATTTAGACTTTGTTATTAAACCCACTACGTACACAGCCATTTTTAAAGCAAATATATTTATGACTAAAAAATTAAACATGCAATTATCCGCAAAACAAACAGCACACTATTTGTCCATCATGCGCAAAAAAACAGAAAATGAAGTGAATCAAGATTGCGAGCCATCAGGAGCAATTCTGCGCATCTCAGTGTGCCCTATTTTTGGTGCCAGCCTTGACGTTGAAGGACATGACTTAGGTGAGATAGCTTTTGAGTTTGTAGATTAAGAATGCAGTGATTGATACGCCAGTAGTGGTACAAGCACGAGTATATGCATTGAAGAACGCCCGGGCGCGGCGTAACTAGACCGCCTGCTATACAGTGATCGCATTCGAAAAGTTACCACCTACGACCACGATAGTAGCGGACAAAGGCTATGACAGCAGCAAGATTCGTAAGCAGATTAAAAGCAAAGGCGCTGATGTGGTTATACCAAGAAGATCAAACTCAGTCGTGGGCAATGGGGATATGAATTGGTCGCTGTACCGTGATCGTCATCTAGTTGAAAATGCGTTTGCGCGCTTGAAGCAATTTCGAGGTCTGGCAACGCGATATGATAAGTTAAAGCGTAATTATCAAAGCGTCGTTGCCATGGCTTGTGGGTTGTTATGGCTGCCAATGTAATGAAACGTCAACAAGCCCTAGTAATCGGCCTCAATAAGCTCCATTACTAGCTCTAATTGCTAGTATATATTTCGACTCGGATTTAGGAATAGGTCTTATATTTTCTTTGCGTACATAAAAAGAGGAAGGGAGCGTAAAGAAAATCGTTTTACTTTTTCAAACATTCGTTTAGTTGGATGGCTGCAGCCTATTACTGGCTATAATAGATAGGATAGAAAGTAATTCTGTAATTTCTCCGAAGCACAGTCACGCATATATAGCCCCCCTAAATTGGAAAGCAGTGCAAATTTACCCTACAGCGGGATAACATTTTGAAAATTGGCCTGAAATTACATAGGTTGTAATACTTACTCACTTACTCAAAAAACCATCTTGTATCGAGACGTTGGGCTGATCGCCTCGACAATGTTCCTCGAGCTTGCTGAGCCGCATAACTCATTCAAAAACGCTATTTCTTCAGCATAATCATCCTCAGAAACAATCGTCCACCAGTAGCGATTTGCTGCATCCCAGCGATAGCCACGCTTTTTAACGATCTCACGATCATCATAGGAGACGCCCTTAGCGATAATCTTAAAGCTACTTTTCCGTGCGTTGGCTAAAAGCTCTGGTAGTGCATTTGGTACAACTTCAAATAACTGCACCATAGCCAAACAGTCCGTTGCAGCGCGGTGGCCATCATAAAAGTAGCCATTTTTCAGTAGTAAATACTCAAGCTTTGCGCTTTCAAAGCCATGTGTACGCCAATCAACATCCTTAACGCTGCAAGCCCAAACCTTATCGGCCATTTCAGGGAAGCGAATATCAAAGAACGCACGATCAAACTGGGCGTTATGTGCGATCAGTACATTGGAACTGTTAACAATACGCGCCACATGAGCATCATCAATACGTTTGCCGGCAACCATCTCATTGGTAATACCGGTAACACCCGTGATCAGCTCACTGATTGTTTGCTTAGGACATTCCAACTGGCTTGTGATTTCTATGATTTCAGTGATCTTTCCCAAGGTTGGGCTGTAGGCTACCTGCACCAAACCAATCTCAATCACCTCATCCGAACCTGCTGTAAAACCAGTGGTTTCAAAGTCCAGTAAGGCCAACGCAATTTCATCTCCAGCAGCTTCGCGCAGCTTGATCGGTAAGCTAGCTTCAGCCGAAAACGGGATTTTTTCTAAGAGACGAAAGCGTGTTGGATTTGATTCGATTTCTGTAAAACGAGTAATGTCGAACATAAGGATTCTCATATTGATTTGTCGCAACACTAGCAATAAACACTGTTTATATCCACAGCTGTCTGGATTTGCACGATATAGATTGTCACTTGATAAAAGTGCGCATAGTTGCCCCCCCCTGCACCATTCATTAGGTGGCCTGCGAGACAATTTTTTAAATGATTCGAATCCTTGAACATGGGGCTATATTTGAAAGCCCTCACTGTATTGATTACAGCGTATGTAATTCCCAAAAAACTCAGAGCCGTAATTTCCACATTATTATCTATCTGGAAAATCCTTAGTTTTTTCCAGATAGATACACATGCTAGGTTTCGATTAATAAGCTGCAACCTACGTTTTTTCCAGATATATGTAGGAAATTCAGCATTTAACTTTCAGGGAGCCTCACGATTACTCTTCTTTGTGTTTTTTCCAGTTACACTGCTAATCCATTCAGGCTCCCATGCTGGGTGATCATGTGCTTCTCGTGAATGGCGAGCTTCTTCATGCAGGAACGAATTTTCCTTTATTCGAAGAAATCCTTTGCTGCATGTTGGGCATATCCAGTCAGGGCTATTGTCCGGGCTGAACGGGAGTTTTAAAAGCTTTCTGTCCATGAGTGATGTCCATGCTGTCGTACATAACAACTTATTTGTAAGCCGCTTTGTAATTTATTTTTCAATACTTTAAGCAATCCTGGAGCAGATTCCCTGACGAAGGCTATCCACTTCTCAAACCACTAACCCCTCCGAATTCCCCCTCAACCACTCCCTGCACACCTGATAATCCTGCATCACCCGCATCACCTCACGCCAAAACTCCGGTGAGTGGTCGTGATGTATCAAGTGACAAAGTTCATGGATAACAACGTAATCTACCATGCGGTTCGGGGCGAGCATGATGCGCCAGTTAAACTCCAGCTGACCTTTAGTGGTGCAGCTACCCCAACGGGACTTGAAGGTTTTAATGGCAACACCTGCTGGCTCAACACCGACGATAGGCGCGTAGCGTTTTACCTTCTCACGGATTTTTAAGCTGGCCTGACGTTTGTACCAACGTACCAGCGCGTTACGAATCATGTGCGGTTGTTGGCTGCCTTCGGGTGTTTGCACAACTAAGTGCCCCTGTAACAGCTTCACAGGAGCGAATGGGCCATGCTCAACTTTGAGTCGGTAGTTACGCCCCAGGTATGGAAAGGCTTCACCTGAGACAAACTGCTTACTGCTAGCCGGTGCCATGTCGCGTTGCAAGGCCATTTTCTCTTTGATCCACATGCGCTTGGATGACAACAGCTGATCAATTTTTTCAAGGCTGGTGCTCACCGGCACGATCACCGACACAGCACCTTCCTCGACCCGTATGTCAGCGGTCTTGCGGCGGTTGGTACGAATGACCTCAGCAATAAAACCATTGCCGTCACGGTACTCTGGAGCGCCTAGAACGGTTCGCATAGTTTACTTACCGCCAAAACGGGTTTGGGCTAATTCTAGGAAGCGGTCTTGCACAACCTTCACCAGCGCGGCATCACTGTACGAACACTCTAAAATGGCACGCTTGATTTCTTTCTTCATGCGCTTGACCTCATCGCCCTTGGCAAAGAAATCAACAATTTGCGTGGCCTCGTCAAACATGCTGACCAAGCCTTGGCTGGTGGCTTTGATTTCATCGTGTACGGTTTCGCTAACGGTTTCTTCACCGCTATGGCGGGTGACTTCAACCATCAGGATGTTGTAGAAAGCCAATTCGGTATCGGTTAAACCTAGATCAGTCGCAGTCTGTGTACGTTCGGATTCGATGTTGTTACAAAACTCCAGTAGCAGCTCTACTTGCTGATCCCACTTACCGTTGTATTTCTCGATAATGTCCTGCAAGCGCAAACTGAGCGACCGGTAGTATTCAGGGTCATCATCAAGGTTGACGGTAATGTGATGCTTAATGGCGCTCTCAATCTCTGACGCTCGCGATTCAGGTGATTTAATTGCGTCTACCGATTGTTTGAAGTTGGCAGCCATCAGATCCACCGGTGGGATCTTAGGATCAACCCCTGTGCTGATAATGTGCTCTTCAACCAATTGGCGCACCTTGGCACCAACATCTTTGATATTCAGTCCAGGATCACGGTAGCGGTTACGCGCAGCATTCTGCACCTTGCCCCAGAGCCTTAGATCGCCTACAAAAGGCCTCGCAGCAACATCTGGCAGCACCACATCCATTTGCTTGGCAAAGCGCTTAAACGCAAGCTCAAACTGCTGACGGACATCTTCGTCTTTAAGAAACAAAACATAGTCGTCAATGTCATAGCTCTTGAGTGCGCTAAACACATTGGCAACGCGAGTATGTGCGGCTTTAAGTCTTGGGATCTCGTCTTTAAGCGTATGGTAAGTGCCTTGCACGTCCTCGCTGCTGAACATCTCCAGCGCTTCGGTCAGGTAGTCCGACAGGCCATGGTAATCCACCACATAACCCACATCTTTGCCGGGGTAAGTACGGTTTACCCGCGCAATGGCTTGCATCAGGGTGTGTTCTTTTAGGCTGCGGTCGATGTACATGACTTGTGCGATGGGTGCATCAAAGCCGGTCAGTAGCATGTCTTTGACGATTAAGAAGGCGGTTGGGTCTTCTTTTTCTTTATCGGTGCCAAAGGGCTTGGTGAAGTTTTTAATCACCTGCTTTTGATGGGCCGCATTGGTGTAGGGCGTATAGATGGCTTCATCATTATGATTGCCAGAAATAATCACTTCCGATGGCGGTGCGCCCAGCTCGTCGAGGGTTTTCTTAAACAGCGTGGCGGCATAACGACTACCCACCACGATCATGCCTTTAAAACCATCGGGCTGAATTTTCTCGCGATAGTGGTTTAACAGATCAATACATACCCAACGAATACGCGCTGGTGCTTCACGCACTGCACGCTCTACGCCGTACTTCTTCTTGATCTCGGCCTGATCTTCTTTGCTGTAATCTTTGAAATACTCGTCAAACAGCGCATCCAATGATTTGCCGACCACTTCACTCTGTACTTGGCGGCCTTCGTAGATGATACGCACCGTGGCACCGTCTTCGACCGCTTCATTGATCTTGTACTGGTCAATGTAACCACCAAATGCCTGATCCATTTTTTGGTTTTTTAATAGCGGTGTACCGGTGAAACCGATCTTAGGCGCATTGGGTAAGGCTGCGTTAATGGTCGCGGCAAGATTACCAAACTGGGTGCGGTGCGCCTCATCCGCTAGCACGATGATGTTGTCGCTGACGTTGAGGTCTTGGAAGTCGCCTTCGGCTTCAGCCTCCTGAAACTTCTGCACCATCGCGGTGACGATATCCGATGAGTCACGGCTCAACAGCTCTTTTAATTCAGCCACAGAATTGGCGTTATAGACGGTTTCGTTTTGTGCTGCGCGGAAGGTGCTGGAGAGCTGCGAATCAAGCTGAGTACGGTCAGTGACAAACACCAGCTTGTACTGCTGTAACTCTGGATCACGGCGCATCTTCACCGCCAACATCACCATGGTCAGCGATTTACCTGAACCTTGGGTGTGCCAAACAATCCCCGACTTCTCGCGGCGGTCTGCACCCGTTTTAAGGCGCTCGATCACTTTATTTACTGCACGGTACTGCTGATAACGAGCGACCTTTTTAATCAAACGCCCATCAATCGGCTCGTAAATAATAAAGTTACGGATTAAGTCTAAAAAGCTCGATGGGTTAAACATACCAGCCAGTAAACGCTGCTGCGCGTTGATCTCAGCGTGCTCAACAGCACCATTAGCAATCTGCTGCGCTTGCGCCAAATACGCTGGAGACGGCACATCAGACACGTCCACCGGCACGCTTTGTTCACTAGAGACGGGCTTACTCAATAGCGCCCGAATATCCGCATCACTGTACGGGTGGGCATCTTTCCAATCGCTGTAGTACTGAGCGCTGGAACTGATAGTGCCGACCTTAGCTTGATCACGGCAGGTGCTGACCATCAGTTGGTTGTACCAGAATAACTTTTGCGCACCTTCCTCGCTGACTGGATCACGCAGATTGGCATAACGGCGCAATTGGATAATGCCTTCGGCAATGGCATCGGCAACATAAGGTGACTTGCACTCAATCACTGCCAGCGGCAGGCCATTCACAAAGCAAACAATATCGGGAATGACGTTTTGGTTAACGCCTTCAATCTTGAACTGATTGGTACAGATGTATTCGTTATTGGCTGGGTTATCAAAGTCGATAATCTTGACCGTTTGCCCTTTGCGGCCTTTGCCTAAGTCCTGCTCGACCGAGAGGTAATTGACCAGCATCTCGTAAATGGAATGGTTGTACTCCATCAGCGCAGCATGATTGGGGTGCGTCAGTTCACGCATCACCTTGCCAAGGTTTTCATTACTGATCCACGGATTAAGCTTACGCAGCGCCGACTCAAGACGCTGCACCAACACCACATCGCGGTAATACGCACGCTCGGCGCTGGACTGCGCATCCTTGCCGGCGGCAACCGGTGCAAGACTTGCGCCTGGCACATAGGTCCAACCCAGTTTAATCAACTGGGTGATGGCGGGTTGCTCTACTTTTAACTCTTCATCCTGAAACATCATGCTGCTCGCTTCTTCATCCGTTTTGTTTTGCAATGTCTAAACGACTATTTGCGTGCGCTTAGCGTGCTTATGTTAATCGCTAATAGCGGAATAGTAATTATGGATTAATCAAAGCTGTCAGAGTAAAACAAGTGCTTGCCCAGCAGTGGAACAAGCTGACGGTGCTCTCGGAACGCTTAGATTGGGATATTAGGTCATCCATTATTTAGTATTGATAGGTTGATTCAAACATACGGCTCACAGAACACCCGCCAATCTTTTTGCCATTTTGAATTCGAGTGCCGCTTTGGCAGCACCATCAAAACCCGGAAATAGCGTTGCAGCTGAAAAACCAAACTTAGAGCATCTAAATAGAAGCTCACCTGCCATAGCAGCCGGGAGGATAACTTTGTACGCTACGCAACCTTTACTCTCTTCAAATAATTGATTTATCGACCCTTCAAGAAACTGAGGGGAGAATGGAGTGTGTCTATACATACTGCCTTGCTGTCGCTGAACTAAAAAAACGCCCTTCTGTGGAGCTAAGTTTTGGCTTGTGCTGCCAGGGAGTGAAACACATTCAAGCTGTTCCTCAAATATATAGAATGATGCTGAGTCTACAATCCAAACAGCAAGACTTTCTGGTATCTCTTCCAAACTCAATACTTGTGATGCTGCAAAGTATGCAGCAACAAGAGGGCTTCTGCTCCAGTCCAACAGTCTCGTTGGGACTCCATGGTGTTGAGCGAGCGCAAGAAAGGAAAAATACTCTTTTGAGGGCCAGCCTGTCCCATCAGCGCCATAACGAGTCGAAAACACATCAAACTCCATGAGACGCCTAAACTCAGGCGAGTCATTAGGGATAACCAACCCCATCTCGTCCAAATAACTTAAAAAGTTGAGTAAAATCAAATACTCAAAAAGAACTATTTGCTCAGTTTGGCTATATTCTCTGAGCTTGCTCTTGTATTTCAGGCTAACTTCATTTCTAAGGACAGAAGGGATTAATGCCCAGCTAGAGTCTCCTTGCCCTCTAAATACCGGTTTTTGCATACCCTTCACTAAGCTTCCGATTGGGGAAATCGTGTCCCAAAACTCATCTACTGATGATGTTTCTATTTCTTTGATTGTCATAAGCCAGCCGCCTGCTCCTTGTCAGGAAGATTAACGCGCACCTTGCCAAGGTTTTCATTACTGATCCACGGATTAAGCTTACGCAGCGCCGACTCAAGACGATTCACCAGCACCACATCTCGGTAATAGGCGCGCTCTGCTGTGGGCTGTACATCCGTGCTTGCGGCAAGCGGTGCAAGACTTGCGCCTGGCACATAGGTCCATCCCAGTTTAATCAGTTGGGCAATGGCGGGTTGCTCTACTTTTAACTCTTCATCCTGAAACATCATGCTGCTCGCTTGCTAATCCGTATTTTGAATATCCTAAGCACATCACGCATTGCTTTAGTCGCTGACTAAACTCATTCAATGCTTGCCAGTATATGGTTTGCACTGACAGACTGATTGACTGCATACGCGATTCTGCGTACAGTTTTGATCAATATGGCCGACGCCTCTGCATTTATGTACGCGTCGGTTCTCATTTCTATTTGACGTTTTCTAGACTTCAGACTCAAGATCATCTTTAAGGCGTTGTATCTGGTGCATTGCTTGGTGTAACAGGGTAACGATACCAATATCGCTGTTTGATAGCCTACGCCAATACACAAAATGCTTTTCATAACGGAAGTAAAAACCACTGACACCAAACTCAGCGGGTATCGGTCGTGATAAAACCTCACCTGTTTCGATCTTCTGAAAAGCGTCAAACAATCCTGTAATGTAACGGTCGGCTTGTGCCTCACCCCAAGTAGCACGGGTATAGCAATATATCTCATCTAGACGAAACGATGCCGCTTCCTGTATGAGCACCTTGCTCATGCTGTTTGCTTATTACGGTTAATAATGTCCAAGGCAGTCAGGCTGCGATAAGAAGACTCAGGCGCATCAAAGGCCAGTTTCAACTCAGCTTTTAAGGTTTCAAAGCCCAAAGACTCGACCCGCTCTTTATCTCGACGAATGAGGTCACGAATGTATTCACTGACGTTGTCATAGCTGCCTTGCTCGCCGATGTTGGCTGCAACAAATTCACTCAACTGTCCTTTAAGACGGACGGTAATGGTCGTTGCTTGAGTCATTAGCTTAGCCCTCTTGATTAATCTGTAATAAATATAACCAACAAACACCAAGAAACCAACGTTATTCTTTACAAACTCATACGTGCCGACCCAGCGCGGTGGGGTGGTATTTTTGGGTTGGGCTGCGCGGTGAATCAGGTTGAGTCATCTCGATTAAGTTTTGCTGTAATGCGGGCTGCAAATAATTCTTTAAACAACTTGGGCGATGCTTTAAGCCCATAGCCTGCAACAGCATTTTAGTGCTTGCCTCGCCATTATTTAAGGAGCCTCTGAATAACTCCCCACTTTTTGCGATAATAGCCGCATCGACCTTTTTTTTGCCCAGTGAGCCGAATCATGAGCCAACTGACCTTTGCCGAAGCAGAGTACCAGAACAAAAAGCGTAAGACGCGTCGTGAGATTTTCTTGGAAAAAATGGATGCCATTATTCCTTGGAAGCGCTTGGAGAATCGCGCCGCTAAGCATTACCCAAAAGGTGAAATGGGGCGTCCCCCTTATCCGCTCAGTGTGATGCTGCGTGTGCATTGCTTGCAGTTGTTCTACAACCTTAGCGATCCTGCTCTGGAAGATTCGCTGTATGAAATTGAATCAATACGCCGCTTTGCAGGATTGCGTTTGTCAGACAATATTCCTGATGAAACAACGATTTTAAACTTCCGTCACTTCCTTGAAAAGCATGGGCTGGGCAAGCTATTTCTGAAGGAAATTAACAAGCACTTGCAGCATCAAGGCTTGCTGTTTCGCGAAGGCACCATTGTGGATGCCAGCATTATTTCCGCACCGAGCTCAACGAAAAATCAAAGCCGCAAGCGCGACCCAGAAATGCATTCCAGCAAGAAAGGCAACCAATGGCACTTTGGCATGAAGATGCATATCGGCGTGGATGATGTCACAGGTATGATTCATAGCGTGGAAAGTACGGCTGCCAATGTGCACGACGTAACCATGACTGCAAGCCTTCTACATGGCGAAGAAAAGCGTGTATTTGGTGATGCTGGATACCTAGGTGTTGAAAAACGCAGGGAAAACAAAGAGCGCAAAAATCTTGCCTGGCTGATCAGTGCTCGAATCAGTAAGCGTAAAACCATGACCGAAAATGAGCAGGAAATTGAAAAAATGAAAGCCAAGCTACGCGCTAAAGTTGAGCATCCGTTTCGCTACATCAAGTGCGTATTTGGCTATAACAAAGTCCGTTACAAAGGGCTTGATAAAAACCATAACCGTTTATGCCTGCTAGCAGGACTAACGAACCTCATGATCAGCAGAAAATACTTGCTGGCTTAGGGTTAGTGCGCCCTTAATCCGCCAAAACGGCGAATTAAGGGCTAAAAGAGGTGGTTTTACCTCGAAAACGGCCTTTTTTAGCTGTTTTTTTGAGTTTTCGAGTCATTTTCTGAAAAGCTCAATAATAAGCTGAGATTTTCAGAGGCTCCTTAACACGTGTAGCAAACTTATTACTTGTTCGGTTATTGCAGCACTAACTGTAGATGCCTCGGATTCACTCGTCACAAAACCAGCATGTATTGGCAAACGCATCAGTGCTTGCTTGTTAATCTGTTTTGCCAGTCATGGATAGCTCGTTAAGCCCTTCTAATAGAACCATTTTGAAGGCAAAGCAAGGTTCTTGAGCGACAAATAGCAGCACACGAAGTAATAGCTGAACTTGTGCATAAAATGAGCTATTTCTATCCACTAAACGCCTCGGGCACCGTGATTTGATAAGTTTTATTAAGCTTGCCGCTTTCTACTACAGCGCGTTTCCTTGAGCCTAAATCGTAGTTTTGATACACCAGCAGAAATGTAAAAGCTGCCGAAGCCTTGATTACCACCATTGCCCGCCCCACGATAAAAAATCGCTTTGCGCAGCTTGTTGAATTAGGGCTGTTAGAGCGAAAAGAGAAAGGGCGTGGGGTTTGGTATGCTAGGGCAATCAACGGTTTTTGAAAAATCATGTATTTTCCAGTCCCTCACAAGCCGCTGCTGTTATTCTTGGCTCGCCGATTAATGGGCGGCAGGCTTGGAAAACAGCGCTGGGAAAAACAATAGCGGAAGTTGAGGAGGGTGTTTCGTGAATAAGAAAAGCGTTTGTGAACTAGTCAATAAAGATTGCAGCTTTTCAAGTTGATATGGTAGTGGTAGTTGAGCACCTGATACATAACATCTTCAAATATAAAGTGGATTAGTTCAGACCAGATCTGACACTTCGTCTTGAAAAGAAGAGAGTTATTATGTTCGCTATTTGACAATTCCCTCATTAAAACTCAAGCGTATGGGTGCCTTTTTTATAAAATGGACCTACACACAACTCACTGCCTTCTAAATCATCAGCTATCATGGATGTCGTATAAATTAGTTGAAAATTATTTTTAATATTCTTCGATACATTTACTATTTGTTCTTGAAAGTTTTGACTACGCTCTGGTTGCATTCCCTTATCCTCCATATTGTCCATGAGTAGTAAATTAGGCAGTCTAGAAAATTGATCATCTGCTGCATGAGCAAAAATAGAAAACCGAATACTATTTTTCATAACTACCATTGAACTAGCTGAAAATTTACTGCGCCCATTTACAAACATTTTGTCTTTAGCAAAATCAAACGTCACTTCCTCTGGATCTTTAAACGCTTTTTCATACCCACCATCTAATTTTAATAATTCAATAGCCTTAGACTCTATCGAGTTGTAAACGCTTAAATACCTACTTTCTTGTCGTGCTGTAATTTCATCTAGCTGAGAGTGTAAATTAGATAGACGCTGGTTGGCTTCTAACTTTTTTTGCTTTAATAAATCAACCTTTTGTGCTTGCTCTCTCTTTTCTTCGAGAAAAACTATTTGGCTGTTACTAAACCCTATTTCAGAAGCTAGACCTAACAGTTTTGCTTCCTTTTCATCTGAAGATGTATTTATTTCTTTTAGTTCTGTCTTAGCAAATATTAGCTGTTGTCGTATTTTTGGTAAGTTACCATTTATTTTATTGATGTCGGCTTCAAAAGATTCAATGAGCTTTTTGCTCTCATTAATTTGAAAGTTTAATTCATTCAGTAACTGAGAGTAGCCATATCCATTTTCTCCATTTTTATTAGGTGTCTTACATAAATTACAGAAACATTCATTATATACTTTAATTGGCTCCAAGCATGAAGGGCAGTATTTAAACGATATTTCTCCTAAAGTCGAGTAAGCTAACTGAGACTCTGATAATGCAACCTTGCGCTCTTCTATGGACCTTAAAAACATAGCAGTTTCTTTTAGTTCAATTTGAAGTTCTCGCCTTGTAGATTCAAGGGCTACTATTTCGTCAGATTTTTTATCTACAATTTCAGTTAGCTCCTTTATTCTAAGTAACACTTTTTCAGAAATATCATCAATCGTTGCTGTTCTAGTTGATTCTTTTGCTAACTCAAGATTGATAATATTCTTTTGAATTTCTTTGATTTCACTGTTTAGTGATGACTCACTAATCAAACTTTCATTACTTCCAAACATTCTGTAGATAGCTGTTAATTCAGCATCTATCTTTTCAAAATCTTTATTGGCTTGAATTAATTCTTGACGAATGTTAAATGCTTCTAAAGTATCAATTCCTAATAAGTATTCGCCAATAGCTCTCCGTGTTGTTACGTTATCAAACTTTTGATCTTCTTTTAAAAGCTTAGTAGTTGCAGACAGCTGATCTACATACATTAGTCTCAGGATTTGGTGCATAGTAAGATTGTTGTCATCATTCGTTTTGTATCTAGGCATGTTTAATAATTCAAACATATGCTGAGAATAACTATGCACATCATTATTTCGACGCATAGGATATTTTTGCCACCCATCAATAGAGTTTATGGCCCTATCAAAATCACCATCAAAAAATTGAATATGTTCTTGCCCTGTATGGGTTATGTTTCTCTTTAATGTAATCGGGGTGTTATTTACTGATACTTGAGTGATCACATAGTCACAACGTGCTTGTTCATCTGTCCAGTCAGCTGTTTCTGAGCCTAAGCCGTAAGTTAACAAATCCATTATTGTTGACTTACCAGTACCGTTGGCACCTCTTATGATATTAATCCCGGATTTAAAAGTTTGATCATATACAAATTTGCCAGCAGCATATACTGCGAACCTATCCACAAAAAGTGTAAACTGACTCATGCTTTCACCATATCATATCTATATTCCATCAGCCCTGTACGCGACTTAAGACCATCACGTCCTGCAAACTTAACTTTAGGAAATTCATTAATTAAAATTTGGAACCAGCGTTCACTAACTAGTCTCCCTGAAAGAGCCTGTTCCATAAATGATGTTAGTAGCCCTTTTTCAGTCCGCTTCAAAAATCCACTCTCAAAATCTTCTTTGCTGAGCAATTCTTTTGCAATTAAATTTTGTATTGCAGTAGATTGAAATGACTCTAACTCGTACAAAATACGTTTAATATTCCTAAGTGACTCAAATGGTTCAGGAATGTTTGAAAATTCTTTACGCAAAGTGCTCAGAGACTGGGGGAGTGGCGTAATCAATTTTAAAAGACTTGGAAATAGAGTATAAAAATCTATCATCCTGTATACATCTATACTTAGCTTCTCATGTTCAGAAAATTCCAAAATCAACAAAAGTCGATAAACACAATGATTAATATCTTGAGCAGGGTGATATATCAGCATGTTTTAGACCATTCTAAATGGCACTTTCCTGTGAGGAAATAAAGCATTCCACTTACTGTTTCATATGTTATCAATGTATCGTACCTTACAACTGCTTTATGGATTGGCTCGACTAAATCTACCTGAATTGTTGAGTCAATTTCCACTCTAGATACCTCTGTATCAATCAGTGGTTTTACTTTTGAATGCCAAATGGAGCTAATTGCAGACAATATTTGCACGTATACATGTTGCTCAATCAGTGACATTTGGTTTTTAGCAACTCTGCGTTCAAGGAAACGCTGAATAAAACCAATCAAACCAGCCAATCCATGCGGATTTAAAATTCAGCTCTTAAATTTCAACTTCAGGGCCATAAAAAACCTTTTTATCAGCAGTTTTACCCGTTTTTGCTGCTTTTCCCGGCAGCTTACCGGTTTTTAGGCGGATTTATCCCGCCAACGGCATACATCGCTTCGACAAGAACAGGTTTGCCAAGGCAAACAGGCTATAGAGATGGGCTGTGTTTTTCGCCAAGCCACGGTAGCGAGTCTTGCGGTGACCAAAGTGCACTTTGACCCAGTAAAAGGGATGCTCAACCTTGGCGCGTATCCGGCTCTTTAATTTTTCGATTTTGTCAGCCAGTTGACCTTCTTCTGTGCCGCTATCGCGCAGCTTTCGACGCTTTCCATGGCGCATGGCTACCACCCACTCCACATCTTTATCCTTATTTTCTTCCCGTTTGTCAGCCCCCAGATAACCAGAATCACCGTATACCTGCTGTTCCTCGCCGTGTAGCAAAGCATGAGCTTGGTTCACGTCGTGCACGTTGGCCGCAGTGGTGACCAGTGTGTGCACCAAACCGCTAGCCGCATCAACACCGATGTGAGCTTTCATGCCAAAGTAATACTGATTGCCTTTCTTAGTGGAGCGCATTTGCGGATCACGGCTTTTACTCTTATTCTTGGTGGAAGGTGGTGCGGCAATAATTGTAGCGTCAACCACCGTGCCTTCCTTGAGGTACAAGCCCTTGCTCGCCAGTTGGTAATTGACCGCAGCAAAAATTTGTTGAGTCAAGCTGTGAGTTTCCAGCAGACGACGAAAACGCAACAAAGTGGTCGCATCCGGCACGGCATCACGCCCAAGATCAATATCCATAAACAGCTGAATTGCTGCGCTGTCATAAACGGCATCCTCAGTTCCTTCATCGGAAAACCCCATGACCTGCTGTAGGATGTACATACGTAACATGCGAGAAAGCCCCATAGTCGGACGACCTCGTTTGCCGTCAGATTTCGGATAGTACGGCTCAATCACTGATTCCAGAACAGACCAAGGCACCAGAGTTTCCAGGTCCATCAACAGTCGATCCCTACGGGTTTGCTTCTTTTTGCTGACGAACTCGGCTTCGGCGAAAGTGATTTGCATGACTGTGGACTCGATACTAATTACGGATTGGACTATTTTACCAAAGGCTGCAGCCCGCTTGGGGTTTGTTCAGTGTTTCCTCAAATTTATTTTTTAAAAAAATAGCGCGTTCTTTTAGGTCTAATCTATCACCTTTGATGAGCTTTTTTTCAAGACCAATAATTTCACGGTTTGGATATTCAGTAATATAATCGGCAAGGTCATCAATAATATCCACAGCGCTTTTATCACCACTCAAATACTTTTTTATCTGTTCAATAGCCTGCTCTAACGAGCTTAATGTGATGAAATTATTATCGCCGTTATGGGAAGCGCCGTCGTAAGTAATACTTATTTTATTGCTCATAGCTAAAAATTATTATCGCCGTTATGAGTTGATTGATTGCCATAGCTGATCTCTATTTTTTTATTGGAGCTGTTAGACTTTGGTGTATCTGATTTTTCTTTATTATTTTTTTCTTTGCTGATTGCAAGCATTAAAGCAATTACAAGACCACATATTATCAAAACGATGGCAAAAAATAATCTTTCTGAACCGAGAGCTTCAACTATCTTTTCATTAAATAAATGATTTATTAGAAAACTAAGCAAAAATCCAACAACACCGACAGCACCAGTTGTTTTTATTGCTTTTATCCAGATATTTTCCATCACTATTTTATTCACCCTTGATCTAGTTATTGTTGGTGTTTTTTTATAAATTTAGACTTCATATGGTCTGTGAACTCGAACCTTGCCAGTCAGCAAATCTTGCATTAGTGCTTTTTTAGTTAGTTCATAGCTTTTTAATAGCTGTTGTTTTGAACGCAACCGATTTGCGATTGATTCCATAACATCAATAATTTTTTGTTGTTCACTAACTGGTGGTAGTGGTATTTGATACTGGCTAAACTCTGAAAAATCTAGGCTTTCCACTGTATTCCCTGCCTTTAAGGTAGCGCGAAGCACTTTATGGTTATTCGCTTGTAAATAATGAAACAGGTATAAAGCTAGCACTTTGTCATTAACAATCAAGGCTTTCATGTCTTGGTTTATCGTTACGTCAACAGCGGCTATGGCTACAGGTAAGGTGTGTTTTAAAATGCCACTTCTTGCGACGATTAAAATAGAACTTGCTGGCACGTTGTTGGTTGATGAGGCAGTTATGGCGTGCTCGGTAATATAATCTTCTGTTTTTTCGATAAATTCCGATTTCATATCTTTAGGCGAAACCCAAGGTATGTTGCCGTTCCAAAACTCTTTGTTTGCTTTACTTGGCGTGCCGCCACCTTTCCAGCTACCTGCTTTGCCAAGAGATATAACTTTCCATGTTTTCGGTATTCGCCCTATGGGGGTGTTTTTGAATTCGGTGTGGCCGATGCCTTGGGTGAGGAGTTGTTGCATCATGCCGATTTTTAGGTGTTTGAGTTTGTCGATTTGGGCGCGTATTTTTTCGATGACGGTATCGACGGAGGTTAGGATGGTGGCGATTTTTTGTTGTTCGGGGAGGGGGGGGAAAGCTGATTTATAACTTAGGTACTCCGCCAACTGAAAGTTAATAATTCCAGTAGTTTGTTGCTGAAACTTTAGTACGGTTCCGTTCTGGTACTCAGAGTAAAGCTTATAAAACAAGAACTTGCTGTCGCACGTATCTACAGGAGAGAGTTTCTGCGTAAAATTTGAGAAGAGGAAGGGTTTGTACTTATCAAAATAAACCACTCGTCCAACTGGTTGAGTTGGACTGCCTCCTGATTTTTCTAAAACTATATCACCAAATTTTAGAGATTTTGCGAGGCGTTTCCGCTCGTCAATATTACGGTACGCTAATTTTGAATAGTCAATGATTCCGTTTGCTGTGAAGTTTGTTGATCGCAGTACAGGAATGTCATTCGCATCACCAACAGCTTCAGCACCCCACTCACCAGTAACAGATTCAGATATGTAATCTCCGAGCTGGTCATACGACCAACCTTTAGGAACTAAATTATTCATATCCCAGCTCCTTTAAATACCCGCGCATTATTTTTTCTGCTTCGGCGACTTCGGCGTCCAGTTCATTGAGTGATACGCGGTATTTATCCCACCAGTGTTCCAGTTGGGTGATGACGCTGGCGGCGGTGTCGGTTGGCACGGTTTCGCGAATCTGTTCTTTGCTTTCTATTTCGGATTTGAACAAGTAATAGTCCGCATCACGAGTAACAAACACGCTGCTTATATCAAAGTCGCCAAGTATTTCTTGGCGGATGTAGTCATCTTCTACTTCGCGCACAGGAATGCCGCCGTGGAGGATGGCGCGCACGTCGAATATTTCCGGTGGTGGGCTGGTGTCGGCATAGCGGCGGATGTTGAGGTTGTAATCGTTTTCGGCAATCTCGGCCAAGGTGAATACTTTGGAGTAGCGTTTAATATCTGTGTACTGCTCAAAGGTGCTGACGATTTTTTCTATATCTTGTGAGCGCAGGGTGTTTTGGTTTTTGCCTTCTTGGTAGTCCAGTTCGCCATTAATAAACAGCACTTTGCCTTTGCGTTCGGCGGGTTTGTTTTTGTTGATAATCAATAAACAAGCAGGAATGCCTGTGCCATAAAATAAGCCAGAAGGCAGGCCGATAACGGCTTCCATTAGGTCGTCTTCAAGGATGCCTTGGCGGATGGCTTTTTCGCTGGAACCTCGGAACAGCACGCCATGCGGCATCACCACACCGGCCATGCCTTCAGCGTTAAGGCTGGCGATCATGTGCTGCACAAAAGCTAAGTCGCCAGAATCTTTCGGTGGCGTGCCGTAGGGGAAGCGACCGTAAGGGTCAGCATCGGCTTCGTCTTTGCCCCACTTCTTTAAGCTAAACGGTGGGTTGGCGATCACCCGGTCAAAGGTCATCAGCTCACCGCCTTGGGTGTGTTGCGGATTGCCCAAAGTATCGCCTTTGCGAATATCGGCGCTGTAGACACCGTGCAAGAACATATTCATCTTGCAGATGGCCCAGGTGTTGAGGTTCATCTCTTGGCCGAACAAGGAGAGGTTCGATGGGTTTTCGCCGTGCCGTTCCAAGTAGTTACGGGTTTGCACCAACATTCCGCCAGAACCTACAGTCGGGTCATAGATGCGCATACCGGGCTGCGGTTTAAGCAAGGTGACTAATAGCTCGACCACTTCCGATGGCGTATAGAACTCACCGCCTTTTTTACCGGCGCTGTCGGCAAACATCTTAATCAGGTATTCGTAAGCCGTGCCTAATAAATCAGGGCGCTCAAAGTCTTTATTGCGCAGACGGTGGCGGCTGAAGTGGCTGAGCAAATCACGCAGCTTTTTATCCGACAGTTTGTTTTTGATATTGAAGTCGATAGATACCAACACACCTTCCAGCGAGGCGTTGTGTTCTTCGATGGCTTCCATGGCTTTGTTCAGCTCGGCGCCGATGTCGTGCTTAAGGTCTTTAATCGCATCCCAGCGCGCAATCGGTGGGATATAAAAGGTGGTGTCGTATTCGTCTTCATCATCCGCTAGCTCAAGCGCTTGCGCTTCAGTCTTACCGGTACCGATGTAATAGGCGACCACACCTTCTTTAGCTTCATCAAAGGCATCGGATAGGCGCTTTAAGAACATCATGCCGAAGATATAATCTTTAAATTCAGAGGCATCCATGTTGCCGCGCAAAATATCCGCGGCTTCCCATAAAAAGGACTCAAGTTGTTGCAGGGTGACTTTCTGGCTCATTAACGGGGTTCCATGTACAGCGGTAACAACAGGATAGGCAGTTCTCAGCTATATGACTCACTTTAGATGGGTCAGTAAGGTTGGCGGAACGGCCTGTAGATAAAGGGTTTGAATGCGGTCGAGCATAGCGCTAAAGCTAGGGTTGGGGAAGTCAGGCTTTATCTGGTTTCAGTTTTGACATGCTACTAATAAGCTTATGTATTGCAATCGAACGAATACGAACGAAAGCGCACGAATACGAACGAACAATTAAGTAACCCGCTCATAACGCGTACTTCTACCGCCGCAACAGGCTTTATATCTTGATTCTCCACTAAACGCTTCAGTAAGCGTGTTGCCTGCGGTGGACTGATACGGCACAGGTCAGCAACACCCGAACGCTGAATAGCACCATGCTTATCAATATAGTTAAGGACCATTTGCTCGTGCTGAATGGGACTAAAGCCAGCCTGGCGAATGTACTCTGCTTGCTGGCCAGCGCTTTGGTAAAGCTGTGCACTTAAGGTGTAGGTACGTCCTCTACCGGTGCCATGCGACTCCAGTAATCCTATTTCAACCAATTTCTCTAAAGTGGCACGCACATTGGTTTCAGTCTTTTGCACAGACTCAACAAAGTCAGCTGTAGTTAAGCGGCGCTCTTCTCGCAAGCGTGACAAGATGATCAGTGAGTCAATTGGTAATCCGCCCAATTTATCCTCATGCTCGACTACCATTTTCAGAAACTCTAAATCAGGGGCTGCATTGGATAAGCTCAGACTGACTGTATAGCTGTTAGACAACGAGTAATCCGGTGCTGGGCGGCCATAGCGCAGCATCCCTTCAAAAATACGGTCGATACCACGCCCCGTTCTTTCCGCTAAACCGATGCGCTTAATAATGTCAGCTAACAATGGGTTGCGTGATCGTGGTGATACCACTAGCAAATTTGTCAGATTCACCCCATCAATAAATCCACCTGGGCTACTGATGTTAAGGCCATCGTCATCCAGCTTTACGTGAACCGCACCGAGCATGCTGTAGTCACGGTGTACCAGCGCATTAACAAAGGCTTCACGAAAACCACGGCGATCATGATTAGGTACAGGGACACGGAACAAACCAACCTGGATCTCTTCTTCAATAATCCAAGGTCTGAACTGTAAATCCACCTCCTCAAAGGTCTCAAGCAGCGGCTTACGATAAAACTCATTGACCTGGACATCGGTGCCACGTAACACCTAAAACGCCACCTCGCAGCTTGGCAGGTGCTGTCGCAGTAGTGATTCAGTACCGAGCAATAACAGCCCTGCAACGGTAGGATGACGCTCTCCATTGCGATCCATGACCAAGCCTAGTGCATTGTCTAACTCTTCATCCGCTAGCGGCAGAAGACTCTGATCACCGCCATACTTTTTAATAGCATTGCGTATACGTAGCCTTTGGATGGGATCAAGCTGCTCTACCTCGACTTGTTCTACCAAGGTCGCTGACGGGTCAACCAAGTTCATTGATGACTGGCGCTGGGTAAACTCATACGGATAAAAAGGAACAGCTTCAGGCGTACCATCAGCTTTAAGCCTGCGGCGTTGTAACAAGCCTTCAGACGTTGAAATAAGCGGTCGTGACTTCTGCACGACAATCTGTGCAACCACGCAGCCATTTATGCTGTGTTCGATAACTTCTACAGAAACTGATGGCGTGGCTTTGTTGGCTATAAATGCAGCTAAGCCCTGCATGTTCAAATGGCTACGATGCAGTCCAGTGACTTCACCATCGTCCTCCACACACCCAGCAAGAGGCTGCCACCCTCGGTATTAGCTAAAGACACCACAGCCGCAATCAAATCTCGATCAGGCAGCCTCTTCACATCACTTTTGAATTCTAGCGTCAGGCTCTCACCTTGCTGGATAAGCTCTTGGAGCTCGTTGCTATCTTGGTCCATTAACAACCTCTGAAGCAGCAGCTATTTATGTGACATCACGAAAATAGTTTATTTAATGTGTTTAATTCTAGTTTAAATATTCACAGGCTTCTTAGCTAAGTCTATGCAACGCTTGAAGCTATTCGAGCATAGGAACCGCATAGAATCGCTTCTATTTCCACATCAATGAAAACCACGCCCTGCGCGAGCCTGCTCAACTTAGACAAGCATACCGCACCAAATCACTGCTAATTACAAACAATGAGCTGGCACGTTACACCTATGTCAATTTAGCGCCGACTGCCACCAAAGCAATGCCTGCTGCCTCTCACCTTGGTTGCATCCTTGGCCAAGTAACTCGCCCTTTCGAACAAAGCATCTTGACTATCCAGATCCCTCTCAGTGATGAGATAAGTAGCATTCTTAGGCAGGTGGACTAAACCTAGAACCTCCTCAGCTGTAATACCCAAAGCTGCAGCCCAAGCCTCGATCAATCTATTAAAGGTGTTAGGTCTACCTTGCTCATACTTACCAATAACGTTAAACGCATCGTGATTCAGAAAAAACACAAAGTGATAGTGCGGCCTACCCGTTTGCACCTCTTCACGCGCCCATACGTACCGTACACTAGAACGATGAGCGTATTTATTATCACGTCTAGCTCTCCTGCGTGCATGGTCTATCTTGGACTTAAACGAAGATATGAACCGGTCAATCAATCGGTCCTTTGAAAGTAACTCAAAATCCTTGGGCAGCTTTAGGTCAACTCTAAAAGCAAAAGTCCTTGAGTGATCATTGATTGAGGAGTTCATAACATCGATGATCTTATCCAAATAACTGCGAACAAATGGACCCTTGTCACGCATCAGAGGGTAACCCCTGTAAGAAAACCCTCTAATCAACTCATCTGAATATTTGTACATTGCCGTTACCTTTATCTTGAAGGTAAACATGCAGTACCGATCCTCATCAGCTTGACGGATACTCAAACGTATTCTCACCAGGCACATCAATAGGTAATGCTTGAATGGGTTAGCATTCAGCTCTGTGTGTCGGGGGATGAAAAGTATTGAGTATCGTTTGACAGCAGCTTAGAAACTGCTAATTCGTAGGTATATGTACGGTATGAGTTAGCCGTAGAGTTTCAATTATAAATGCTCGTACTGGCGTACATAAAGCATAATGCTCGTACTGGCGTACATAAAGCATAAAGCTATAACCGAGAAAATGTCATGCCATGACGGCAGAGTTCACACGACTTACTGGAGCTGAAAGGTTCGGCACCCACGCTTACGCTGTAAAGTGAAAATTCTAATTTAGTCTGGTAAAGATTATTCAGTCATCAAAAAATCAAGCTGAGCCCCGCTCCATTATCGGCGCATCACGCTGAGCGATTTTCGCTTCTATCCAGTCCAACACCTCGCCTTCAACCCAAGCAACAGAACCACTCCCTAGCTTGACCTGCTTAGGGAATCCTTCGGTATCAATGTATTTATAAATAGTTGACTTAGCCAAGCTAGTCAGAGCCATGACATCTCTCATTTTCAGTAGCTTCATGTTGCACCTCGGTATGTTTTGACATACCAAGTGCCTTGTTAGTATTTTTTTAACTCGCTATACACCCGACCCGACTAAAAGCAGCTCCAGTCATTACGCATAGTATAAAACTCAAAAAACTTAGCCTCATAAAACTTCTAGACAATATCATCCTGCCACAGTAAATTAATAGACACGTATATTTAGCACCAAAACCCCTATAAACAAAGACATTAGCGGCTATTATCACATCTAGATTATCTCTAAAAAACATCTAGATTATCTCTAAAAAACAATTATAAACACTCTAAAAAACTGCTGGATAGCATCTACATAACATCTAGAAATGGTCTTGATATTCCCAACACTATACAAAAGGATATTTAATTATGAGTTCAACTTTGGATACAAAAGATGAAGCCAAGCTCCGCTTCGACGAAGAGCCTGAGTGCAGGGAGTTACTCAAGAATCTGCAACTTGATGAATTAATGCTTGCAGCAGTACTTCTGTCGGGGAGATACCCAAAGTCCATACCAAAAGACAAGAACGCACTAATCCAGACCTGCATTAATGAGCTAGCCACAATCAAACGGGTAAGTAAAAAAAAGACGCTTACGAACACATTAGAATCGATACAAGAGTACGCATCCACTGCCGATCAATCGCAATGGATCAAAGATCCAATGCCAAAAAGACTCGAAGCATTTTTACGTAATCAGTTTTCTTATGGATGGATAGACACAGACGGCATCTCTAACAAAAAGCAATTTTTAATGATGTACAACCTGGGAGTAATTCGCAGCAGGGGAGGAAGCAGGCGGGACAGACGGGGCCGCCAAAGCTCCCTACGAAAATTGAAAAATGACTGGTCCAATATAGAAAGCCTAAACGAGCTAAAAAGCATAGCTGACGCAGATACAAAAGAATTCCTAGAGCATTTTTCTAAAGCATTTAAGAAAATAATCTCAGAAAACGTTCATAAATTTACTTTAATAAAACTCGATCCCATTCATCTTGAGACAATTGAAGACGCTTTAATATGGTTGGATGCATTTAGCCATAACTCTCTAGAGCGAGTAGCAATTACAGACAAAATACGCAGAAACTGGCAACAAAATCAGTACCGCAAAACGTCAGGAAAAAAACAAAAAAGCTTCGATCTACCAGAGAGCACTATTAAATCTCTCAAAAAACTTGCAAATACAAATAACCTAACTGAAACAGATGTAATCACAATCCTGATCAACGAAGAGCTAAAAAACGACATTTATATAAAAGAGGTTCTGAACAGAGCAAATGCACTACAGCGAGCCATAAATGGCGAATAAGGGATTTAAAATTCCCAACCGGCGGGTATTACGGCGGGTATTTTCATGATAACGGATGTTAAAATACTATAACCCATTGTTTTTAAAAGATATTTAAATTCTACTCAATATTCAGGTGCAAAACATCGAGTGATGACAAAATACGCACCACTGCTGCTGCATTCAAGCCCTGACTTATCAGGGCTTTTTAATCGATCAAAGGCGCGTTTCTAACAGCCTTAGATGCACCGTTAGCAAAACACCTCTGATATTTATCACGCCAAGGCTAACGGCCACAGCCCCACCTCTCCCGCACGAAACGTGCTTTTACACCTCTATTTAAGCAATTCGCATATTTTGATTCGCACAGCAGATGTATCAAACCTGCCGCGCCCAGCAGCGCTGCGCATGGCTTTTAGCAAAAACTTATTTTTAGATAAGTTTTTGCTAAAAGAATTTCGATGAACCCCATGCGAAATGTCTTGCTTTTTGTTACCATTTGTAACCGCCCGTAGCCCGTGCCTTACTGCTACATTCCCTTTGACCAACTTTGAGAAAACCTTATGCTGCGAAGTTTATTTATATTTGTTGCTGCTGCGTTGCTGTCAACGCCTGCATTGGCCAGCGTGTCTGGTGAGGCAACAGGTCATTTAAATGCTACAACGACCCTTGCAGGTTATTTAGCAGTTTTTGTTTTTGCCATCGCCTACATGGTTGTTGTAGCCGAAGAAAAGCTGCAGCTACGTAAATCTAAGCCAGTCCTTATTGGTGCGGGTCTAATTTGGGTACTGGTCGGACTCGTTAGCACTGACCCTGCAGCAACTAAGTCGGCTTTTAGCGGCAACTTCCTCGAATTTAGTGAGCTGATGCTCTTTTTGCTGGTGGCGATGACCTATATCAGCGCTATGGAAGAGCGTCGCGTGTTCGAAGCGTTGCGTGCATGGATGGTGCGAAAAGGGTTTAGTTATCAATCACTGTTCTGGTTAACGGGTATTTTATCGTTCTTTATTTCGCCCGTAGCAGATAACTTGACCACCGCCTTGCTGATGTGTGCTGTGGTGCTCAAGGTGGCCGAAGGCCAAGACCGCTTTATTGCTATGTGCTGTGTCAATATCGTTGTTGCTGCGAACGCGGGTGGTGCTTTCAGCCCATTCGGTGATATCACCACGCTAATGGTATGGCAGGCCGGTAAGGTGCAATTCCTAGAGTTCCTCGACCTATTCTTACCATCGGTCGTTAACTTTTTAGTACCTGCAGTGGTTATGAGTTTCTTTGTTCCTAAGGGAAGACCTGCCAGCATCAGCGAAGAAGTTGAGATGAAGCGTGGCGCTAAGCGCGTTATGGCGTTCTTCTTGTTGACCATTGTTACTGCGGTTTGCGGCCACCAGTTCTTAGGCTTACCGCCTGTATTTGGCATGATGGTCGGCTTGGGTTACTTGCAGTTCTTCGGCTACTTCTTACGCATGAGCTTGCCATCCTCTTTGGCGAAAAAGCGTACAGCTGCCGAGCACAAAGCCGACCAAGAAAAACTGCGTTACTTAGGTAGCGTCGTGCCTTTTGATATCTTCAAAAACGTCGCCCGTGCTGAGTGGGACACCTTGTTGTTCTTCTACGGCGTAGTGATGTGTGTAGGTGGTTTGGGCTACCTCGGCTACCTCGAGTTAGTGTCTGTCATGTTATTTGACGGTCTAGGTGCAACGCTTGCAGCATTTGGTATCGGTGTCATTTCTGCGATTGTCGATAACATCCCTGTGATGTTTGCGGTATTGCAAATGGACCCAGCCATTAGCCATGGCCATTGGTTGCTAGTGACCTTAGCAGCTGGTGTGGGTGGTAGTCTATTGTCTGTTGGTTCTGCTGCCGGTGTTGCCCTGATGGGTGCAGCACGTGGTCACTATACCTTTATGAGCCACTTGCGCTGGACGCCTGTTATCTTCTTGGGCTATATCGCCAGTATGTTAACTCACCTGTGGTTAGGCAATATCTTAGGTGTGTTTGATATCTACGGTTAATATCTGCTACATACAAAAAGGGCGCATCATTAGCGCCCTTTTTTATTTTATCTCTACTGTATTCCCGCTCTACCTACTCAAGCTCACATTTCGATTAGTTTTCCAGCATCATTCGCGCAATTTTCTCCAATAAAGAGCTTTGCGTCACCTCTTTATAGCGCAGCAAATCCAACGTATAGGTGCGCAATAACAATTGTGCAGCCGCTGTATTGAGCGCATCCACTGGTTGGCCTGAAAAATCTTTCGCCACTAAATTGTAAACCCGTATCGCCTTATGCGGCGACTGGCTGATCTGATTGCTGGTGCTACAAAACAGCAAAGCTTCATCACCATTTTTTTGTATAAACAGTTGTTGATAGCGGCTGCTAGGGTGTCCTTTAGGCTTAGGCGTCAGATAGTACGGCAGGCAAGTACGCTGCGGGTGGCCAGTTTTCTGAATTTTTCCAGTATTGACGCGTGCTGTTTCTAAGCTACAGCGCTCGGCAGAGCCTATGATTTGTGGCACTCGATTCGTTGTATAGCGGCTGATAACCACCTGCTGCTCGACATCCACCAGATAAAAACTGTCATTGCGTAAGCGGTCAACACACTCAGTATTCATTCCAGGCACTTCATAACGCACCCGCTGCTCATCGTCGTACAGTTTGGCTGGTGAAATACTAAGCCGCCCTGACTTAAATTCAATGTGTGTTACGGCAATATAGCTGGCCTTGCCTTTACCCTTTTTAAAGTTGCGCACCGCCACCAAAATAAATTGACCGTCAGGCACTTGGAAGCCATCAATACAGCCATCCACCAACACAGCCTCTTTTAAACTTAGCTCATAACGCAGCATGGCTAATTGTGGCGCGATAATCGGCGCGGCTTCTGGCTTAAAGCGTGCAACTTTATTTAGATCAATATTAAGGCCTTGTAACACCTTGGAATAATGCTGCTCAAATGACAGCAGACGGCTCACTTTTAACCGACTGTAATAATCTAAATGCTGCAGCCGCTCTGTTTGTCCGCTGTGCTCTTTGCCTTGCGCAAAAGCCAACGCTTGCCAGAAGCTATTTAACTGTTTTTGCTCAAGCTCACCTTCATCATTCACAGCCAGTGCGCTAATGCTAGAGCCATTCTTTTTCTGCTCCGCATTAATGACCAAATAATTGCAGTGGGGGCTGAGCGCTTCAATGGCTGTCGGCTGGATGATATCCGCCGCAGCCAGATCCGTTTTTAGCTGCTGTAAAAAAGCCTGCCGCTGCTCTGCATGAGCGACCTCGCCGAGGTTATCAATCAACAGCAGCGGGCGTTGTAAGCGCTTTTCTTTAGCGCTTACAAATTGCAACTGACAATGAGTGGTTTGATACACCCGCGGCGTAAAAGCAATTTTACTGCTGGTTAAAATATTGCTGATGAGTCGCTGTAAGCGATTTTCGGCATGATTACGGCAACCTGCATAGTCTTTATTGGCAAAGCGCATATAGGGCATCTTGCTGTACCGCCGCCCGTCCACTTTTTTAATCACCTGTAACGTGGTTTGGTTGGCAATCAGCACGCGGTCTTCATCACCGACCAGCCCAAGCCCTGCATTTTTTGCGCGAAAGCAGCTTAAAAAAAGTTCAAAGGTTAAGTCTTGAAAATCAGGGGAATAAAATAGCTCGTATTTAAGTGCATCAATATAAAACTCGCCTTTCTTGCTGGGCCCACCAGGTTGCACGGCAGCGCCAAAATACAGCTCACTGTTGTAATCCACTGTACCCAGCTCGCTGTACTGCGCTACATCCGCAAGTAACAGCAATTTAATTCTTAAAGCCAATACAGTTTGCGCAATTTGATGGGTATTAAAGTGCTGTATATCGTGCAGTTTTTGCATCGTGAACTGCGCTTGAGGTGACAGATAGATCACCAAATACCGCACACCCGCATGTAAAACCTCATACTTTAACGCGCAGCTTGCTTTAACTCTGATTTTCTCAGCCACTGTTTGGCGTATTTCCTTATAAACAGCTTGCTGATGCGCCTCCCAACCCTGCTCTTTCGCTTTAGGCCGCTCAAGAATAAAGGCATCAATACCCCAGCCTTCTTCATCGTGAAACGCCAAGAGTTTTTGCAAAACCTGCTCGGCGGGTTCTTTGAGGTCAAACAACTGAGTGCGTGCCGGCGGTGCATAATTGGCAGGCTCTTGCAGCCCCCACTCAGCCGCCATATCAATCTGGTAGCCGCCTTTATGCGATGCATTGTTCTTCATTCTTGTTCTCCTTTTGGATCACTCTCAGCGGCGCCTAATAGCGCTAAGAGCGCTGGGCTTATACGTAACTGATAACGCAACTTGGCTTGATCTTTTAATGTGTGATGAGACTCATAAAGCGGAATGGATTTAAACAAATTCAAATAAAACAGCTGCTCTTGCGCCATTTGCTCGGCACGGTCATTCAAGGCATTGCGACTGTAACGGGTGTTTAAATACACCGCGTGCACCTGCTGGATCTGCGGGTTATTGACACTCAGCTGCTGTAACCTGTGCAACCTTTGCAGTGCTTGAGCATGAAGCTCTTGCCCTTGCTGACGGTGATTAGCACCCATGCGCCAGTTCTTCGCATCAATAGCAATCAGCTGCTGACCCACCCGGTAATACACATCAAAGTCTTCATAATAATGACTGCCAAGCTGCTCACACACTTGCTGGGGTGTGAGCGCCTGAATGCCGGCATGCTCAAGCACACGCTGCACTTGCCACTCACCGATATTACCCATTAACAGTGGGAGCAATTTAGGGACAGGCATATTGTGTTGCAGCGGCTCTGGCTTCAACTTACGGAAATCACTGAAGACCTTTTGCTCCAAAGCAAACGTATTGTCACTCATATCTTGATGGTAGGGTGGCAACAACTTCTCCGGCTGATAGGCCGTGGTGCCGCTGGCTAAGTCAGTTAAACCATAAGGATCATCAGCAGTATGCGCAACAATCACCTGTTCCCAGTCAGCCTCGCGGATGAGATAAAACTGATCAATGCAGTGCGCTAAAAAAGAATCTTTTTTAACCCACGCTGTGCGCTGAAGGCGGGCCATATAAGCTTTAGGGTTTTGAAAACTATCACTGTGACGCAGCGCCTCATTAAAGGCGATCGCATCAGAATCACCCGCTTTCGCTTGCGGTAAAATCTGCTGCACAAAGATCTTTTCAAACGCATCGTAGTGCTGGCAGGCTTGCTCCACTTTGTGCTCAAAAGAGCCGCGCTGTTGCGCATCCGCAAAGCTGGCTTGCTGCAAGTTATGCAACGCATGCGTGGCCCACGCATGATTGTGCAAACTTAAGGAGGCTAGCAACACCTGGGCATCAGGATGACGTTTTAAATCACGAAATACCCGCATAGCATTAAGCTGCACATCGTAAGGCAGCTGAATATAGCCCTGCATCAGAGCATCGCGCCGCTCGGTACGCCCAAAGGTTTGCATGGCTGTTTTGTGCAACTCCACAACATGCTCCCTGTCTAATAAGCGCCCTGCATAAGAATCGACTAAATCAGTCTCAAACTCATCCACACGACGCAAAACAGGGCCATGACTGTAGTGTTTAAGCAACGTAATATAGTTGGCCAAGGTATTGCGGCTACGGCTACCCGTCTGCGTATCCTTCTGAGTCACCTGACTCCAATAACTGCTGCACACCAATACCAATCGCTGAAAGTCCACCTGAAACACCCGCTCATCGAGCAGGTAACTCACATAATGGTTCAGCCCGGTGCTCGCCCCTTTAAAGTGCGACACCATGCAAATGGTTAGATCAGGCCGATCAACTCGCAGGTACTCACGCACCTGATCTTCACGGTTGAGCCTAGAATCAAACATCACCACACGCAGCGGATTTTTGTCTTTAAACGGCCGAAACTCAAAGACTCGATGCAAATCCTGACCTTGGCGTTTATCAATCATCAGCAGCCCCCGTTCTGGGGTGGAGCTGCGTGTTTGAGCATCCAAATACAAGCCCAGTACTCGAAAAAAACGACCACTTAAGCCAATACTTAAAGAGTGATTTTCAGTATAGGCCGCCAACATAACAGCTTGTAAATGCCGACAAAACTCACGATTGTGATAACGATTGTGCTTAATGTCGTGTAGGTAAGGCTGTAGCAGTTGCAGCCAGCGCTCATACACCCGCACAAATGCTGGCTCATTCACTACAGGCGATAGCAGCAGTTGCTGCTCATCAAAAACTTCAATATTGACCGGCCGTATCTGACTTCGCAGTGTGCGTACGCTGACGAGTGACTCGGTTGCCGCAAGATCACGGCAACGCGTGTGGAAGCCTAAAATACTGGCATAACGCTCTAAAAAAGGCCGACTGTATTGGCCATTATAGGTGCTAGGAAATCCTGCAGTCGCTGAAAGTAAAGTCACTGTATTGCGCGTTTGATACAGCATACGCAATAGACTAATTTCCGGTAATTCCTTAATCAGCTCCATACGAAACTTGAGTAAAATCCAGCCTTTGACTTGCTCAGCCTTCATCATTACCTGATCGCGCGGCGACAAGGCAAACAGGGTTTTTGGCTGAAAATAAGTAAAAAAATCATCAATAAACTGCGCATGATCACCTTGGCCAGCCAATAAGTATTTGGCCTCACCCTTGATCGCTTGCGCCTTACCAATAAAGCGCGATAACGGATTATTGTGATTGGCCTGCTCTTGCTGGGATAGCATGTGTTGCACATGACTGGGTTGCGCTAAAGTGGCGGATGCCGCTAAGACAGCCGTCACCGTTTGATACAACTCATAAAGGCTAAAGTTATTATCGTCTGCGTCATCAGCTGCCACATACATCTCAGTATACGAATAACGGCCATGGCTGCGTAAACGAATACGACGCAAATCAGCTTCACGATAAAAACGCTGAATCTGATGACTAAACACATTGCCAATCAGCGCAATCACCTGCTCAGTGTTGCGCCCATCCACCACCACGTCCAGCAAGGTATTTTGAAACAATTGAGTCAGCTGCTTGAGCTCAAAGTCAGCCCTTAAATCACACTTGGCTAAGGCCTTTTTAATCTCATCGATATAGTCTTTGAGCGCCTCGTAATTCGGCGCGCGCGGATCATCCGCACACTCATCCACAAACTCGATCACCCGATGCAAGGTCGCTAACAATGAAGGGAGCTGCACATCATCACTGAGCAGTATTTTAGTGACGCTTTGCTGAAAGATGGCATAGGCGTCATGCTCTTCATCCAGCACCAATGTAAAACGAATATCGCGCAAGGCAACAGGTGAATCTGCATCATGCACAAAATACTGCGTTTTTAACGCGTCTATGCGTTCACTTTCGGGTAACTGCGCCAGCTCTCCCAGAGGGTTATCTGGCAAGACTTTTTTCTGCCCTAATAGGTAATCTAAAGGGCGCGTATAGTGTACAAAACGCCCATCTTTACTCTGGCGTAGCAGAGTTACGCTGCCATCAAATTTCTTCGTGGTAGCCAGTAAAATACAGCGCTGATATAAGGCAGCCTGAAACGGGAACAGATGCTGCAACATACTAACAGCCAGCTGCGCCTTGCCCTGATGACCGTGCTCTGCTGCAGTAATCAGCCCCTCTATATCTGTGTTCAACCCATTGAGCAGTTCGACACACGCCTCTTGTAAACGGCGCACCAGATTAAAATTGCTTTTATCGAGTTGATCTTGCAGTAATTGCTGCTCATCAACAAAGCCTGCATCCGCTTCTTCAGATAAGCGTCTCTCAAGACGCGCGTGAGTAAACAGCTCTTCTTCTAGCCGGTTAAAAGCCACTAGGGCTGCGTTGGGCCCATCATTTAAGCTGCGTTTTAGTAACCCTGCTGCCTGCTTAATCCAGCGCTGGTAGCGATTTTTATTAGTGGCTTCTTCACCTTGCTGCTCTTGCCCCCAAGGAATAAAAGCCAAGTCAGCTAAGTCACCAATGGATAAAAAAGGCAAAACCTTAACCTGCTTGCGCTCAGCCAACTCAATAATCTCTGCTGGCAAATCAATCTGTGATTTGAGCGGCGTAATAAAAACCAAATTGCGATGCCCCTGCCCAGGCAACACAGCGGGGTTCACCGCATGGAGATATTGATAAAAAACGCTGAAGGTTTTACCGCTGGCGGTACCATCCTGAGACTGAATTAACAGCGGTGCTTCATCTTCAGTAAACTGATAAAACTCACCCGCTTTTTTACGGGCTTGGTTCACCACCTGCTGTAAATCATCCGGTAAAGGTTGCGCTGATAGGGCCATAGCTGCTCCTTGTTTACTCTCTAAGCGTTTTAAAGCCTTAGAATCTAGTCAACAAAGATTACAGCAGGATTAAGCGACAGATCCGGTCGCTCTAGTATTTTATATAGCTGGGTTAGCTATATAGCATTATCCAGTTCAGCAGAAACAGAAACGTAAGCGCCCTTAAATCAGCATCTTTTAAGCCAACCTATACAGCTTCACACTAATACCTGTCTTTTTCAAAGAGGTATTAGCGATGACATCACAAGAACGTCAGCAGTTTTGGCAGCAACATATTGATGCCTGGCAAGCATCGGATTTATCCGGTGCTGCGTTTTGCAAACAGCATGATTTGAATTATGCACAATTTAATTATTGGCGTAGAAAGTTTCAGCCGGTAGACGCGGTTGCAAAGTCTGCTGGTTTTGCTCAGGTTACGCAGCTAGCGACCTCGACTAGCAGTGCTGATGGGTTGGGTGTTCATCTGCCCAGCGGCATAAGTTTTTCTGGAGTGAATGCAGGTAATCTCGATGTAGTGCTGGCGATGCTGAGGCAGTTGTAATGAAGGTGCGTTATTTACGGCCAGCCAAGCAGATGCCGGAAATTTATCTGTACCGTGCGCCGGTGGATTTTAGGAAGCAAGCCAATGGCTTGGCTTTGCTGGTTGAGCAAGAGCTTGGTCATAACCCGTTCAGCGGTGCGTTATATGCCTTTACCAATCGCCAGCGCAACAAAATCAAATGCGTGATGTGGGAAGACAATGGTTTTGTCATGTACTACAAGGCGCTGGCCGAGGAAAAATTCAAGTGGCCTAGGCCTGCCGATGAGCTGTTAGCCTTAACGGGCGAGCAAATAAATTGGCTGCTGGATGGTTACGATATCAGCCTCTTTAAAGGCCATAAAAAACTGCACTACAACAGCCTTGGCTAGCCTGATTTCACTGGGTTTTAGCTGCTTTTAAGGGTGCTTTTGGTGGCGGGTTTTGCTATAATTTCGGCATGAAAAAACAGCCCAAACCGACCATTAAAACCCCAGATTTAAGCGGCCTTAGTGCCGCTGAATTGCGTTTGGTTGTGGCACAGTTTCAAGCTGTTATTGATGAGCAGAACACTGCTTTGCAAGATGCCCATCGCCGTATTGAACTGCTGGAAGAAATGAACCGTCTGCTGAAAACACAGAAATTCAGTGCCAGCAGTGAAAAATCTAAATTTCAGCTCAACCTCTTTGATGAAATCGAGCTCGAAGCCCAACTCGATGAGCTGTTTGAGTCCCTGCCTGAATTGCCAGATGAGGGCGAAGGCATTGCCCAGCAACGCAAAGAGCGCCAGACACGCAAGCGTGGTTTTTCTGCAAGCCTTGTGCGTGAGCGCATTGAACATAAGCTCACTGAACTAGAAAAAGCCGGCGCTAGTAAAACCTTCTTCACTAAAGTAAAAGAAGAGCTGCACTACATTCCAGCGCAACTCAAAGTGCTGGAGCACTGGCAAGAAAAAGCCGTGTTTCCCTCTGAAAACAACGCATCAGAAGAACAGATCGTAGCTGCGCAGCGACCAGTGCACCCCTTTGGTAAGTGCTCGGTGACCACTTCGCTGATTGCCCATGTGATTGCCGACAAATACCAATACGGTATGCCGTTATATCGCCAAGAGAGTAAATTTAAAGGCTTGGGCCAGCCGATTTATCGCAATAACATGGCGCAATGGTGCATACGCTTTGCTGACGAAGCCAAGCCTCTGTTGCACTTAATGCGCGAGGTGCAAAACAGCGGTAATTACTTGCAAGCGGATGAAACCCGTCTGCAGGTGCTGAAAGAAGACGGTAAAACAGCACAATCGGATAAATGGATGTGGGTTATCCGTGGCGGACCGCCCGAAAAACAGAGTGTTCTTTTTGAATACGATCCTTCACGTGCAGGCAGTGTGGCTGTGCGCTTGCTGGATGATTTTGAAGGCGTGCTGCAAGCCGATGGCTATTCTGGTTATAGCACGGTCTGCAAAGCCAATTCGATTACGCGCATTGGCTGCTGGGATCACGCACGACGTAAATTTGTTGAGGCCGATAAAAGCGCTGATTCTAAAGCTAAAGCCAAGAAAGGCACAGTGAATAAAACCGATGTAGCGCTGGGCTATATCCGCAAACTCTATCGTGTAGAGAGCAGTATTGCCGATAAAACCGACGACGAGCGTTTAAAGGCGCGACAAGAAATCAGCGTGCCAGTGCTGAATGAATTTAAGTTGTGGCTTGAGAAGAACGCTGCAAAAATCATGAAAGGCGGCGCTCTGAGAAAAGCCATCGACTACACCTTAAACCAGTGGCAATACCTGGTGGGCTATTGTGAGCGCGGCGATCTTAAGATCAGCAACGCCTTGGCAGAAAATGCCATCCGACCCTTCGCCATTGGCCGTAAGAACTGGTTATTTGCCGACACTCGTAAAGGCGCAGAAGCCAGCGCTGCTTGTTACTCACTGATAGAAACCGCCAAAGCAAATAGCATCGATCCACAAGGCTACATCAAGCATATCCTTGACCACATTGGCGAGGCTGACACATTAGAAAAGCTCGAAGCTCTGCTGCCTTGGAACGTGGAACTGGGTTAAGCTAAGCGCCCGTTTACTGGGGTGCTGATTTAAGGGCGCTTACACAGAAACGGAAAGTCATTCTTACGACCCTAGACGTTGGCTAAGGCTGTGCAAATCCAAGTGCCCTAGGCGACCTGTGTTTGTATTTTGTAGCTAATAAGCCTTAAAGTGAGAAATGATGGCTTATTTTATCGCGAAATAAAGTACCAAACTTTTTGTGATCTCCACTCTCAAAGCGAAGTCGACCCGCCACGATACAGGGTGAAATCTGCAATTCTTTAGCAAGCTCTCGCACATTTTGCGTGCTAATAGGCATGTTATTTTCCCATACGTTGCTTGGTATCAGTGCTTCTTGAGCCATAGCATCAGCTTGTTGCTCGATTTCATCAGCACCTTGCACATCAAAATCATCAAGATACCAAACCTCATTGCCATCTAAATGTAGAGCGATATGAGCAAGCTCATGCATCAGTGAAAACCAAAAACTGTCTGCGCGATTGTGTCGTAAACTTAGCGCAATTATTGGGTTTCCATCACTACTGATACACACAGCACCGTCTAAATAAGTCTTTGGCAGATGCGGTTCAATCACCACATGAATTCCTGACTTACCCAAGAACTCGACAGCTAATAAGGGTCCAGACTCAAGCCACGACAACCTAGCAACTTTCTGCATCCATTCTAAACAAACAGTATTAGGCTTAT
This sequence comes from Pseudomonas sp. C27(2019), assembly GCF_008807395.1. Taxonomy (GTDB): domain Bacteria; phylum Pseudomonadota; class Gammaproteobacteria; order Pseudomonadales; family Pseudomonadaceae; genus Denitrificimonas. The sequence continues at coordinate 2,717,988 of NZ_CP043320.1, forward strand.
AGTTACAAGGCAATTTTTGCTCTGCTGCTTGTTTCAATATCCTGACCTGCCAAGCCCATAATGCGTAAAGGTCAGTCTCTTTATTATTAGAGCGTAGGTGCGCAGAAGACCTCAGCATTGCAGGCTGAAGGTCAAAGCCTGACTTTACAGAGCCAATAAAATCAGTAAGTTTCTCTGCGGCATACTCTTTCAACTCTGGTAGCGAGCCACTAAAGCCTTCAAAATATCCTCGCTTGCGCATCTCCGATAAAGGAAACGCACCCCAATCAATATCTTTTTACACAGCATGCTTTTGTGAGGGTGCTTGGATTAAAATTTCCGCCGAGATACCCAGCCCTTCACTGAGTTTGCGAATCATATTTATGCTGAGATTGCGAGTGCCGTTTAACACCTCTGACACCTTGGATGCAGAGCCAATAAACGGCACAAGATCTTTATTTTTCAACCCCTGCTGCTCCATTCGAAACCTAATAGCCTCAATAGGATCTGGCGTATCAATAGGAAACTGTTCATCCTCGTACTTTTCAATCAGCAGTGCTAATACATCCATCTCATCGGCTTCAGCGGTGTTTGGCTGTGGGTCTAAGTCCATCAATGACATTAATCGCGCCATTGCTAACTCATGATCTTGCGCTGACTTAATTAATTTAATGTGGCTCATAGTCCCCCTCCTAAAAGCGTTGCTTGTCATACTCGGCGTGAGTTCCGACCCACTCAACAACAGCAATACCGTTTTGATACCTAACCCTTACAACTAACCTATAATGGTTGCCTTTGATAAAGCTGCAGCTCTTGCATATCACCCCACCGCCAACTTCGCCGCCTGCTTCCACATAAAATGCGGCATTGGTGTATGTAACTGCCAAGTGATGCTCATCGGCTGGCTACCTTGATGCGATACGTAATCCACCTCACCAAAATTCACAAAACCCATGGTCGCACCATATTCATCTTTACTCTGCTCACGTACAAATAAGAACAAACGCTTGCCCATTTGCTGGTGCTGAATATAGCTCAACCCAGCACCCCGTTCTGGCCTAGAGCTATTTTGCGACTGCCAATGAAACAACTGCTCATTAATCGCATAATCGTGATACATGGTGGTCGGTGAAAACTGTTTTTCATTTTTATTTAAGGTAACAAAAAACACGTCGATATTTTGTTCTTTGATAGGCAAAACACCTTCAAGAACCATCCTGTAGTAATCAAATGTTGTCACACCAAAGCCCGCTACGATTTGCTCCCGCGTGTAACGCGCATGCACCTTCAGTGGATTGAGCGGTAAGTTGGTTAATGGGAATTGCTCATAACGAATACGATTAATCAACAAATCCAGCACATCGATCAGCTCTATTTTTAGCAGCGGATGATTAAGTGCTTTAAGACTGTGCGCCAGTGATACATAACCAAGTTCAGGGCCGGGCTTTTGCCAGAAATCGTAATGGCACATCACAGCCATACGCAGATTTATGTGCTCAGTCATGCTGAAATTATTGATAGCCAACTCACGCAGAAACTGCAGATAATCAAAACAATCGCAGCTCAATAACTTGTTTTTAATCGCACGCTCATAGACTGCAAAAAGGCTCTCATTGCCTTTCTCCATCACCTCGCTCGCATTCGCCTGAGCGACTAAGCTTGACCAACTGCCTCGCTTGTAAATGTCCTCTAGCTTTAAATTCGGATGTATTTTTAAGAAGTTCGGCAAGGTTAGCGGTAGGTTTGAGTCCGATGGAAACTTGCGAATCAGCCCAATTAAACGGTTTAAATTCACCGTTGCTTGGCGGATATTACTCAGCACCATCTCTTGCGTGCGCTTCGTCAGTTCAATGCGACAACCTAAGGGCGCATGCGGGAAACCCTGTTTAATCTCATCACTGATCGCACGATTGGTTTTGCCAACTAATGCTCTAAATTTCTCAGCAAAGTCATACTCAGGACGCGAGTTACCGACAAAGTCTAAAACCGTGCAGCACTCTTTACCATCAAATAAGCGCAAACCACGCCCTAGCTGTTGCAAAAAGATGGTCAGGCTTTCCGTCGGACGCAAAAACAACAACGTATCCACTTCAGGGATATCCACGCCTTCGTTAAAAATATCCACCACACACAACACATTGATTTGCCCCGAACGTAACGCCTGTTGTTTTTGCTGACGTTCATGACTGTTATCACTGGTTAGCACATCACTTTTAATGCCTTTAAGCACAAACTGCTGACACATAAAATCAGCATGCGCACGACTGACGCAGAACGCTAAGGCTTTAATACGGCCAATATCAGTGACAATTTCCTGCAGGCTGTGCAGGATTTTATTTACTCGCGTGTGGTTGTGCGTATACAGATTAGTCAATTGGGCAATGTCATAACGACCACGACTCCAAGGAATGTTGCGCAGGTCGGTATCATCATCAATGGCAAAGTATTGAAACGGGCACAAATGGCGTCGGTTAATGGCTTCTGGAAGACGAATTTCCGCAGCAATCACACCGCCAAAGTCCGCCAAAATATCACTGCCATCGTGACGCTCTGGCGTTGCAGTTAAACCCAGCAGTATCCTCGGGCTAAAATGCTCCAGCACAGCACGATAACTGGCCGCCGCAATGTGGTGCACCTCATCAATCACAATGTAATCGTAATAATCAGGCGATAAAGACAAGTCAGCCAATTGATTATTCAGCGTTTGAATCGAAGCAAACAACTGGCGATAGTGCTCCGGCTGCTCGCCACCCACCCAAAGCTCACCAAAATTACTGTTACGCAACACTGCACGGAAGGCAGCTTGCGCTTGTCTGAGAATCTCTTGGCGATGGGCAACAAAAAGAAACGTAGCACCGGGTTTGCTGCGTAAAAAACGAGCGAAATCAAACGCTGAAATTAGAGTTTTACCCGTCCCTGTTGCCGCCACTACTAGATTGCGGAAACGCTGATGCAAATCGCGCTCAACCGCCAGCTGCTCTAAAATCTCCTGCTGATGCGGGAAAGGTTTTAAATCAAAGAAATAGACTGCTGTGTCAGAACTACCACCACGAGCCTCACGTAGCGCTGTGTTGAGCTTGGTCTTGCTGTCGGCTTCACCATCAAAGACTTCAAAATCGTTCGACGCCCAATAGGTCTCAAAGGTACTCAGCGACTTATCAATGATATGCGGAATTTCTTGCGAAGTAATTTTAAGGTTCCACTCCAAGCCACTAGTTAGCGCAGAATGCGATAAATTCGAGGAACCAATATAGCCAGTATGAAAGCCGCTATTGCGCAAGAACAAATAGCTCTTGGCATGCAGCCGCTCACGTTGAGTGTTGTAGCTGAGCTTGACTTCGGTATTGGGCAGCGATGCTAAAAACTCAACTGCTTTGGCGTCAGTCGCACCCATATAGGAGGTGGTGATTACCTTTAATTGTCGGCCACTACGAGCAAACTCTTCCAGTTCCTTACGGAAAATACGAATACCGGTCCACTTAATAAAAGACACCAACCAATAAATCTTATCGGATGAGAGGATTTCACGTTTCAACTCACTTTCTAAGGATAAACCGGCATTACTGCCACAAAACAGCTCACTTTGAGTGAGACCAGTCAGTGGGAAAATATCGTCCACATATTTCTTTAGGTCAGCCGCGACAGGATTTTCCAGCGTATATAAAGCGGTTAAGATTCTTCCTTGGCTATCGAGCAAGTTTTCATCAAAAAAATCTTTATCGTCCATCTGCGCTTTGAGCCACAACAGCAGTTGGTTGGCTAGATTAATTTGCTCTTGCAGTTGGTTATCACCACTGGCCACTGAGCCCACGGCAAACTCTAGAATGCCGCTTAAAAAACGCGACAGCCAGACTGCAGCCTCAGCCGGCTCTAAGCTGCGCTCGCCGACATAAAACGTATCGCGATTTAAACGTGACTCAACCAACTGGGTAATCAGCTGCTCATAAATCCCTATTTGCTGCATGCCTGAATCCTAAGTGTAGTGTGCTGCCCAACTATACGTTTTGCTGCGAGGACTGTCTTGTGTGCTAGACAACGTTATCAATACTCCAACAAACCACTCTTCATGTGATCCAACGCATCTTGCCCCTGAGCCAATTGACTCTATCTTTTGGCTCATTCTATGAGCCGAATAATCTCTCTAATCAACTTATGCATTGAGGCTCTGACCAACAGAGCATTCATTTATATGACATATATCGCCAATTTTAGATAAATACAGTACCCGGTATGTCATAGCTGGACGTACTTAAAACCTAAAACTGGACTGAGCCACACTTTTATGCGCATAAAAATGCAATAAAACACACTTTTACGCGCATAAAAGTGTAATAATCTTTGCATTAAGCTTTTTACGAGGCAACCCATGCAGAGACTCCTACTTGAAACACTGCTGGCTTGGAAGCATCAAAGCGAGCGCAAGCCACTGCTGATTGATGGTGCACGGCAAACCGGCAAAACCTATTTGCTAAAACAGTTATTTGGCTCAACCTTTAAGAACGTTTTGCGAGTCGACTTTTTAGAGTCGCCCGATATCGCAGAAGCATTCGCCGGCTCGCTCACGCCAAAAGATATCATTAGCAATCTCGAACTTTTAACTGGCCAAGTATTTAACCCAGAGACAGATTTACTGATCCTAGATGAGATTGGTGAATGCCAACGTGCCGTAACAGCGCTCAAGTATTTTGCTGAGCGAGCACCGCAGATGTATGTCGTTGCCAGCGGTTCAAATATTGGGCTACTCGACTCATTTCCTGTGGGTAAAGTAGAGCAACACAATCTGCGCCCACTGACCTTTCGAGAGTTTCTTACTGCCGCCAATGAGCCTGCGCTGCTTAAAGCTTTTGAAAATCAGGTGAACTCTGCAGCAGCGCACAGTAAGCTATTCGATAAGCTCACAGACTACTATTTTACCGGTGGCATGCCTGAAGCAGTCAGCACCTGGTTTAGTCTGGCAGAGCACAATATTATTGAGCGTGTTGCCGCCGTTACAAAAATCCAGAGCGACTTGGTTGCTGGTTATTTACGTGACTTTGGTAAGTACTCTGGCAAAGTTGATGCAGGCCTTATTGAGTCGGTATTTAGCAATGTGCCTGCGCAGCTTTTCGCTGTTATGGATGACTCAGTCAAGCGCTTTAAATTCAAAGCTGTGCATGAACGCAAAGCGCGTTATAGCGAGCTAGAAAGTGCGATAACTTGGCTCGAAAAATGCCGTTTAGTCTTAAAAAACCACCCAATTACAGGCACACCGCGTAGCCCACTGGCCGCTTACAAAAAAGACAATGCCGTAAAATTATTTCTATTTGACGTCGGCCTACTCAACCACATGCTGGGGCTAGGCTATAAAGAAATTAAGCAGCAAGGCTACGAATACAAAGGCTTTGTGGCAGAAAACTTTGTTCAGCAAGAGTTTGTTGCGCAGGGACTAGATCCAACGTTTTCATGGACAGACGCGCGCGCTGAAATCGAATTTATTATCAGCGATGATGCCGGCAGGGTTATTCCGATTGAAGTCAAAAGCGGTAAGCGCACGCGAGCAAAATCACTGAGTTCTTATATCAATAAGTGCGCGCCGCATAAAACCATTAAGCTGACAGGCACTCAAGGCTCCTCAATACTGGAGCAGGAACACATAGTATTGCCTCTTTACTACAGCGAGTATGTGATCAGTCAACATTTAAAACCGCAGCCTTGAGTCGCCTTTAAAGTGTGCTCAGCATACATGCCTCACGCTGTACCAGCCGAGGCCTTTGCGCTACTTCTTACTCAAATGCTGCAAGGCAAATATTTGATCAAACAGCAAGGTAAACACAAAGGTATACACCAAGAAAAACAGCAACAAAGCAGATTCCATGACCAAGGCTTGCCCTATGCCCACCCCGTACCACAGCATGTACACCGGTAGACAAAACAAAAACAAACCGCCTTCAAACCCCGTGGCATGGATCACGCGAATTTTGAGGGTACGCACTGTTATTTTGCTGCGTGACTCCCAGGCTTCAAACAGGGTGTTGTAAATAAAATTCCAGATCACCGCCGCAGTTGAAACGATAATAGCGACCGGCAGTGATTCTTGTGCTTGGCTGCCGCTCAGCGCCATCAGCACGAGGGTTGCGAATACAATGCCGAGCACTTCAAAAAGGGTGACATACACAAGACGGCGTTTCAGGGGGCTTAATGTGATCAAGGCAAACTCCACAGAGCCTGGTAAGGCTCTTTTATTACAACAAGAGCCGGCCCGTCCCGGTCGATAAGAGCATCAGAGGGCAGCGCCTCCAGTGCAAGTCACGGTTTCCACCTGCACAGCGCGCCAGTTTACGCCAAATATTGAACAAAAGCAGAGCGCCCTCTTAAGCCTTACCCGCAGCGGACAAACGCACATGACGCCTAAGCAGCCGATGGTTCTCACGCTTCACCTCAGGCTTGTCGCGCCAGCTCCAGAGTAACGCTTGCGCTTGAGCGTAGCTCTCCTTGAGATCAACAATGGGCTGTGGATAATCCACACCCAGTTCAACGCCGTACATCAAGCATTCCATAGGCGATAACAACCACGGCGTATGCACCAGCGGCGCGGGGATATTGGCCAATTCTGGAACCCATTGTTTAACAAAGCGACCGTCTGGGTCTTTTTCTTCGCCTTGTTTAACGGGGTTGTAGATGCGGATGGTGTTGATGCCAGTCACCCCTGCCTGCATCTGAAATTGAGCAAAGTGGATACCCGGTTCAAAGTCTAAAAACAAACGCGCCAAATGTTGCACGCCATAGCGCCAATCCACTTCAAGGTGATGGCATAAAAAACTGACCAACATAGCGCGCATACGAAAATTCAAATACCCCGTGCGCTGCAAACTGCGCATGCAGGCGTCCACCATCGGAATACCGGTATTGCCCTGCTCCCAGGCTTGCAAGCGCTGCTCGGCCAGTTCACCGGTGACGCGCGGCAACAGATCATAGCCACTGTTAACCGGATAAAACTGCATATCACTTTGGCTTTCGAATTTTTGAATAAAGTGGCAATGCCAATGCAAGCGTGCGCTAAAGGCAATCAGGCTGCGCTTCCAACCCAGTGTTTTCCAGTGGCTTAACAGTTCCTGATACACCTGGCGCACGCTGAGATTACCCCAGGCCAAATAGGCTGACAGCCGTGAGCAATGCACTTGGCTCAGCTCAGGACTGGAAATAGACGATGAATAGCGTTTGCCGCGCGTCTGAAAAAACGACGCCAAGCTCTGCCGCGCGGCCTGCTCACCACCTTGTTGAAAAGCCACAGTTCGTGTGGCGGGGTAATCCGTCACGCATTTAAAGTTGGCCAACTCAGTCGCAGCAGTAAACCAAGTAACCTGTGCTACATCAACCTCAGCCAACGGCGCACGCATGATTTTCTGCCAGTGTGTATCCCAATTATCACGCTGCTTTAAACCACGCACCACGGCGGCATAGGGCGCTTCGTACCAATCCACAGCGTGCGCATCACACCACCGCTGCACCGCTTTATCACGGGCAAAGGTGTTGTCTAAACCGACTTCTTGGTGAGAAAACAGCTGGGCAATGGTAAAGCGCTGATGCAAGTGCTCAAGCGTCGCCAAAATATCCTGTTTGATCACATACAAACTGCCGCGCGGCACACGCTGCTGAATGTCTTGCAAGGATTCGCGCACAAAACGCCAATGGCGCGCCGAGTAATGTGGATCATTGAGCAGCATGGGCTCAAAACAATACAGCAGCAACACCGGCAAGCCACTGGCCGCAGCCTCCAGCAAAGGCTGGTGATCGGTTAAACGTAGATCACGCTTGAGCCACAGCACCGCAATCGCCATGTTTTACAGTTGCTCGATGTGCGTGAGGCAATGTTCAGCGCGTGTTAAAACGGCGTGCTGTTGTTCAGCTGATTTTTTGCGCCAGTTGGCATAGACCATGGCATTTCTTGGGTTGTTACCCAGCGCCTGCTGTTGCTGGTGCATAAAGTGCCAATACAAGGCATTGAGCGGACAGGCGTCAACCTCAGTAGTTTTCGCAACTTTATACTGACAATCAGCGCAATAGTCGCTCATCTTTTTCACATAATTACCGCTGGCGGCATAGGCTTTGGAGCCAACAATGCCACCATCGGCAAACTGGCTCATGCCACGGGTATTGGGCATTTCCACCCATTCCAGAGCATCAATATAAATACCTAAATACCAAGCATCGACATCATCCGGATCAATGCCCGCCAGCAAACAAAAATTACCGGTAATCATCAGGCGCTGGATATGATGTGCGTAGGCATAGTCCAATGATTGCTCAATGGCGTGGCGCATGCAATTCATCTTGGTTTTACCTGTCCAAAACCACGAAGGCAGCGCACGCGTGGCTGACAGCGCATTAAGGCTGGCGTACTCCGGCATATTGACCCAATACAGGCCACGGACAAATTCGCGCCAGCCGAGAATCTGCCGAATAAAGCCCTCCACTTGGGCAATCTCAATCGCTGGCTCAGCGCTGAGCAGCTGCTCTTTTTGCGCACGGTAATGCGCCAGCACTGTATCCACCACCAGTTTCGGGCTGATGATTTTGCTGTTTAAGGCAAACGACAAACGTGAATGGTACAAACTCCACTGGCGGTTATTACCAGGCTGTGCCAGCTGACTGGTCATGGCATCTTGAAAAGTGCCAAAGCTGGGCAGGCAATAGCGGCAAAAATAATCGAGCAGCTCTTTGGCTTGCTGGCGATTCACTGGCCAGACTAAGCTCGCCTCAGCGCGCCCCATCGTTTTAATCGAATGGCGCTCAAGGCGCGCTAGAATCTCACCGACATCATTACTAAACAGCAGCGGCTTGGGCACGTTGGGCAGATCGCTGGCTTTCAGCTTATTGCGGTTATTGGCATCAAAGTTCCACTGCCCGCCTTCGGGCTGATCGTCCTGCATTAAAATATTAAAACGCTTGCGCATATTGCGGTAAAAGGCTTCCATACGGTGCTGTTTACCGCGGGTAAAACACTTAGACAGCTCATGATCATCTAAATAAAAATGTTCAGTGCTTGCGCTGCGGCTATTTATCACAAGACCAGCACTGAACTGCGCTAATTGCTGGCGCAGGCGATATTCATCGGGTAATTGGTATTCAAAGTGTTGAATCTGATACGTGGCAAATAAATGCTCAAGCAACTGCGGCAAGTCGGCAAATGTCTGGGTGTCATCTAAATTTAGATGTAAGACATTATAGCCAGCCGTATGCAATGCCTCAGCAAACTGCTGCATGGCGGCAAAAAATGCACAAACTTTTTGCACATGGTGCACAACATAGTTGGTTTCTTGCTGCAGCTCAGCAAGCACATACAGCGTGTCTGGATCTTTGTCTTTAAACCAAGAGTGGCTGGCATTGAGTTGGTCACCCAAAATCAAGCGCAAGCGTTGGTAACTTTGCGTCATACGAGGCACCTTATTTTGAGCGCTGACCGGCACAGCGTTTGGAGCAGTATTTAACCTGTGGCCAATCTTTTTCCCATTTTTTGCGCCAGCTAAATGGGCGCTGGCAAACAGGGCAGATCTTTTGCGGTAGATGGGCTTTATTCATTAACAAACCTGCAAATCAAAACACAGTCACTCAACCAAGCAGTCGCCAATCGCTGCAAATACCTATACATTTGACTATGATGCACAGGTTTATTCTTATACACCACCTCTATTTGTATAAGCATTAATAGACTTAGCTGACTTAACAGCTGAAACTTCCGAGGAGTAACAGCACATGCGCTATTTAATGATTGGCTTAATCGTATTACTTACAGGCTGCGTCTCTGTGCCTGAGGGTATTGATCCGGTTAAAAATTTTCAGAGCGAGCGCTACCTAGGTACTTGGTATGAGATTGCGCGCTTAGATCATTCGTTCGAACGCGGTATGCAGCAGGTTACCGCTGACTACAGTCTGCGTGAGGATGGCGGCATCAAGGTGATCAACCGTGGCTTTAAAGAAACTGAGCAACAATGGGCAGAGGCTGAAGGCAAAGCTTATTTTGTTGAAGACAAGCAGACAGGCTACTTAAAAGTATCGTTTTTCGGGCCGTTTTACGGTGCCTATATTGTTTTTGATTTAGGTGATGACTATGAGCATGCGCTGGTGACGAGCCACAACAGGTCGTATCTTTGGTTGTTATCTAGAACGCCAACTTTACAGCACGACCATCAGCAACGTTTGCTGCAACGTATAACCGAGCTGGGTTTTGCTACAGATCAGTTGATTTTTGTAGATCAATCCATGCACCGAAACTGAGCGCGCAGCACAGTTTTTAAGCGCTAATAACCACACTAACAGCCTTGTTCTTACAACATTAAAACTGTAAGAACAAGACTAAAACCCACAGTGAACACAGCCTAACTTAAATAAATTAAAGCCTGACAAATAAACTCAGCCAAGCTTTCGAAGCGTTAAAATCTGCTCACTGCGGCCAAAAGGACCGTGCTCATCGTGCAAAATAGCGCTGGTCAAACCAATTCCATCACTACCGAACTGCTGTACAGCGTCTAAACCAAGCCAGCGACCTGCTGGATAACGGTGCAGGTGAATTTGTAAATCTAAATTTGGAAAAGCCCAAATAAAGTCAGAGCCTTGACGGGGCACAACACCATTGGCGGTATCGACCATGCCCATTAAATGCACAAAATCACTGGTCGGCTGGTTTTCTACCATGTCTTTTTGGTTGTTAAGCCAGACAATACCTTTGCCAGCGCGGCGATTGTCATCAGCTTTAACCTCAATACTCTGAATATAGCCACCGGGCCAACAGGCCATGCCGTCCCAATTGGCTAGCGTATCTGGATGGGCAATAGTGCCGTCTTCTAAGGCTGCAACTTCGGAGCTGTTTTGGATACCCATGCGCCAAGCCCTTGCGACAATGCAGGTTCTACCATTGGAGTGCATATCTGACTCAAGCAACTCGATAGTTTTACCTGGGCGAATAACGCGTGTAGTAATGGTGAACTCACCGGCTGCAATCAACCCATAAATATCATAACTAATGCGGCCGATACGCACGTCATCGCGGGGTTGAAAGCATTCTAACTCTGCGGCGATGATGCCGCTGGCCGGTGCCATATGCTGCTCATGCGGATTCCAAGCGCCTTGCGCGTGTATCGTAGAGCGATAGGTAGCAGTCACAACACCTTTTGCATCTGTTTTTCTATCGATAAATTGATAATAGGCACTCATAATAGGCGAACCTTTTGTTATTCATTTAAATAGATTCTGAATGTAGCACTGTTTAAAAGCACAAGCAGCGCAAGGCATCACAACGATATCGTCAATGATGATGCTAAGCCTCCTGCTTTGCACTTAGACCAGCAAGCGTGTTTAAGTAGACCAATAATCAAGCACAACATGAGCAGCGCCCTGTTGATATGTATTGATCAGCACACATATATCTTTAGCCAAGCAAACATAAACTGCAGACTTTTTAACACCTGCACACTAAGGAAAAAATTTATGAAACAGCTACTTATCGTTGCACACGGCAGTCGCCGCGCAGCATCAAATGATGAAGTTCGTGTGCTTGCTGAAAAAGTAGCCCAGCACTTACAACTGCCTGCTGAACAGGTGCAAGTCGCCTTTTTAGAGCTGGCGTTACCCTCCATAGAAACAGCTCTAGATGAGTGTTTTAACAACGGCATCCACGAGGTCAGTGTATTGCCCTACTTTTTATCATCAGGCACTCATGTGGTTAACGATGTTCCACGTGAAATCGCTGCCGCACAGGAAAAATGGCCTGATAAAGTCATTACGATGCTGCCGCATATTGGTGCTGCCGACACTATGGTTAGCTTAATTTCCAGCACCTATCGCTAAGGCAGGGCTAAACTGCTACTGCTGATGCCAGGTGAAGCAACACAGCATTTGCTGTTAGAATATGCTGACTCATTGCTAATCAGTCACCGCTTTAGAGTGTCAGATCTACCTTTCTTGGGCACGTTTGTGCATCATAATGGGTACTATACTTATCAACAGTGTTTTGAATTTTTAATAGGTACTGCATGGCCACTACTGGGACGCTTTATATTGTGTCAGCACCCTCAGGTGCGGGGAAAACAAGCTTAGTCAAGGCGCTGATTGATAGCATGGCGCATGTGCGAGTTTCGGTATCACACACAACGCGTAGCATGCGCCCAGGTGAGGTCGATGGAGTAAATTACCATTTCACGTCGCGTGATGCTTTTGTTGAAATGCTCGGTCAAGGTGATTTTTTAGAGCATGCAGAGGTATTTGGCAATCTGTACGGCACCTCACACTCATGGGTCAAGCAAACCTTGACCAAAGGCTATGACTTGATCTTGGAAATTGACTGGCAAGGTGCACAGCAAGTGCGCAAACTAGTCCCTGATGCTAAGTCTATTTTTATCCTGCCGCCAACTCATACAGACTTACGTCAGCGCTTACACAATCGCGGGCAAGACGCTGAAGATGTAATCGAAATACGCATGCAGCAGGCGATTACTGAAATGAGCCACTACGTTGAATACGACTACATTGTTATCAATGACGACTTCACCACTGCACTCGAAGATTTAATGGCGATTTTCCGTTCGAATCAATTGCGCCTGAGCACTCAGCAAAAACGTCACACACAACTCCTCTGCGACCTGCTAGGATAGGCATATCTGTGTAATTCAGTTAGGTTCCCACCTTTCTTTGTCACGCATTATTTTTTAAACTGTATGTGTATTGCGCCCTATTTGGCGCTGTTTTTTTGTGAGGAATACTATGGCTCGCGTTACTGTTGAAGATTGCCTAGAACACGTTGAAAATCGTTTTGCTTTAGTGATGTTGGCTACTAAACGTTCACGTCAATTAGCCACCGGCGGTAAAGAGGCTTTAGTGCCACTTGAAAACGATAAGCCGACTGTTTTGGCATTGCGCGAAATTGCGGCAGGCTTAGTCGACGACGCTATGATTGCAGCAGAAGATGCGCTCAGCGCTGAAGAACCTTTATTTGCTGCTTTTGACGATAACGCCAACGAAGCACGTTAATGCGGCTGCTATTTGCTTACTGCGTGAATATGGATGAACGACTACCAGGAGGTGAGCTATGCCTGCTTTAGATCGCCTGACTGGGCAGCTATCAACGTATCTAAGCAAAGAGCAAGTCAATGCGGTACGCCGCGCGTATTATTACGCTGAACAAGCCCATGATGGCCAATTACGTAGCAGCGGTGAGCATTATGTGACTCACCCGCTTGCTGTTGCGACTATTTTGGCAAACATGCGTATGGACCACCAAAGCTTGATGGCCGCCATGCTGCATGATGTGATTGAAGATACCGGCATTCCTAAAGAGGCGATCACTGCACAATTTGGTGAAAGTGTTGCCGAGTTAGTCGATGGCGTCACCAAGTTAACGCAAATGAAACTCGGCAGCAAAGCCGAGGCTCAGGCGGAAAACTTTCGAAAAATGGCCATGGCGATGGCCCGCGATATTCGCGTTATTTTAGTTAAGCTCGCGGACCGTTTGCATAATATGCGCACGCTCGGCGCATTAAACGCTGAAAAACGCCGCAGAATTGCCAAAGAGACCCTAGAAATTTATGCGCCCATCGCCAACCGTTTGGGGATGAACCGTATCTATGCTGAGTTTGAAGATCTTGGTTTTAAAGCCATGTATCCCATGCGTGCCGAACGCATTCAAGCAGCCGTTAAGCGCTCGCGCGGTAACCGTAAAGAAATCGTTAACAAAATCCAAGAGTCTATCGCGCACTGTTTAGAGCGTGAAGGCTTACCGGGTGAAGTCAGCGGCCGCGAAAAGCACCTGTATAGCATTTATCGAAAAATGCGCGGCAAACGTAAAGCCTTTAACGAAATCATGGATGTGTACGCGTTCCGTATAGTGGTCGATAAAGTGGACACCTGCTATCGCGTGCTTGGCGCTGTACATAATTTATACAAGCCCTTCCCTGGCCGCTTTAAAGATTACATTGCGATCCCTAAAGCCAATGGCTATCAATCGCTGCACACCACTCTGTTTGGTATGCACGGTGTGCCGATTGAGATCCAAATCCGCACCCGTGAAATGGAAGAACTGGCCAACAACGGTATTGCTGCGCACTGGCTGTACAAAACTGAAGAAGACGGTCAACGCACTAACCATGCGCGCGCACGCCAGTGGGTCAAAGGTTTGCTGGAGCTGCAACAAAATGCGGGTAACTCGCTAGAGTTTATTGAAAACGTTAAAATTGATTTATTCCCTGATGAAGTCTACGTGTTCACCCCCAAAGGCCGCATCATGGAGCTGCCCAAAGGTTCAACCCCGGTTGACTTTGCTTATGCGGTGCACACTGATGTGGGCAACACCTGTATTGCTTGCCGCGTCAATCGCCGCTTAGCGCCATTATCACAAGCCCTAGAAAGCGGGGCTACGGTTGAAGTGATTACCGCGCCTAATACTCAGCCCAACCCAAACTGGCTGAACTTTGTTGTCACCGGCAAAGCACGTACCCATATCCGCCACGCTCTAAAACAACAGCGCCGTGAGGAATCAGTTACTTTAGGTGCGCGTTTACTGAGCAAAGCGTTAGATAATTTAGGCGTGCGCTTTGAAGATATTTCTGAGTCGCGCTTACAAGCACTGCTCAAAGAAAACCATCAGGACGAGCGCGATGATCTGCTCGAAGACATTGGTCTGGGTAACCGCACCGCCCATGTGATTGCACGACGCTTACTGTCCACCGAAGAGCTAGACGCCAACTCATTGGCTGCTGATGGTCCGCTCGTGATTCGCGGCACCGAGGGCTTGGTGCTTAACTACGCGCGCTGCTGCTCACCGATCCCCGGCGATTTAATTGTTGGTCACTTATCAGCCGGTAAGGGCATGGTCGTGCACCGTGATAGCTGTAAAAATATCAGCGAATTCCGTAATAACCCAGAAAAATGCATACCACTGACGTGGGCTAAAGACATTGATAGTGAATTCAATGTTGAACTGCGCATTGAATTAGCGCATCAGCGCGGTTTGATTGCCCTGCTAGCAGGCACTATCAGTGAAGCCGACGCCAACATTGATAAAATCAGTGTCGATGAACGTGACGGCCGTATCAGTGTGATTCAATTGGGCATTAGCGTACGTGGCCGTGTCCACTTAGCGCGCATCATTCGCAAATTGCGTGGCCTCGCTGGTGTCTCTCGTATTACTCGCACACGCGCCTAGCTTTTTGTATCGCGCTCGCTTTTAAGTTGAAACAATCAGCCTCGCGCACAGCTTTTTCTAAACACCGGAGACCATCATGAGCAAAACCATTATCAGCACTGAGCACGCCCCTGCCGCCATTGGCACCTACTCACAAGCCGTGCGTGTAGAGAACACAGTGTATGTGTCTGGGCAAATTCCACTTAACCCGACCACCATGGAAATGGTTGAAGGTTTTGAGCAGCAAGCGGTACAAGTGTTTGAGAACCTAAAAGCAGTGATCGAAGCCGCCGGTGGCACACTGAGTGATATTGTTAAGCTCAATATTTTCTTAACTGATTTAGGAAACTTTGCCGCACTCAATGAGGTGATGGCACGTTACTTCAGCGCCCCTTACCCTGCGCGCGCAGCCGTGGGTGTCGCCTCGTTACCACGCGATGCGTGTGTCGAAATGGACGCCATTGTCTATTTGGGTTAAGCACTGCACAGGGTGTAGGGGCTATTCTTTAAAATCAGCCAACTGCACCCTATAGCCCTCGCGATAACTGCTGTACTGCGGCACCCAACCTAAAGCCCGCGCTCGCGCATTACTGCAACGCTTGCTGCCCGAACGCGGTGTTAACACTAAATCTGGCACACGACTGACCTGCAGTTGCTGCTGCAGCCAGGCCACTACATCAGCCTGTTCGGCTGGCTCATCATCCACACCAATATACAGTGATTCGACGTCCTGACCCTGCGCATCCGCCTGTAAGATAGCCGCAATTAAAGATGCAGCATCATCGGCATGGATACGGTTGGTAAAACTGTGTAAATGCGGCGCATGATAACCCTCACGTACTCGCTTTATCAGCATATTGCGATCTGGCCCATAAATACCGGTTAAGCGTACGGCCGTCGCCGGATGGCCACTATTGAGCGCACACTGCTCAGCGTCCAGCATAATTTGCCCAGACCAGCGCTGCGGCTCAGCGGGTGACTGCTCATCAATCCAGCTGTCATCGTTTTGCCCATAGACGCTGGTGCTGGAAACAAAAACAATCCGCTTTGGTTGCTGCTTATGCTGCGCCAGCCAGCTGTACAAGTGGCGTTGACCTTGCACATAGGATTGCTGATAACCAGCCTCTGTCATACTCTGCGCCGCCATGGCATACACAACATAATCAATCGGCTGTTGCGGCCAATCGCTTGGGCACTCAGGCTGATTTAAATCCGCAGCAATCGGCGTTATTCCCGCAGGCAAGCGTGCAGGATTACGGCGTAAACCATGTACCTGCCAGCCCTGCTTTTGCATCAAAACCGCCACACGGCTGCCAATATCACCACAGCCAACAATCACTAAACGCTTGTGTTTATGCACCCTGAACACTCCATTGGCGGTCAAATAACCGTAAGAATTATTGGTCACAATTTAATATAACAGCTATGCTCATATCAATCTTGATTGGAATTAGCTATGACTCTTACCGAATTACGCTACATTGTTGCTTTGGCGCAAACTCAACACTTTGGGCGAGCAGCAGAACAGTGCCATATCAGCCAACCGACCTTATCAGTCGGGGTAAAAAAACTAGAAAAAGATTTAGGCGTACTTATTTTTGAGCGCAGTAAAAATGCCGTGCGCGTAACCCCAGTTGGCGAAGCCATTGTTGCCCAAGCCCAGCGCGTACTTGAGCAAGCACAAACCATTCGCGAGCTGGCGCAAGCCGGGAAAAACCAACTGGCTGCACCACTGCGGGTTGGTGCGATTTATACCGTTGGTCCTTACTTATTTCCTCAGATGATTCCACTGTTGCATCGCAGCGCACCGGAAATGCCACTGTATATTGAAGAAAACTTCACACACGTGTTGCGTGAAAAACTGCGCAAAGGTGAGTTAGACGTAATCATCATCGCGCTGCCTTACCAAGATGCCGACGTGCTCACGAAAGCAGCCTATAAAGAACCTTTTTGCGTGCTGCTACCCGCTGAGCACCCCTGGACACAGAAAGACAGCATTGATAACGACATGCTCAATGACAAAAGCTTATTGTTGCTGGGTGAGGGGCATTGCTTTCGTGATCAAGTGCTCGAAGCCTGTCCCGTGATGCTGCCCGGCAACCCAGAAAACCGCTACACCACTGTCGAAGCCAGCTCCCTAGAAACCATCCGTCACATGGTTGCTTCAGGACTAGGCGTATCGGTACTGCCCTTATCGGCGGTAGACAACCACCGCTATGCAGAAGGGGTGATTGCTGTACGCCCCTTTACTGATCCTGTGCCAACGCGCACTGTCGCTATTGCGTGGCGCGCAACCTTTCCACGCCCGAAAGCCATTGATGTGCTGATGGATGCAATTCGTCAGTGCGATGCCGCACAAGCCTATCGCGAGCCGTAACCATGGCAGAGCTACTGGTGCATACGCCGATTACCGTGCTCAAAGGTGTTGGTCCCGCTGTTGCTGAAAAACTGGCTAAAGTGGGCCTAGAAAACCTGCAGGATGTCTTATTTCATCTGCCTTCACGCTACCAAGACCGCACACGCATTACGCCTATCGGTGCGTTGCGCCCCGGACAAGATGCGGTGGTCGCGGGTGTGGTGATGGCCGCCAATATTGTCATGGGCAAAAGGCGCAGCCTGCTGGTGCGCATCCAAGATGGCAGCGGCGGCCTCACCTTACGTTTTTTTCATTTCAGTATGGCGCAAAAAAATGCACTGGAAAAAGGGGTGCAAGTCCGTTGCTACGGCGAAGTGCGGCCTGGGGCAACAGGATTAGAAATTTATCACCCTGAATACCGCGTGCATAATTCTGCCGAAGAGCAGCCACTGCACACCACGCTTACCGCGATTTACCCAACCACCGAAGGGCTCACGCAATTGCGCTTGCGTGATCTATGCGTACAGGCGTTGAGCTTTTTAAATGCGCGCAGCTTACCGGACTGGCTACCCCCTGCAATGATCAGCGAGTACCAGCTCGGCGCTCTGCATGAAGCGATTCGCTACCTGCACCAACCACCGCCAGATGCTGACCTAGAAGAGCTGGCTGAAGGTGTGCACTGGGCTCAGCAGCGTTTAGCCTTTGAAGAAATGCTGACGCACCAATTATCAATTCAGCGCGTGCGCGAAAGTCTGCGCCAGCAGCGTGCACCACAGCTGCCCCCAGCGCAAAAACTACCGCAACTATTTCTAAATAACCTAGGCTTTACCCCCACTGGCGCACAACACCGTGTCGGTGCAGAAATTGCCTGGGATCTGAGCCAAGATGTACCGATGCTGCGCCTCGTGCAAGGCGATGTCGGCGCTGGCAAAACAGTAGTCGCCGCCTTAGCCGCTTTGCAGGCACTGGAAGCCGGCTATCAAGTGGCGTTAATGGCACCGACTGAGATTCTTGCCGAGCAGCATTTTATAAACTTCAGCAAATGGCTGGCGCCACTCAATATCGAAGTGGCGTGGCTGGCCGGCAAATTGAAAGGTAAAGCGCGCACCAAAGCACTGGAGCAAATAGCAGGCGGTGTTCCCATGGTGGTCGGCACCCATGCGCTCTTTCAAGATGAAGTACAGTTTCATAACCTCGCTTTAGCCATTATTGATGAGCAGCACCGTTTTGGTGTACAGCAGCGTTTAGCCTTGCGTAAGAAGGGTGTCGATGGCCTGTACAGCCCACACCAACTCATCATGACTGCAACCCCGATTCCGCGCACTTTAGCTATGAGCGCGTATGCAGACCTCGACACCTCAGTACTGGATGAGCTGCCGCCCGGTCGCACACCAGTCAACACCCTAGTGCTCAGCGATACGCGCCGCCCAGAAGTCATTGAACGTGTGCGTGCCGCCTGTTTAGAAGGTCGCCAAGCCTATTGGGTGTGCACCCTGATTGAAGAATCAGAAGAGCTGACCTGCCAAGCGGCACAAAGCACCTTTGAAGACTTAACCTTGGCGCTGGCAGGGCAAAGAGTTGGCTTGATCCATGGCCGCATGAAATCAGCAGAAAAAGTTGCGGTCATGGAATCCTTTAAACAAGGCGAGCTGCAATTGTTGGTTGCCACCACGGTGATTGAGGTGGGTGTCGATGTACCCAATGCCAGTCTGATGATCATTGAGAATCCTGAGCGTCTGGGCTTAGCACAATTGCACCAATTGCGTGGCCGAGTAGGACGTGGCAGCACCGCCAGCCACTGCGTCTTGCTTTATCATGCCCCACTATCGCAAATTGGCCGCGAACGTTTGGCGATTATGCGTGAAACCAATGATGGCTTTGTTATTGCCGAAAAAGACTTAGAGCTGCGCGGTCCAGGTGAAATGCTTGGTACTCGGCAAACGGGTTTGTTGCAATTTAAAGTGGCTGATTTAATGCGTGACGCAGCGCTTCTACCTGCCGTGCGCGAGGCCGCGTGCCAGCTGCTTGAACACTGGCCTGCACATGTCAGTCCGCTATTAGAACGCTGGCTCAAATATGGACAACAATATGGCCAAGTTTAAACACTACGAAAAAAGCACGCTATACTCGTATTAACATTCAAGCTATTTAGGTGACTAGCGATGCGTTATGCCGACCCTACTGCTACTGATAAGTCTATTTCAACTGCTGTTACTCATGCTTTAGATGCAGCACAAGTCACCTTTAGTGTTCACTCAGCTCATACTGTTGAGCCCGCATTGCGGGTGCATGCCATTCTGCTACAGCACCTTGGTCAGCAACGCTTGGTGCTTATTCCGCGCAATCATATCCTCGACTTAGGCCAGCTTAATACGCTAACAGGTGAGAACTGGCAGGCGTTAACGACGTTCCCGCCTGCAGCCAGTTTTTACTCAATGGACGCGCTGCCGGCCATGCCGGCATTATTTAACATGCCATGCTTATACGCATCGTCTTTACTAGCGCAGCCCATGGCTTATATTGAGTCAGGTGTGAAGGGCGTTCTACTTGGTCTTACAGCAGCAGACTTAAAAAAACTGCTAGTCAACGCGCAAGCCATGGACTGCAGCCAAGCAGTGCCTTCAAAACATCCTAATCATCGCCCTGTGAGCGATGATGCACAGGGTATTGAGCAAGCTGTTATCACTTTAACGTCTCGTCGTATCCATAAACGCCTCGAAGAAACCTTAGAAATCCCAGTGCTTAGCGACACAGCAAAAAAAGTCCTGCGCTTACGTACTGACCCCCTGGCGGGTGTTGATGAGCTGGCCGCTATCGTAGAAACCGATCCACCGCTGGCCGCTCAAGTGATCAGCTGGGCGGTATCGCCCTATTATGCTGCGCCAGGCAAAATCCGCTCTGTAGAAGATGCAATTGTGCGTGTTTTAGGCTTTGACTTAGTGATTAATCTAGCTCTGGGCTTATCATTGGGTAAAAGCCTTCCTTTGCCTAAAGATCGGCCTCTGCACCGCACACCCTATTGGCACCAAGCCATTTACACCGCAGCACTTATTGAGGGCCTAGCCCGTGCTATGCCGATCAACAACAAGCCTGAAAATGGCTTAGTTTATCTTGCTGGCCTTTTACATAACTTGGGTTTTGCGCTGTTGGCGCATACCTTTCCATCGTATTTTTCGCTTGTCTGCCGCTCTCTGGAAGTCAATTTACACTTAAGCCATAGCGTGATTGAACAGCACATACTCGGCACAACTCGCGAACAAATGGGTGCATGGCTGATGCAATGCTGGCACATCCCTGAGGAGTTGGTCTATGCACTGCGTTATCAAGATGACCCTAGCTATCAAGGCGCCCACGCCCACTATCCTAATCTTAACTTTTTAGCACAGCGCTTACTCGCACAACAGGGGATTGGCTACACGCATGACAGTAACATTCCTGACAGCCTGTATCAGCGTTTAGACATCTCAGCAGACAGCGCACAACAGGCATTACAGCGCGTGCTTGACGCAGAACTGGCACTGCAAGAGCTGGTAAAGCAGTTTAGCAAGTAGCACTCAGTAAAAATGTACGCACCCGCTGTGCTGCTGTTGCAGGGTCTTGTTGTATAAAACAATGCCCTCCTGTGACCTGCTCCGTACGCAAATACCTGTTGCGCTGCTGCCACAAGGCTGCCGATTTAATCACAAATGGAAAGGTCTGAGTGCCATACAGCATCAACACAGGCGTTTGCACTTGACGCAAAGCACGCCATAAACCATTGGCAGCTGAACTGAAAATAGTTGCCTCAAGCTGCGGTGCACATTTTAGCTGCACGCCGCCCTGCTCCGCAGGTCGCAAAGCATGATCAACAAAGGCTGTCAGCGCCTCAGGAGCCCAATCTTTAAAGGCACCGCGACCAGTTAAGCTCGCATAAGCTGTTTGCCGATCCGGCCAATGCATACGGCGCACAGCAGTTCTCTTGGCCAGTTTGTTAAACCCAGTCACACCTAAGCGCTCACAGGTTTTAATAAACATTTGCAATGCTGGGGTAAAAATAACGGGGTCCAAGAGCACCGTGCGTTTAAACAACTGCGGATGTTGCGCCATAATTAAGCTGGTTAATACCCCGCCGAGGCTATGTGCTGCGGCATATACAGGGACGCTAGCGAACATTTGACTCTGTGCTTGAAAAGCCTCAACAGCCAGCTCAGCATTGCGATTCCAACCTAGGAAGTGCGTCCCTGCATCACTGTCACCATGCCCCTGAATATCACACAGCCACAGATCAAAATCAGCACTTAAGCGCTCCAGCATTGGCTCATACACCCGCCCACAAAAACCATTGCCATGTAGGAAATGCAAAACTGGTTTGCCCGAGGGCGTGCTGTGCCAGCCACGCAAAGTAATCTGGGCACTCGTTGTGTATGCCCATGGCAGTAGATTCATGCTGCGCTATTCCTTATTATTTTTGGCTAAATGACTGGGTAACACGGCATAAGGCGAGCTCTGCAGTTAAGCGCTGTTGATCTTGCGCCTCAGCAAAAATCAGCTCCAAGCGTGAATCTTTGCGCCACTCGGTATTTTGCCATTGAATGCTTTGCCCACCCAACGCATTGCCTGACAGCCAACCGGCATTGGTATGCAAGACACACTTGGCGCGCTGCCAAGACATTTGCATCAACCACAGCTGCACGCGCATCAACTCAAACTGCTGCGAGGGATGCCAGCGCCAGCCGATACTCCACCCCTCTGCTTGCGCGTTAACCGAGCAGATCGGCTGTTGCGGGTCACGCCAAAGCACGCCCACTGCAACACTGGCAGGTGCAAACACATCTTCAGCAGCCTGCTGCCCCGCTTGTTGCTGATAGCCGGGCAATAATGCATAAGCCAGCTGACCTTGGCGCGTGCAATGCAACGGTAATGGCGCAAAGGCTTGCTGCCAGAGCTGCTCTTGCTCGGGTGTGATGCCATCACACTTATTCACCAGCAGTAAACCTGTTTGCGCCAACAATCCCGGCTCTATGCTCGCCAATGCAGTCGCACTGTTGTTTTTTTGTGCATCAAGCACCAGCACCATCGGTTGCACTGCTAGTACATCCAACCAAGGCACGTCACGCAACTGCTCAAGCAACTGCAGCGGATGGCCCAAACCCGATGGCTCAATAAACAAGCGGTCTGGCTTGGCTTTACGCAGTAACTGCACCAATCCCACTTGGAACGGCACACCATTGACACAACAGACACAGCCGCCCGCCACCTCGGTAAAACTAACGCCTTGTTGGTCACCATCGAGCAAAGCGCTATCAAGGCCAATATCACCAAACTCATTGATCAACACCGCCCAGCGCTCATGGCTGGGGCGCTGCGCCATTAAGCTGCGCAATACGCTGGTTTTGCCTGCCCCCAAAGACCCTGAAATCACATGTGTTGGAATATGCTGCAACATCGCCACGGCTCACTCAACAAAGACTTTAAGAAAACGCCACCTTAACAAAAATGCTTTATACATGTACGCCCCTTCACCTCATGCCAGCGCTTGGTTAAGATGGTACGGCTTGTTCAAGATTTTGGAGGTTAGGATGCGCGCTTGCTATGCCTTATTGCTATTACTGATCAGCCCGCATATTTTTGCCCAGGCCTGCATTATTGAGTCGGTTGATCAGCGGGTTAAAGTAAAAATCTGCCAACAGAATCGAAGTATTCCTGAACATCTGTTTAAAAGTGGTTTTTGTCAGCCGCAATTAAAAGGACAGAAGACCACCGTAACCTTTGTTGAACAATGTCCCATCGGTGCCTTTGGCATCTGCCGCAATGCGCAAAGCGCCGGTGTACCCTCGTACCAGCAAGATATTCATTACTATGGTGTCGCCAGCGATGCGCGTTATCTCAAACCCGCGTGTGAGCGACAAAACAAAGGGATATGGACAGCGTATTAAGCCTGTATTTTCAGCATAACTACAAGCATTTATTAGGCTGAGCACTCCTCTATACTCCACGCAACACTACACACCCCCTCTTAACCGTTATCCAATCTTTAAGCGCATAAATATTGATATCAACATTCAATAATATTCATTTGTTTATAAACAGGCAGCGTTCTAGCATAGTCACATTGATTTAAATCAATTACCGCTAGGTGGGTTGTCACTGCTTCAAACTCACTTGAGCAGACCTCTTCAACACTTAAGGAGGATGGCGTTGCTCGTTGCTGCCCACTTTGATTGCTCAGCGTCCGAGCACCTGCGCTAGATATAGTATGAATACTGCAACTCAGCAGGCTGTTGCCTACAACTATAAAGTGGTTCGCCAGTTCACCATTGCCACTTTAATCTGGGGCTTATTAGGGATGAGCATGGGCGTCTTTATTGCCGCGCAGCTGGTCTGGCCAGAACTCAATTTCGATCTACCTTGGACCAGTTTTGGTCGTATTCGTCCTATTCACACCAACATCGTGATTTTTGCCTTCGGTGGTTGCGCACTGATTTCCACTTCTTTGTATATTGTCCAGCGCAGCTGCTATGCACGCCTGCCTTCTGATCGCGCAGCAAGCCTGCTGTTTTGGGGTTGGCAAGCAATGTTGCTCGCGACTGTCACCAGCTATGCGCTGGGTTATACCACCAGCAAAGAATACGCAGAAATGGAATGGCCTTTGGCTATCGTTCTAGCTGTACTGTGGTTGATCTATCTGTGGCTATTTTTCGGCACCATTGTGCGCCGCCAAACCTCACACATTTATGTAGCCAATTGGTTTTATGGTGCTTTTATCATCGTTACTGCGATGGTGCATATTATTAACCACGCAGCGACCCCGGTATCTCTGCTGAAATCTTACTCATTATATTCGGGCGCAACCGACGCCATGGTGCAATGGTGGTTTGGTCATAGCGTTGTCGGCTTTATTTTGTCGGTCGGCTTCCTCGGTATGATGTATTACTTTGTGCCCAAACAGGTCAATCGTCCGATTTATTCCTACCGTTTATCCATCGTGCATTTCTGGGCGATTATTTCAGTATATATCTGGGCTGGCCCGCACCACCTGCACTACACAGCGCTACCCGACTGGGCGCAAAGTTTAGGCATGGTGATGTCGATTATTCTGCTGGTGCCAAGCTGGGGCGGGATGATTAACGGTATGATGACCTTATCCGGTGCTTGGCATAAGTTACGCAGCGACCCAATCTTACGTTTCTTAGTTGTTGCGCTCGCTTTTTATGGCATGTCGACCTTTGAAGGCCCAATGATGGCGATCAAAACTGTCAACTCTTTGTCGCACTATACTGACTGGACTATCGGTCACGTACATGCCGGCGCTTTAGGCTGGGTGGCAATGGTCAGCTTTGGTAGTCTTTATCACATGATTCCCAAACTCTGGAACCATGCCGAGATGTACAGCACGCGTTTGATTAACCTGCACTTCTGGCTGGCTACAGCTGGTACGGTGATTTATATCGCCGCGATGTGGGTCAACGGCCTCACCCAAGGCCTGATGTGGCGTGCAATTAATGATGACGGCACCTTGTCTTATTCATTTGTCGAGGCTTTACAAGCATCCCATGCAGGCTATATCGCACGCTTAATTGGCGGCTCACTGTTTCTTCTCGGTATGCTACTAATGCTGTGCAACACTTGGCTGACCTTGCGCAGACCCGCGCAACAACCAGCTCCAGACAATGTACCTGCAGCACAACCTGTGGAGGTTTAACTGATGCCTATTCTATTCAGTGTTCTACTTATCACAGCAGGTTATTGGAGCTTAAGACACATGAGCCTGCTGCAAATGGATCAAGCTGCGATGTTGCCTTTTGCTGATGATCCTGATGCAGCTAAACGTGTTGAAAAGGAAACAGGACGCGCTTGCTTACCCGAGCACCTCGCGCAGCAAACAGCGTTGCAGGCCTAAGCTCAAGGAATAGCCACACAGCCCTTAAGCTCTCAACAACGGCATCCTATGTGTGGCTGTTTTTGTCGTTCAAGCCTGCTCAGAGTCTAACTCGTATAGGCTTAACGACTTAAAGCCATTAGCCTTGCATTAAACACTTCAGCACACTATTGGCTAGATGCTGTCTGTACTGCTTTTTCTTTGAGGCACTGTTACTGCCAACTGGCATCCGCTTGCATTAACGTTTTTAACACGCTTAATGCATGCTCTACAGCTGCGTTGGGTTGCCCATCAGCATAAACGACATACAGTGGCCAAGAAAACTCAGGCGCATGCGCTACACGCTGCAAGGCGCCCTCAGCAATATACGGCTCAACCACACGGGTTCTAAAATAACCACGACCACCATGCTGCAAAATCGTATGCAGACCCAGCGGACCAAAATTGCAGCGCATAGCGCTATGTGCATGCTCAGGTAACACGGCATCATGTTGCTGACGAAACAATGTTCCCCAATCAATATAGATATAAGGCTCAGGTTGCAATACCGATTGCACCAGCACCAGTTTTTCTTCGAGAAGCTGCTCCACCTGCAAGCCTGGCCAATAGTGCGGCTGATGCATTAACACGGCATCCAACTCAGCACTTTCTAATTTTTTACACAGGGTGCTGACATCGTACACGCTGGCATTGACCGCATAACTGGTCTGCTCTTTAGACAGCTGCATAAACCAATCTTTGAGCAGCGGATTCCACAAACTGGTTTCCGCCGCTAGGCGCACTTGCACTTGCAGGCTTTCTGGAAAAGGCAAAGCAGTGCGCGCAGCCTCCCATATTTGTAGCAACTGATGCGCATAATGCACAAAGTGCTCGCCATGCACGGTCAAACTGGCGCCGGCGCGGTTGCGTACAAACAAAGAGCAATTAAGCTGTGCTTCAAGGTTTTTAACCCGCGCGGTGACTGTGGTTTGCGTGACACACAACTGCTCAGCCGCAGCAACAAAACTGCCGCAGCGGACAATCACTAAAAAGGTACGAGCAAGTTCTATATCCATAACCGCTTAAAACCACCTTGCCTGCAGCAAGCTTTTTAGTCTATTAAGGTTTAATGATGCACTCTTCTGGCTAACATGCGACATTTTCGACATAAATAAAACCATACTAGATTAACGGCTATGGCGTCGATATCAACAAAACAAATCAAGCTTTGCAGCGCAAGGGCCAAGACGGCAATCGTGTTAT
Organism: Pseudomonas sp. C27(2019); assembly: GCF_008807395.1. GTDB lineage: Bacteria > Pseudomonadota > Gammaproteobacteria > Pseudomonadales > Pseudomonadaceae > Denitrificimonas. Next base: position 2,744,574 of record NZ_CP043320.1, read on the forward strand.
AATAATTGGCTAAAGCGCCATAAATGCGTCTTGTATGCGCATATACTGATAGAGTGAGTGCTGGCTCAACACGTAAAATAGTGTGTTATACAATACATTGTTATCGGCAACCTTAGCGTAAAGATACAGCTCTACGTCTTCATGCTCTTGCACTTAGAACCAGCACAAGGCTACGCTGTCCACAAACATACTTTGAATTCACGCTCAAACTAATAATTTAATGGGGTTTATGATGCGCAATTTAGTTTTATCAGCTGTATTGGTCGGTGCCAGCTTATTTGGCACCACAGTGTTTGCGCAAGAGCTGGTTGAGGGCCGCAACTATGTGACCCTAAGCAGTCCAGTGCCTGTTGCACAGCCAGAAAAAATCGAAGTGGTAGCAGTATTTGGCTACAGCTGCCCATATTGCTATCAACTTGAGTCGGCGCTTGCACCATGGTCTACAACGCTATCTGAAGATGTAAACTTTATGCGCATGCCAGCTATGTTTGGTGGTGTTTGGGATTTATACGGCCAACTTTTTTACACCTTAGAAGCCATGCAGACTGATGAAAAAGTTCATCACAGTGTTTTTGATGCAATACACAATGGTGGCCGTAAACTGTCTTCATTGAATGAAATCACCGGCTTTATTGCCGAGCAAGGTGTCGACAAAGCACTGTTTACCAAAACCTGGAACTCCTTTAGCGTAAAAAGCCAAATGGAAAAAGCTAAGAAACTCGCCATGGCGTATCAAATCAGCAGTGTTCCAACCCTAGTGGTTAATGGTAAATACCGTTTTGATATCGGTATGGCTGGCGGCATGCAGGAAACTGTAGGCGTTGCCGATGTGCTGATTGAAAAAGAACGCCAATCTGAATAGGGTCCAGCCGTGTTGATGCCGCGTCGTTTCAATAAAGAGCGCTCAATTATTCGCTGCGATGCCAACCATAATGTGTTGTGCAGCCCGGATTCCTTGCCGCGTGATGATCGGCACATTCGTTTATTAAGCTTCAATATACAAGTGGGCATCAGCACCAGTGCCTACAGGCACTACCTAACACGCAGCTGGAAGCACCTGTTACCGCATCAGGAGCGTTACCGCAACTTAGAAAAGATCGGCTTTTTGCTCAACGACTACGACATTGTTGCCCTGCAAGAAGCCGATGGTGGCAGTTTACGCTCTGGCAATATCAATCAGGTGCAGCAACTGGCACAGCTGGGTAACTTCCCCTATTGGTATCAACAGCGTAATCGCGATTTAGGCCGATTTGCCCAGCACAGTAACGGCCTCTTAAGCCGCCTGCAGCCACAAAGGCTCGAGGATCATCCACTGCCTGGACCTGCTGGGCGTGGGGCTATTTTGGCGCAAATTGGATCGGATTCAGACTCTATTGCGGTCGTCTCTATGCATCTTGCTCTTGGCACCCGTGCCCGTCAGCGCCAGCTTGACTACATACGCGAAATCGTCACTGACTACCGCCACATTGTGCTTATGGGTGATATGAACACCCATGCTGAAGATTTATTAATTAACTCACCACTCAAAGCGCTGAACTTGCGCGCAGCTCAAACAGACGCAACCTTTCCGAGCTGGAAGCCGCAGCATTGCCTTGATCATATTTTAATCAGTTCTGAACTCGAAGTTAGCAATATGTCAGTGCTACCGATACCTATCTCTGATCACTTACCGGTATCAATGGACATTATTTTACCCGACTCAGCACCCACTTCACTTGACAAGATTGCACCGTATTAGAACGGATTAGCCATGCAAAACGATGCTTTAGCTTGGAAGAAAAAATATCTTGAGCTGCTCGATAAACAAGAAAAAATCGAGATAGGTTTTAATACGCAAACTGACTTGCTTATACGTGCGCTAATACGCAGCAGCTTGGCGGCTGAAGGCAATGATCAGCAACTTGACCAGCAATTACGCTTGTTGCGAACATTTCTGCGTAAAGATATTAATAACGTAGAGCTCGAAAGTCACACGAATCAATTAGAAAAAGCCGTACTTAAATCTGAAAAAAATCTGCAACAGCGCAAAGCCATACTGGGTGCAACACTGACGCAACTTGCCCAGCAATTGCATCAGTTACAGCCCGCTAAAGACGTGCAGAAAGAGCTGAAATTTTTTGAAAAAAACCTGCATCAACAACTTTCTCAATCATATAACTTGCACAATCTGCTTAACCAACTCAAAGCATTACAAGACCGTGCCTTCAATACCAGCACTGCGCTAGAGCAAGCAGCACCACCTGCGCCTAGCTTATTCAGTCGTTTTTTCAAAACCGCTGAACAAACAAAGCAAACAAAGCAAGAGCAAGAGCAAGAGCAAGAGCAAGAGCAAGAGCAAGAGCAAGAGCAAGAGCAAGAGCAAGAGCAAGAGCAAGAGCAAGAGCAAGAGCAAGAGCAAGAGCAAGAGCGTGCTGCGATTGCATGTAGAGAGCAAGCGCCAGCAGCACAAACACCTGAATATCTAGAGCTCAGTGCACTCACAGCTGAAACGCCCGCTGGCCCTGATCACAATCAAGACACACAACAGCGCGATCCTATCGACAACATGGATGACAGCTACGCTTTACCAATGCTAATGGATGCCAGCTACAGTTCAGTTGCCCACCATATTCACCAAACATTGACCACATTGCTCAACGATTTACCGATTAGCGATACCCATGAGCAGCACGCACTTGAGTTACGATCGCGCATCGATAAAGGCCTCAACTGGTATGAGCTGGCTCCTTTACTAGACGAGTTATCCAATATTATTCTGGCTATCGCCAATGGTGCTGACAATGGACTTGAGCGCTATTTACTTGATTTAAACCAGCGCCTAACGTCATTTCATGACACCTTACAAGCAACATCAAGCGGCTACTCAGAGTCAGCCAAAGATGCACAAACGTTAGATAAAGACCTGCGCCAACATGTCAGCGGTTTCCATGATGATGTGCGCACATCAACAGATCTTAGCGACTTAAAGAAACTGGTTGATACACGCCTCAACACCTTTATTAACACTCTACAGGCTTATCAAGAAAAGCGTATGCAGACAGACTCTGTGATTTACGAGCGCTTTCAAGCACTGACCGAGCACTCTAGACTGATGGAGCAAGAAACCCAGCAATTAACCACAAAGCTAGAAGAGCAGCGGCAGAAAGCGCTCTTGGATCCGCTAACAGGTTTAGCCAATCGCACGGCTTGGAACGAGCGCTCAGAGCTTGAATATGCACGCATAAAACGCAGTGGCAGCTCACTGTTGTTGAGCATTGTCGATATTGACCACTTCAAGCGCATCAATGACAGCTACGGTCATTTAGCTGGTGATAAAGTGCTACGACTGATTGCCCAAGAGCTGAAAAAGCGTTTAAGAAAAACTGATTTTATTGCCCGATTTGGCGGCGAAGAATACGCCATATTACTGCCTGACACAGCACTAGATGAAGGTTGCTGGCTGATAGACGAGTTGCGCTTAGCCGTTGCAGCTTGCCCATTTCACTTTAGAGGCGAGCCGGTAACAATTACGTTCTCAGCGGGTATTGGACAAGTTTCAACCAGCGAATCGCTTGAGCAGGCCTTCGAGCGCATTGATCAAGCCTTATATGCCGCTAAAGCCGCAGGTCGTAATCAAGTAAGCGTAGCAGATCTAGGCGATAACACTGAGTCAAGTATCAATTGATTCTAACGTTGTGGGTTGCAACGATTAGATAAGGTCTAAGTCTGCCAGTTTTTGTTCAAGTGCGATTAAATCAGGTATTTTTGCAATTTCGCCTTCAATATTTACCGCATCTAACTCTAACGGCAGTAGAGTCTCATCCTGCTCACTAAGTAAGCTTTCATCGATTCGCGTAGAGCGCGGAATGCCTTGGATCAGCAAGCCAAAATAACGAAACTTAGGGCGGCCACCAATTGCATTAACGATGACGACTCGTGCGCGCTCAGTAACCACCGTGGCGTCACTGGATGCCGCCTCAAAAGATAACAAGGGCAAATTAAGGTCTCGCCAGCTGATTTGCCCTAATAACCAATTCGGCGAGTTCTCGGCAGGTTGCACATGGCGATATGCAACAAGTTCAGCAACTGCAGTATTGGGCAATAACAATAATCTGTCGCTTAACGTCAATAGCAATCCAGTTAACTGAGCGGCACTCTGATCAACAACGGCTTGAGTCATGGTATCGTCCTCTTAATATCATCATTATTTTCTATGCCTAGGTTTAAAAAGTACTGCACCAACTCACTGGCTAAACCCTGCGGACTGGCACTGAATACGCTAAAACCTGCTTGCACAACACTATCTGGCATACTTGAGCAGGCACAACTTTCAGCACTTTGCGTCCACACTTGAGCACCCTGCTGCTGCACATATTCAGCAGCAATACTGCCATCATCACCCATGCCGCTAAATACAATAACACCGCAATAGCGTCCATAATGCTGGGCCAAATTGCGCATTATTTGCTCAACGGATGGATTGTAAGCCCCTTCCCACGGTTTATCTAATGCCAGCAGGCGGCTATTACTCGCAAAATTCAACTCATGCTGAATCGGCACTATAACCACTTCACCTTCGCGCACAAACTGATGCTCGCCAAGCAAACGTACCGACCAGCGACTGTGGCGTCCGACTGCTTGCGGCAAGCTGCTCTCAAAATGCGCATCAATATGCTGTGCGTAAATAAAACCTAAGGGGAGGCCCACAGGCAATACGTCCAAGAATGCTTTAACGGCCTGCGGTCCACCCATAGAAGCAGCCAGCAACCACACTTGCTTTGCTGGCTGGTCAGCGTGTCTAGTTTGCTTTAAAAAATACTGTGGCAATTCAATAGGCACTACTGTTGGGCTGATGACCTCGTTGTTCATGGCAACAGCTAGAGTAGCCTGCTGTGCAAGGTGTTGAGTCAGCTGCAGTACTTTCTTAAGTAAACTGCGCTCCCAGCGCGGGTAGTCCTCTGAGTTAAGGCTTGGTGCAGCACCTTCACCGAACAGCACTGGTGCATTATTCTTGCTTAAAAAATACTCTAAGTTAGGGCAATCAACTTCATTAGAGCAAACTGCATCATATAACCAAAGATCTGTTTGACAGTTTTGCAAACGCTCAGCAGTCAGCTGTTGTGGAGCACTATTGAGCACAACCTGATAGCCGTGCTTGCTTAACAGTTGCTGTAAAAGATGCCGCTGTAACGATGTATCCGCTACAACAGCAACCCGTACAGCGACTTGCTCAATCATGCCTGTCAATCAACTTACTAATTGCTTCGAGCAATACCGTTTCTTGATACGGTTTACCTAAGTAATCGTTAACCCCAATGGCCATGGCCCGCTCGCGGTGCTTCTCACCAGTACGAGAGGTAATCATGATTATGGGCAAGTCTTTTAACGTTGAGTCATGGCGCACGAGGTTAGCAACCTCAAAACCATCCATGCGCGGCATTTCAATATCCAGCAGCATAATGTCAGGTCTGCGCTCTTGCAGTTGCGTAATCGCATCAACACCGTCCTTTGCTACCATCACTTGCATTCCATATCGCTCGAGTAAGCGCGATGTTACTTTACGCACGGTCACTGAATCATCAACGATCATTACCAGCTTTGCAGCTTGCTTATCAGCTGCAGCTGGCAATCCAGGCTGCACAATTGCATCTGTTAGACTGGCACTGCTCTGGCGCATACGAATTGTTGCCATCAGATCCAAAATGACAACAACGCGACCATCACCAAGAATAGTGGCACCGGAAATACCGTGCACACTGGCAAATTGTGGCCCTAAGCTTTTCACCACAATTTCCCGCGAGCCAGCAAGTACGTCAACCTGCACAGCGACTGCATATTCATTAGAGCGCACTAAAATCACTGGTAAAGGCAGTGTTTGCCCAACCAGCTTGGGGTTTTGTCCATTATTGAGCAAGTCGCCAATGTATTTGAGCTGGTACTCTTGGCCTGCATACTCAAAGCGAGCGGGCTGACCCTCTTGCTGCTCCTGTTGATAAAGCGCTTCTAGCTCAAAAGGCGATACCCGCACAATACCTTCAATGGTATTCAGTGGAATGGCATAAGAATCCTCACCGGCCATCACCATCAGCGCTCGGTTAACCGACACAGTAAAGGGCAGGCGAATATTAAAACGCGTGCCTATACCTTGCTGTGAATCAATAGTGATTGAGCCGCCAATTTGTTTGATCTCTGAACTCACCACATCCATACCGACACCACGACCGGAGATTTGTGTCACATTGGTCGCTGTAGAAAAGCCCGCATGCAAAATAAACTGCGTCATTTCCTGATCAGTCAGAACGGTATCAGCAGTGATCAAACCGCGCTCAATGGCTTTATTGCGCACTGCAGCTAAATTAACACCGGCACCATCATCAGACAGCACCAGTAAAATATCAGCCCCTTCACGGCTAAGCTCTAGGCGAATTGTGCCTTGTTCGGGCTTACCAGCAGCACGACGCGCCTCAGCAGATTCAATACCGTGGCCAATGGCGTTGCGCAGCATGTGTTCTAAAGGCGCAAGCATACGCTCCAGCACACTGCGGTCCACTTCCCCCTCAGCATTAGTAACAATGAAATCTACATCTTTACCCAACTCATTTGAGATCTGGCGAACCACTCGACGCAGACGCGGCAATAGACGCTCAAAAGGCACCATGCGCGTACGCATTAAGCCTTCTTGCAGCTCAGTATTAACCCGCGCCTGCTGTAAAAGCAGCGTTTCAGCATCACGGCTACGTGCGGCTAAGGTTTCTTTTAAGTCCAGCAAGTCAGAAGAGGACTCAAACAGCGCTCGCGACAATTGCTGTAATTGTGAGTAACGGTCCATCTCCAGAGGGTCGAAATCTTCATAACCCGCTTTTTCAGTTTCGGCCTGATAGCGACTAAGGATTTGCGCCTGAGTTTCTGTATCTAAGCGGCGCAACTGATCACGCACACGGTCGATTGTGGCTTCCATCTCATTCAGCGTGAAGCCAAAGTCGCTGACCTGCTGCTCAACTCGGCCACGGAAAATCGAGGTTTCCCCCGCTAAATTAACCAAGTCTTCTAAAAGTTCAGCGGGTACACGTACTTGTTCTTGTGGTGCACGCTGCGCGCTCGCTCTAGCCGCTGCTTGCTTAGCTTTCTCTACAAAAGGAAGGGTTTTATGGGCAACCGGCTTATCCGTCTTGGTACTCACCGCCACAATCGGCTTAGCCCATTGTGGTGGTTGACTCGACACTGCTTCGGCTTGACTAGGCTGTCGCGCTAACTCCGGCTCAGACAATGTCTGTCGGAGCGCCGCAACCTCAGCCGTGAGCTTCTCAAACGAGCTGCGCAGTTCACGCTGTAAGTGATCAGGCCAAGGTTGTTTTTGTTGCACAGCTTCAAGCAATTGCCGCTCAATCTGTTGGCTGGTATCGCTAATCGCCTGTGCATCAGCAAGCTGCGCACCACCTTTAAGCGTGTGTAGCGCACGTAAAGCATCATCCACCGGCTGCTCTGATGCATTCGCAGCAGTGCATAATTCTAAAGCCGTATCGAGCTCGGCTAACAACTCATCAGCCTCAGTCATAAAGATACTTAATATATCGTCAGTATCCTCTGCCTCAACGCTGTCACTCACAGTTTGCAGCTCAATACTCTCTGCAATGGGCTGCTGGCCTAGCGGCGTACCACGTAATTGTTGAATGCGCCCAATACAAGCGCGTCCGTCCGGCAAAACCGTATGATCACGTACAGCCTCCAGCATGACAGCCAAACTGTCATGACAATCTTGCAGCAAGTTAAAGACAGATGTATCGGCCTGCAATCGACCTGCGCTTAAATCTTCATACAGAAATTCAAGCTCATGCGCTAAATCACCAATCTCTGGGATTTCAGCCATGCGCGCACCGCCTTTGAGCGTATGCAATTCACGCAGTAGCGTTTCCAACTCCAACACATTATCGCTATTGGCAATCCAACGTAATAAGGCTGCAGTTGCGCTATCAATAATTTCAAAGCCTTCCTCTAAGAAGATTTCCACCAGCTCAGGATCGCGCAAATCTGCCGCTGTATCGGTTTCACTGGTGTGCAGCGAACCCACAGCAGGCTCTACTGGTTTTAAGGGCGGCACTGCAGCATCGACCAACTCGTCAGTTTCAGCTATGCCTTCAACAGGCACACCCGCATCATCTTCAACACTCTCAGCAACAACTGGCGATGCAGTAACAGGCTCTGGCTCAACACTTAACTCTGTCAGCTCAAGTTCTTCAGAAGGCTCTGACACGCTGATAGTTTCTTGCAACACAGGCGCTGATAACGCATCGCTCATCAGTGCATACAAGGCGTCTACACTGTTTTGACCCGACTCAACCTGTAAGCCTGCCGCAACCTGATCCATCATATTGATCAGCGCATCATGTGCTTGCTTGGCATGCTCAAAAAAACGTTCCTGAGTTGGCAAACGTCCATCTTTGACTGCTGTATAGGTCTCTAACAAGGCTGCGCAGAGCTCCTCGATCTGCGGCAGCTCAGCCATTTCAGCGCTACGGCCCAATGCTCTGAGCTCCTCTAACAGCGCGGCTAATTCTTTACGCTCTGCTGGATGCATACGCCAGCATTCAAGCTGCTCATCCATATCGAGCAAGGTATCCATACCTTCAGATAAGAAAGTGGAAATCACTTTAGGATCATCCACATTTATTTCATCTGCATGCGCTAAGCGCTCGCTAACCAACTGATTTAGCTTGTCGATAAACGCCGAAGCGCCCTCAATTGCTTGCAGCGGTGTGCTATCTAACTGCTCAATTCCGACACCCAACAATTGCTCCGCTTCACTGAGCAATAACGCTTCATTGAATTCAACAGGCAATAAGTTCGCTTTATAATCTTTAGCTAATTTTTCTAATGCAGTGGCAATATTTGCGATCGGCACAATACCTGCCATAAAGGCACTGCCTTTAAGCGTATGCATAGCGCGCTGCAAATCATCACTAATGGATTTAGGCAGTTGTTGTGCACAATCGGCTAAAAACTCAACCAACGTTTGCACATGTGCTTGCGCTTCAACTTTAAAGATTTCCAGTAAAACCGGATCAATCAGCTCAGCTTCTTCATCCACAGATGCTTCAGGCTGGGACTGCACACTAATGTCTTCGACAGCTACAAGTGCATCACCCAGCTCGGCTATTTCAGTCCCTTCAGCAATCTCTTGCTCAATCTCTTGCTCAATCGCTTGCGCTGCATCTGCTGTACTTGCGAAAACAGGCGCGGGCTCATTACGCGCTAACGCGTGTGCTGTCGCTGCTAACTGATCAACATCATCACGCTGGCGTTGTTGTTGCGCAGCATATTCGGCGACCAGCTCAGGGAACAATTGAATGACATCTGCAATCACTGTAAACACAGGCTCGCTGACTTGCAGGCTACCTTCAATGACGCGGTTGAGCATGTTCTCAATTGACCATGCCAACTCTCCCGCAACTAGAGCACGCACCATTCGGCCACTGCCTTTTAGCGTATGGAATGCACGACGCACTTCTGTTAGCGCATCTTTATCATCTTGATTAGCGCGCCATTGCGGGAAAAACTCGTTGAGTGTGGCTAATACTTCCTCGGCTTCCTCAACAAAAACGTCTTGTAACTCCTCATCGATAGGCTCTTCATCTGCTGCTGGTGGCAAAATACTCGGCGGTACGTCTGTAGCCGGCGGGTTAACCGAAGCAAGCGTTGAGCTCATCACGTCTTCTAGAGACATTTCGGGCATGACAGCCTGTTCAAGCTCATGAATGTCTGGCCGCTCAGCGGGACTCTGCCCACTGGCAAACTCAGGTGCAACATCAAGGCTGTCTAAATCAAACTCTGGTGCGCTGCTATCGGCCTGCTCCGGCAAGTGCGGCACAACATCACTATCATCTGCAGCTGCACTGGCGTCAGCAGTTAAGGTATCTGTTTCTGTGCTACTTGATGCGTCCCACTCCACATCAAGTGTTGGGATATCTTCAGCCTCAAAAGCGGATTGATCGACTTCAGCGTGGTGATCACTATTTAGCTCATGTTCAAGACCTGGCTCTGGGGTTAACACGTCTGCATCGGCTAACTGCTCTTCGTCATCAATGCGTTGTGTGCCTAGCGCGTCATGCTCGCTACTGTCTTCAACAACATCCTCAACAGGTGCTGGCGCATAACCCAGACTGGTTAAGCTTTCTTCAGCCACATCAAGAATCGACTCTCCTTGGCTGGCATGATCTTCAGCTAGACGTTCTAAATAATATTCAACACTGGTTATCGCATCAGCTAAGGTATCAAGGCTCTGCCAATTGGGGATCACTTTATTTTCAAAGAGCTGCTCTTCGATATAGCGCCGGCAGGTTTCAACAAGTGCTGCGGCACGCGGCAAAGGAATCATGGCTAAACCGCCACGCACTTGATTTAAGAGGTGCGGCACATTGGCTAAGTTATCGTGATTCCATTGCGATGCAATAAACTCAATGATGCCATCTTTGGCATGCTCTAAACCTGTTCGCGCTTCCTTAATAACCAAACGGTGAATTTGCCCAACATCCGTCGTGGGCAATAAGTTTTGTTCACTTATAAAGTCATCTGGATTGCCAACCATGCCCGCCAGCGTGGCTTCGATATACAGCAAGGCGCCAGCTATATCCATCAATACGGCATCATTGACTTCTTTATCACCTGCACTCAGGGCTGTGACAACATCAATCTGATCAAGCACCACTTTACGTGGCTGCGCAAAGCCAAGCACAGCTAAGGTGTCGGCAATCTGCTTAAGGGGTGCTTGTAAGGCACCTAGCTCATCCAGATTCTCATGATCACTGCGGACAAAAAGGTCTAAGCTGTCTTTGATGCGTACCAGCTCTTCACAGAGCGCTGCCACCACTGAGCGTATTGCGCCGCGGTCCGGCCCTGACATGTGGGCACGCTCTTCATCAAGCAACAATTCATCCGGTAGCGCCTCAGCTAGGCGGTACTGAGTGTGCAGCTTTTCTAAGCGTGGGGAGTCGGGCTGGGCTTTGGCAACATAAAAAAGTAGGTTCTTAATCAGCTCAGCAGGTGCTGGCTGATTAAGCCCTTGAGCCTGCTCTATGACCAAGCGTCGTAACTCAGCATCAACTTGGCGCAATAAAGTACGCACCGATGCGCCTGCTTCAACACTGCCATTGGCAAGTCCGTCAACTAAGCCCGCCGCCACCCGCCATAATGGTTCCAGAGGCGCCCCTTGGCTCAATATTTCTAAGCGCGCAAAGACCCTTGCCATATACTCTAAGTTGGTTGGTATGCCTTGGCCTCTGAACACGCCAACCAAAGCAACCTGTAGCATTTGTCGTAATTTTTTCAACAATACAGGCATTTCTGGCACACTGAGTTGCTGCATGCGCTGCGCACTGAGCGGCGCATGTGCAGCAGGCAGTGTCGGTGTAAACAAACTGGTTTCTGACAGTAGCTTCTCGCCACGTGCCGCACGCAAATCATTAAGCAGTGGCAGCACCACCATCGGCAGGTCATGTCGCGCTGTCTGGATACGATCCAAATAAAGCGGTAACTGCAAAATAGCCTGCATCAGCACTTCAAGTGCTTCAGCTAAGTTACTAACACGGTCCTCTAACAGTGCCTGCGCCAACTGCTCCATTTCTTCAGCCAGCAAAGCGGCACCAAAGAACTCAACCATCTGCAATGTGCCGTGTACTTGGTGCACATAGGTTAAGCAAAAACGCAGCCGTGTCGAATCCTCTGGATTGTCCACATACTCTTCAAGTGCATGACGTGCCTGTTTTAGAGTTTCAGCAATTTCGCCTTTAACCCATTCCAGGGCGACATAGTCGTGCCGATCACCCATAACTACTCCGCTCATATCCGTGTGTTACCCTTTACGGGTAAAAGCCAAAACGCGTTCATCAGCAACAGGCTCTAAATCAGGATGCTGCCAGCCAGCAACCTCACCAACACCTACCACTAACATTCCACCCGGTGCTAAACAGGCCACTAAACGATTCAGTATTTCTCGTCGCTGCCAGCGGCGAAAATAGATCAACACATTTTGACAAAAAATGACATCCATACCAAAAATAGGTGCTTGCGCTAATTCCAGTATATTTAATCTAGCAAAGCACAGCCGTTCAGCCAGCGTGCTCACTACTTGATACATCCCGTCTGCTTGGATTGTAAAATAGCGCTCAACCAATTCCGTTGGCACGTTTTTTAGACGGCGCGGATCATATGTTGCTCGACGCGCCTTGCGTAAAGCATTATGACTTATATCAGTTGCGGTAATGCCAAACTCTATTTTCTTAGAAGCCTGTCGCAGTACTTCAGCGCTACAAATAGCCAACGACCAAGCTTCCTCACCACTGGCACAACCGACACTCCACAAAGACAGTGATGCTGTGCTCTGCGTGCTTTGTACTTTTTTTGTTAAGAAATCCGTAACCGCTTGGAACGACTCTGCGTGCCGAAAGAACTGTGTTTCTTGGACCGTTAAACGATCAAGTAAAGCCACCCACTCTACGGCACCACAGGGTCCATTGATCACTTGCTGATAATAGCTGGCATAATCAGACACACCCAGCTCACGCATGCGCGCACTAAGATGAACTTGCAAAAACGAGCGTCGCTGCTCGCTAACAACGATACCTGAGCGAGTCTCCAGCAATGCCTGCCAGTCATTAAACTCAGCCGTCGTCATCTCAGCTAGAGGCTGTAAAGCCCATGCACTGCCAGACTGCATGATGCGCCCTTCTTCCATAGTCGAGTAAGGGTGGTAGACATAACAGGCTCCACCCATTCGTGATTAGGCTTGTTCGCTACTGGTTTCTGGCAAGGTAAAGCCAGATACCGACTGACGCATCTCGTTAGCCATCTTGGCCAAGGTACCAATGCTTTGCGCTGTAGCCGTTGTACCCGCAGACGTTTGCGAGGTAATTTCTTGAATCACGTTCATCGTGCTGGAAATATGACCCGCAGATGAAGCCTGCTGGCGAGCCGCGTTGGAAATATTCTGAATAAGCGAAGCCAAAGCTTTCGATACTTTTTCAATTTCCTCAAGGGACACACCAGCATCCTGTGCAAGGTGAGCACCACGCACAACTTCCAGTGTGGTTTGCTCCATCGAAATAACCGCTTCATTGGTATCCGCTTGAATGGTTTTAACCAGCGCTTCAATCTGTTTGGTTGCTGACGATGAACGCTCAGCCAAGCGCTGAACCTCATCGGCAACCACGGCAAAGCCTCGACCCGCATCACCGGCCATCGATGCCTGAATTGCAGCGTTAAGAGCAAGAATGTTGGTTTGGTCAGCAATGTCGTTAATCAAGCTAACGATGTCACCAATTTCTTGTGACGACTCACCGAGGCGCTTAATACGCTTGGATGTATCTTGAATTTGCTCACGAATATTATCCATGCCGGTAATGGTGTTATGCACCACTTCACTGCCTTTGTTAGCAATGGATACTGATCGTTCCGCAACCGAAGCTGACTCAGCAGCATTGGCAGATACTTGGTCAATAGACACAGCCATTTCGTTAATCGCAGCAGATGCACCGGCAATTTCTTGCGCTTGGTGCTCAGATGCTTCTGCTAAATGCATCGCCGTGGATTGCGTCTCTTGGGCTGCGGCGGCAACCTGCACGGCCGTGTCGTTAATGGTTCCGACCAGGTCGCGCAACTGGTCAATGGTGTAGTTAATAGAGTCAGCAATGGCTCCGGTAAAATCTTCTGTTACCGTCGCTTCCGCAGTCAAATCACCGTCTGCCAAATCACCAATTTCATCAAGCAAACGTAAAATAGCGGTCTGGTTACGTTCGTTTTTCTCAGCAGTTTCCGTTAAGCGCACACGTGTTTCACGCATACTCACCAAGCCAATTAAAATAATCGAGGCTAACGCTACAGATCCTAAAATATAGCCCAGTAAGGTATTAAAGACACGGCCATCAGCGCGCGCCTCAAAGCCTTCAGCCAACTCAGAGGCATGATCAAGTAAGGTTTGCGAAACACTAAAAATACCATTAGCGGCTTCACGTACCTGGAACAACTCTGGTGACGTTTCTAAAATCTCATCAACTGAGCCGGAAACAAACTCAAATAAATCAGCAATTTCAGTAAGACGTTCTAAGGCTTCCTCATCGGTCACTCGGGTGATTTCCATCGCAGCGTTACCATCACGCATCGCCTTCAAAACCCGGCCGAAAAGACTGGCATCGCGCCCAAACATATCAGCCGCTAAGACTGAGTCTTCATCACCAACGAGTACTTTGTTCACAGAACCAATGATCCGCTCAGCAAGCAAGGCTTGACGCTGCGCAACAGAAATCTGCCGAGCCGGTGCCTCACTTTGCAGAAGAATATCAACAACTTCCTCATATTCTACTTGTAGCTGCGGGATGGTATCTGCCAGCTCGCCTGCTACGTCGTGCAGCGACAGTACGGTTTGTTCACTATTAACAATCACAGTTGCATTGGCACGCAAGCTATCCCAATCTTTAGCTACGGCATCCATTTCAACTCTTAAAGTATCTGGTGCAGGCGGCAGGTTGTTCTCAGGGTCACCATTGACTAGGAACCCCCAGCGTGTCTCAAAGTCATTACGTGCGTCTTTGAGCAAAGTAAATGCAGGCGCTTTACCAGCGGCTGCTTCGGTCGCGTTTTTCGCAATACGCTGCGACAATACGCGCAACTCGCCAGCATGGGTGATGTATTCTTTGTCGTAGTTAGACTGCGTATTAATGTAAATAAAGTTAATAAACAGCACTACAACTGATACAACCAAGGCAGCAAAGAGCACGCCAATAAGTACATTACTGCGTAACCCTGCTAACAAATGACTTCCGCTTATATTTTTCATGTTTTTGGCCCCCGCCTGGACCTGCATTACTTATTATGTCCAATAACACTCAAGAGTCAGTGTAGGCCGACCCATCCGAATATGACCGCTGCAGCGCAGCAAACTCATGCCTGCTTAAACTATGCAACCACATCTAAAAACGCTTCATCACATGCTAAAGCATGCGGACTAAATACAAGCCAAGACTGCTGATCACGCACAAAAGCACCCTGCACAAAAGGTGCAAATGCCGCATGAATATCCGGCAGCGTTTCAGAATAAGAGTCCACTTCAAAATACTGCATACCAAATACAGCATCGACAGTTAACCCAGCAAAAACATCACGATGCTCAACCACCAATAAACGGCGTAGTTTCTTCGCACTGCTTAATTCAGTGCCGAAAAAACTACAAAGATCCATCACTGGCAGCAAGCGTCCGCGCACGTTAGCAACGAGATATAGTCATTTGTGGTGTATGAGGGGAAAAGAGGGTGGCGTATCCTGTTGATTGTTTCGACCAAGAAATAATTAACAGTAGAGCGATACGCCATGACAAATACTACCCTGAATGTTCTTTCACAACCAGATGAAACTGGCACTGATGTGCTAACTGCTTTATTGCGTAATGGTGCTCGCCAGCTCATTGCGCAAGCAGTTGAAGTAGAGCTGCAGCAACTGCTGCAAGCTCATGAAGAACTGCGTTTACCCGATGGCCGCAAAGCTGTGGTGCGTAACGGCTATTTGCCTGAGCGCAGCATCCAAACGGGCATTGGCGATGTTGATATCAAGGTGCCAAAAGTGCGTGATCGTAGCTGCTCTGGTATTCGTTTTACCAGCGCACTGCTACCGCCATACCTCAAGCGTGCCCGCAGCGTTGAAGAGTTATTACCGTGGCTGTATCTCAAAGGTATTTCCACTGGAGACTACCAAGAAGCCCTAGCAGCCTTGCTGGGTGAGAATGCCAAAGGCCTGTCAGCTAACACCATTTCCAGGCTCAAGGAACGCTGGATTGATGAGCACCGAGAGTGGCGACAGCGCGATTTGAGTGACAAGCGCTACGCGTACCTTTGGGTTGACGGTATTTACAGCAACGTCCGCCTCGATGACCGCCTGTGCTTGCTGGTGGTGATGGGCGTGACAGAGCATGGCCGCAAGGAGCTGATTGCTGTTGAAGAAGGCTATCGTGAGTCTGAAGCCAGCTGGCTTGAGCTGCTGAATGGCCTGGTTGCGCGTGGGCTTACGACCTGCCCAAAGCTGGCAACAGCTGACGGCGCATTGGGCTTCTGGAAAGCCCTGAGTAAGGTTTATCCGCAGACCAAACAACAACGCTGCTGGGTGCATAAAACGGCCAATGTGCTCAATAAATTGCCCAAAGCAGTACAGCCCAAAGTGAAGGAGGCACTGCATGATATTTGGATGGCTGAGACGCGTGAGAAGGCTCATAAAGCCTTTGATATAGCGCTGGAAAGGTTTACTGCTAAGTACCCACGCGCAATGGAATGCTTAGCTAAAGACCGTGAGAGCATGTTGGCTTTCTACGATTTTCCAGCAGAACATTGGGTGAGTATACGCACCACCAACCCAATTGAATCTGCCTTCGCTACAGTACGTTTAAGAACCAGCAAAACTCGCAACTGCGGTTCAAGAAACACAACCCTAGCAATGGTTTATAAATTGCTGCAATCAGCGCAGAAGCGCTGGAACCGCCTGAAAGGATTTCAACTGCTAACCCTCGTGGTCAATAACGTTAAATTCCAAGACGGCGAACAAGTAATGGAGCAATCAGACAGGAAAACCGCCTGATGCTCGTACACCAGATTTGACCATAACTCGTTAGCAACCCCACTTACCCATTTTTTCACACCCGGCAAAAGTGTATAGCGCGGCTCATGCAGAACCTCTGCAACTTCACCCATTGGCGCAACAAAATGTTGGTCTGCTATACGAAAGCCAATACCACTCCAAGTTTGTGTCCTTTCTTGTTGAGCGGGTAGGCCAACTGATTGCCCACGACACAGCGCATCAATCTGCAACAATTGCTCATAGGGCGTTTTTTTATTTGTCATCGAGCAACCCTATTTTTATTAGTTTTATAAAGCGCAGTAGTCACTAGCCTGCCAATACTGCATTCAGGGTTTTAATCAACGTGGTTTCATCGATAGGCTTGGTTAAGTAATCCTTAGCCCCTTGACGCTTACCCCAAACTCGATCTGTTTCCTGATCTTTAGTCGTCACAATAATCACTGGAATATGTTGTGTTTCTGCGCTTTTAGTCAGCTGACGTGTCGCTTGGAAACCATTTAAACCAGGCATGACAATATCCATTAAAACGGCATCGGGCTGCTCTTGTTTAGCCAACGCAACCCCGTCTGCGCCATTTTCAGCTTTGTACACTTGATGTCCGTTTTTTTCTAACATCGCTGCCAACTTATACATTTCAGTTGGCGAGTCATCCACAATTAAAATGCGAGCCATGATTTCCCCCATAGAAACACAATGCAACCAGCATGGCGTGCCTGTTTACACATTAAGATCAAGATGCAGTGTCCGCTGCAACAAAGGCAGGGACATGCGTTTTAATTGCACCAATAAGTTCTTCTTTACTGAACGGCTTCGTTAAATACTGATCCGAACCAACAATGCGGCCTTTGGCTTTATCAAATAAGCCATCTTTTGAGGACAACATAATCACTGGCGTTGATCGAAAAGCACTATTGTTCTTAATCAACGCACAAGTTTGATAACCATCTAAGCGCGGCATCATAATATCGACAAAAATAATATCCGGATGTGTATCTGCAATTTTTGCCAGCGCGTCAAAACCATCTACCGCTGTGATCACTTCACAGCCTACTTTTTTAAGCAAGGTTTCGGCAGTGCGACGAATCGTTTTTGAGTCGTCAATCACCATCACTTTTAAGCCTTCTGATTTGTGTTCCATCTTCGCCCTACCATGGTCGGTGAGTCATTATTATTGCAGCGGCAATGCTGTATTAGCGGTTAATACACTATTCGGCGACTCAATCGTGCAGCCTTTTTAGCATACTATTTTACTGCAATCTATAAACCCAATAGATACTAAGCTGTTTATTAGCTGCGCTTATCGTTTCAAGTCAAGCTAACGCTATTATTCAGCCATGCTAGAATGCATAATTATTGGCTACTTAATTTTATTGGAGACTCTATCATGCATGTTCGTCTTGGAATTGTAATGGATCCCATCGTTCAGATTTCATTCAAAAAAGACAGCTCTTTAGCCATGTTATTGTCTGCCCAAGCACGTGGCTGGTCTTTGTTTTATATGGAACAGCAAGACCTCTACCAGCATACAGGAGAAGCACGTGCACGCATGCGCCCACTCAAGGTATTCAATGATCCTGACTGCTGGTTTGAACTCGGCGAAGAACAGGATGAGCCACTGGGCAACTTAGACGTTATTCTGATGCGTATAGACCCGCCTTTTGATAATGAATTTTTATACAGCACCTATTTACTCGAGCAAGCAGAGCGCGCCGGCAGCCTAGTCGTAAACCGCCCACAAAGCCTGCGTGACTGCAATGAAAAGCTTTTTGCTACGCTCTTCCCGCAGTGCACTCCTGAAACCATCGTCAGCCGTCGCGCCGACATACTACGCAACTTCGCCAGCAAACACGGTGACGTGATTCTCAAACCTCTAGACGGTATGGGTGGTTCATCAATTTTTCGCCACCTCAAAGGTGATCCCAACTTGTCAGTGATTTTAGAAACACTCACCGCTCACGGCACCCAACAAATCATGGCACAGCAGTATTTGCCGGCAATTAAAGACGGTGACAAGCGCATTTTAATGATTGATGGCCAAGCAGTGCCTTATAGCCTGGCACGCATCCCTGCTCATGGTGAAACCCGCGGCAATCTCGCCGCTGGCGGCCGCGGCGTGGCACAACCGCTAACTGATAAAGACCGCTGGATTGCTGAGCAAGTCGGCCCTGAACTACGCAAGCGAGGCTTATTGTTTGTCGGTTTAGATGTGATTGGTGAGCATTTAACTGAAATCAATGTCACCAGCCCAACCTGTATTCGTGAAATCGATGCCGCTTTTGATACAAAAATCGGTGATCAATTGATGGATGCCATTGCTATCAAACTGGCTCAGCGCAGTTAATAATCCGTCTTACTAGGCCGTCTATGCCAGAATATGCAAGCAAGTTCATAGACTTTTTCACCGCTTCTCGGCAGACTGCCACGTCTGTCGAGAATCCAATGCGCTTATGAAAAACTCTGCCAGCAACCCTTTTACTGAGCCTAAACCTGCGGTTAGCGCCTCTGATCGCCTAGGGTTTACTTTGTTAATTGCTGCTCTACTGCATCTCGCCATTATTCTTGGTGTGGGCTTTACTACCAGCGATCTACCCGAGCTAAGTAAAAGCTTAGATGTGACTTTGGCAACTTTCAAAAGTGAAAAAGAACCGGAGAAAGCTGACTTTATTGCGCAAGACAGTCAGCAAGGCAGCGGCACACTCGAAGAAGCAGCAGTGCCGAAAACCACCGAAAAAGCACCTTTCCAAGACACTGAAGTCAAGAAAGTACAAGTAGAAAGCAGTATTGAGCCGACGCCTGTAACGCCTGAAGTAAAAAAAGTTATCAGCACCACGCAGCCGCAAAAACAAAAAGTGGTCAGCCAGCCTAAAGAGCAACCAAAGCCAAAGCCAACCCGTAAAATCCCTGTGATTGATCGTGAGCAGCTCTCAGCCGACATTGCCAGTCTCGAAGCCGAGCTGGCTTTTGAACAGCAACAGTACGCCAAACGCCCGCGGGTCAGTCGGCAAAATACAGCCGCAACTAAACGCGATATCAGTGCTTGGTATCGTGATGCTTGGCGTAAAAAAGTTGAACGGGTCGGCAACCTTAACTACCCCGAAGAGGCGCGGCGCAAGGGTATTTATGGCAGCTTACGTGTACTTGTTATTATTAAAAGCGATGGCTCCTTAGAAACAATGAGAATCTTAGAGTCATCTGGACATCCAGTCTTAGATAAAGCCGCACTAAACATTGTGCGTACCTCAGCACCTTTTGCTCACTTTACCGGCGAGCTGGCGGCTAACTATGACCAAGTCGAAATCATTCGCACTTGGCGCTTTGAGCGGGGCGATCGCCTTTCTAGCCAATAACCTGCAATAATTATCATGCTGATCTTGAGCACTTTCTTTTATCGCTTACTGGTGAGGACGAAAGACACCCTATGACTTCCACATACCCATCCTTGGCCGGGCATTTTTTAATTGCCATGCCCAACATGAGCGACCCAGCATTTGCGCAGTCCGTGGTTTACCTACTTGCTCACGACAGTGAAGGCGCACTGGGCTTAATCATTAACAGGCCCAATGGTTTAACCTTGGCAGACGTTCTAGAACAACTGCAGCCCGAACACACAGCACTTGGCGATGCATCCAACAAAGAAATCTTCAGCGGTGGCCCAGTGCAAACCGAGCTCGGCTTTGTTTTGCATAATAAAGGTCCAGAATTTAAAGGCACAACACCTTTTACTGAGCTCTCATTAACCGCATCACAAGATGCCTTACTGGCGATTGCGCAGGGCATAGGTCCTGCACAAAGCCTTATCGCTCTTGGTCATGCTGGCTGGGGTGCAGGACAGATTGAACAGGAGCTGGCCGCGAATGCTTGGTTATCCTGTCCAGCTGACCATGCTATTATTTTTGACACGCCCGTTGAGCAACGACGCAGTGCCGCTGCAGCCTTGCTCGGTGTTGACCTTGACCGTCTCAGCAGCCAAGTCGGTCACGCATGAGCACGACAACACACGCGCCAAAATTACTCTTGGGTTTTGATTACGGCACCAAACAAATTGGCGTTGCAGTTGGGCAAATGGTCACTCAGCAGGCTCGCGAATTGTGCAATTTAAAAGCGCGCGATGGCATTCCCAATTGGGAGCAAATCGAAGCACTGATAAAAGAGTGGCAGCCTGATGCACTTGTTGTAGGATTACCATTGAACATGGACGGCACACCCAGCGATATGTGCGTGCGCGCGGAAAAGTTCGCACGGCGCTTAAATGGCCGTTTTAATTTACCTGTCCACACCCATGATGAACGTCTGACCACATTTGAAGCCAAAGGTCAGCGCTTAGCACAAGGACAGCAACGTGGCAGCTATAGAGAGCAACCTGTTGACGCATTGGCAGCTGCTTTATTACTGCAAGGCTGGCTGGAGCAACATAGCGCTAGCTAACCTCAATTAATGCTTGGAGTGTACCCAATGAGCCTACCTGATCCTGCTGTATTGATTTCAACAATTGCTAGCGAGCTGCAAGCCCACCTCAAAGCGCAACAGATCGATAATCCGCGCTTTGTTGGCATTCACACCGGTGGTGTCTGGGTCGCTAATGCGCTGCTTAAAGAGCTCAATAGCGAAGAACCGCTGGGCATTTTAAATGTCTCTTTTTACCGTGATGATTTCAGTCGCAGCGGCCTCCACCCACAGGTACGCCCTTCGCAGCTGCCATTCGACATTGTTGATCAGCACCTGATTTTAATTGATGACGTATTAATGAGCGGGCGCACTATCCGCGCTGCCCTCAACGAGTTATTCGATTACGGTCGCCCAGCCAGTGTGACCTTGGTCTGCTTATTGGATTTAAATGCGCGTGAATTGCCCATTCGCCCAGACATTGTCGGTGCAACGCTTTCACTTGAGCAAAATCAGCGGGTAAAATTAACAGGGCCCGAGCCTTTGGCTATCGCCCTGAAAACCATTGATCACCTATGAGACCCTTGCAATGACGCCTCTCTCCCCTAAGTGCCCGTTGCAGCTAAATGACGAAGGTCGTCTGCGCCATTTTTTATCGCTCGACGGCCTACCGCGCGCTATGCTGACGGAAATTCTAGATACCGCTGACTCCTTTCTCGAAGTGGGCTCGCGTTCTGTTAAAAAAGTACCTTTAATGCGCGGAATGACCGTGTGTAACGTGTTCTTTGAAAACTCCACGCGCACCCGTACCACCTTTGAATTGGCAGCTAAACGCCTTTCTGCTGACGTCATTACTCTGAACGTTTCCACCTCATCGACCAGCAAAGGTGAAACCCTGACCGACACCTTGCGCACCCTTGAAGCCATGGCTGCCGATATGTTTGTGGTGCGCCACGCCGATTCAGGTTCTGCCCACTTTATTGCTGAGCACGTCAGTCCCAATGTGGCGATTATCAATGGGGGGGATGGCCGCCATTCACACCCCACTCAAGGCATGCTCGACATGCTAGCAATTCGCCGCCATAAAGGTGACTTCGAGCAGCTAAAAGTCGCGATTGTCGGCGATATTCTGCACTCCCGTGTCGCTCGCTCAAATATGCTGGCACTGAAAACCTTGGGCTGCCCAGATATCCGCGTGATTGCACCCAAGACTTTGCTACCTATAGGTATTGAGCAGTACGGTGTCAATGTGTATACCGATGTCAATAAAGGCTTAAAAGACGTTGATGTGATCATTATGCTGCGCCTACAGCGCGAGCGTATGCAAGGCGGCTTGCTGCCCAGCGAAGGCGAATTTTATCGCCTTTACGGTTTAAGTGAGCAGCGCTTGGCCTTAGCCCACCCGGACGCGATTGTTTTGCACCCAGGTCCCATTAACCGTGGCGTTGAAATCGACTCTCTCGTCGCTGACAGCCCACGCTCAGTCATCCTAAACCAAGTCACCTACGGCATTGCGGTGCGCATGGCCGTACTATCAATGACCATGAGTGGTCAAAATGAACAACGCCAGTTGGATGCACTAAAGCGGGAGTCACTCTAATGCGCATACAGATTAACGGTGCACGTTTAATTGATCCTGCCAGCAAAATGGATCAGCAGGCTGACATTTTTATTAATGACGGCAAAATTGTTGCCATTGGTGACACCCCACGCGACTTTGTCGCCGATCAAATGATTGACGCCAGCGGTTTAATTGCCGCTCCTGGCTTAGTTGACATTTCCGCCTCCTTACGTGAGCCCGGCTATGGCCGCAAAGGCAGCATTGCCACAGAAACTCGCGCCGCTGCCGCCGGCGGTGTGACCAGCCTATGCTGTACACCGCACACTAAACCAATTTTAGATACGCCAGCGGTGGTTGATCTGATTTTAGATAAAGCGCGTGATGAGGGCTCCTGTAAAGTATTTCCTTTGGGTGCCTTTAGCCAAGGTTTAGCCGGCGAGCAGCTGGCTGAACTCTTTACCTTACGTAAAGCCGGTTGCGTGGCCTTTAGTAATGGCTTAACACCCTTTGCCAGTAATCGCGTGCTACGCCGCGCCTTAGAGTATGCAGCCACCTTTGACTTGACCGTTATTTTCCATCCACAAGATGCCTCGCTGGCTGAAGGCGGTATCGCCCATGAAGGCCCAGTGGCGACTTTTCGTGGTTTAGCTGGCATTCCAGAAACCGCAGAGACAGTGGCGCTATCCCGTGATTTGCTGTTAGTTGAGCAAAGTGGCGTGCGTGCGCACTTTAGTCAAATCACTACCGCACGCGGTGCACGCCTGATTGCAAAAGCACAAGCACGCGGCCTGCAAGTCACCGCTGACGTAGCCATGTACCAACTGATTCTGACAGAAGAAGCCTTGATGGATTTCTCCAGCTTCTACCATGTGTTACCACCACTGCGTTCCTTAGCAGATCGTGAAGGGTTGCGCGAAGCCGTCAAAAGCGGCGTCATCAGTGCTATTGCCAGCCACCATCAACCGCACGAAGCCGATGCAAAATTAGATCCATTTGCCGCAACTGAGCCGGGCATTAGTAGTATTGAGATACTGCTGCCACTGGCCATGAGCCTGGTCGAAGAAGGCGTATTTGATCTGCCTACGGCTTTGCAGCGTTTAACCACAGGTCCTGCTGATGCGTTAGAGTTAAAAGCAGGTCGCCTGTCGGTTGGTGCGGCTGCAGATATCGTGCTGTTTGACCCTAAAGGGCAAACTGTCGTAGGCGAAAGCTGGTTTTCTAAGGGTCGTAACTGCCCATTTATGGACCACGTTTTACCTGGTGCAGTGCGCTACACCCTGCTAAATGGTCGCGTCACCCATAAAAACATTTAGAGCAGGAATACCACCCCAGCCCTGTAGGTCGCCCATTTATGGGCGACTATAACCACCCTGCAATACAACAGTGTCGACCTTAAAAGGTCGACCTACTGCACAGCCGAAGGTCGTCCACTTATGGGCGACAAAAACATTACAAACACCCTTAACCTGTGCAAAAATAACAAATTATGTCGCCCTAAAGGGACGATCTGCAGCATAACCGTAGGTCGTTCATTCATGGGCGACAAAAAACCCACCGCGCAATACAACAGTATCGACCTTAAAAGGTCGACCTGCAGCTACAAGGGTGGGTGCAAATGTTCTGATAGAATACCGATGCACCAGCATTACCCTTACTGATGCGTTTTTAAGCCCAATCACCGGAGATCTGCTATGTGTGGCATTGTTGGCGCCATCGCTGAACGTAACGTCAGCGCAATTTTACTGGAAGGGCTCAAGCGCCTTGAATACCGCGGCTATGACAGCGCCGGCATGGCTATTTACAGTGAAAAAAACCGCCTACAACGACTGCGCCGCATCGGTAAAGTCGCCGAATTGGCACAGGCTTTAGCCGAGCAGCCACTGACGGGGCATATCGGCATTGCGCACACGCGCTGGGCCACCCATGGCGTACCCAGTGAGGCCAATGCACACCCGCACTTTTCCAGTGAAGAACTGGCTGTCGTGCACAATGGCATCATTGAAAACTATCAAGAACTGCGCACAGAACTGCAAGGTTACGGCTATGTGTTTACCTCACAAACTGATACCGAAACCATCGTGCACCTTTTGCACCATTTGCAAAAAACCCACTCTGACTTACTCGACGCCTTGCGCGTGGCCGTCAGCCAATTAAAGGGTGCCTATGGCTTGGCCGTGATCAGCGCTAAACAACCTGATCGTATTCTTGCTGCACGCAGCGGCAGCCCCTTAGTGATTGGTTTAGGTATTGGCGAGAACTTTTTAGCCTCTGATCCTCTGGCTTTACGCCAAGTCACCGACCGTTTTATTTTCCTTGAAGAAGGCGATATTGCAGTCATCCAACGTGATGATTTGCAGATTTATGATGCCCACGCCGCAGCCGTTGAGCGTGCAGCTGTGCACTATCATGAGCAAGCAGAAAGCGCTGAAAAAGGCAGCTACCGTCACTTTATGCTCAAAGAGATCCATGAGCAGCCGCAAGCAGTGCAACGCACCCTAGAAGACCGTTTAGCGGATGATCATGTCTTAGCCCAAGCCTTTGGCCCAGATGCTAGCGCACTGTTTGCGCGGGTTAAAAATATTCAAATTGTTGCCTGTGGTACCAGCTATCATGCCGGCATGGTGGCGCGTTATTGGTTAGAAAGCCTGACCAATACTCCCTGCCAAGTCGAAGTCGCCAGCGAGTTCCGCTACCGCCATGTTGCGGTACAGCCCGACACCCTCTTTGTGACCATTTCACAATCGGGCGAAACAGCTGACACCTTAGCCGCCTTACGTCACCGTAAAGACAATGCCTACCTTGCCAGTCTATGCATTTGCAATGTCGGTACCAGCTCCTTGGTGCGCGAGTCTGATCTGGTGTTGCTGACCCGCGCAGGCCCAGAAATTGGCGTGGCATCCACCAAAGCCTTTACCACGCAACTGGTCGGTTTACTGCTGCTCACCTTAGCCTTAGGCCGCGCACGTAAAACCCTCGCTGCCGAGCAAGAGCGCGAGATTGTTGACGCCCTACGCACGCTCTCGGCTAGGCTCAATGATGCGGTATCACTCAGCGCCACCATTGAAAACACAGCGCAATTGTTTGCCGAGAAAAATCATGCGCTATTCTTAGGTCGCGGCGAGCAATTCCCAGTCGCCTTAGAAGGTGCGCTTAAGCTCAAAGAGATTTCCTATATTCACGCTGAAGCCTACCCAGCCGGCGAGCTGAAACACGGCCCACTGGCACTGGTCGACAGCGACATGCCGGTGGTCGCGGTTGCCCCAAATAATGAATTGCTGGAAAAACTTAAATCCAACCTGCAAGAAGTCAGTGCGCGTGGCGGCCAGCTCTTAGTATTTGCCGATCGCGAAGCACAACTCAGTGACGATGAGCAGACCCATGTCCTGCATATGCCCAGCATCCATCCCGTTCTGGCTCCGATTCTGTATACGATTCCACTGCAGCTGCTGTCCTACTATGTTGCTGTTTTAAAAGGCACCGACGTGGACCAACCTAGAAACTTAGCAAAATCTGTAACTGTCGAATAGCGCTGTGTCCAGTCCTTGTGTAACTCAGCTCAATAGTGCCTTACAGTCAATATTAACCGATGCTCAGCTAGTGGCCACCCCACTACCTGGGCTGGCGCTGCAACTCTGGTTGATTGATCCCAGCAGCATGCTGCGCCAATTTAGTTCGCAAGAAACCCAGCGTCTGTTAGAAGCACCGCCGTATTGGTGCTTTTGTTGGGCCAGCGGTTTAACTTTAGCCCAGTGGATTTTGCAGCATCCTGAGCAAGTAGCGGGTAAGCGGGTAATTGATGTCGGTGCAGGCAGTGGCGTTGTTGCGCTAGCGGCTAAACTGGCTGGCGCGCGTGAGGTGGTAGCCTGCGATCTTGACCCCATCGCATTGCAAGCCTGCCGCGCCAATGCACAGTTAAATCAACTAGAGCTAAACTACAGCGCAGATTTGTTTAGTGAGTCGCAGCTTTTTGACATCCTTTTTGCTGCTGACGTGCTTTACGACGTTGAGAACCTACCTTTAGTACAACACTTTCCTAACTTTGCTAAGCAGGTCATTATTGCTGATTCTAGGCAGCGCAACTTTTTACATCCGCAATTTGTTAAAACACATGAACTCTATGGTGAAACCCTACCAGACCTTGCTGAGCCTGAAGAATTTCGCCACGTCAGCCTATACCAGTCCATGTGCTAATACGTCGTTAACGCCTTGCGCGCATATGAATGCCAAACAGGGCCCTATTCATTACTGCTAAACTTTTTTAGCTTCTTGTAGCTCAGCCACCCAGCTCAACATGACTTGATGCATCATAGGGTTAGGTGCTTCCATAAAACTCACTGCAAAGCAGTCATCCATCTCACACACGCCAATTGAGCGCGGGCGAGCTGCCATAGCCAGCGGGTTTGGCAATTTAATACCAAAACAAAAAATCAAATGCTTAGCGGCGTGGATATTTGCAGCAACCTCACCATCGGCAAGAGACTTTGTGTGTGCATAGTGATCAAACTCACCAATGACACAGGCGCGCGAATCTGCTTCAACCTTCTGACGAAAAAACGCGATGATGTCATCCACACTCGTACAGGTTGTTGCAGCCTTAGGAATATCCAGGTGATGCGTCGGGTACTTGTCCATAAAGTGAGTGTATTGCATTTGATATAATCTCCTAAAAACTAAACAACTTAGTAAAAACGAATAATAACAGCACCAGCCCAGCAGAAGACTGCGACACAATGTCGGGCCTGCTGTTGCCTAATAATTTAGACAAACTGGCCTCTCATTTTCTAACGCTAGAAATTAAATACTTTACTGTCTTTATTGCGCATCATTTGTGCTATGTCTGCTGGCTGCGCCACGCTCACACCTTTGCGTAAATCCTGCTCTTGGTAGGTACTGTTAGGTAAATAAAGGGCGCAAACAGCAACCTGCGCACCGGCTTCGATTATGTGTTGCAATAAAACTTCAGGTTTCATTCCTTTTGGTTCTAATGCTTTTTCACTCTGGTAACCCTCGATGGCGAGATCACCCGCCCCATCGCAAAGTAGGATATTTAACTGAACGCCCTGTTCTTGCATCGCGCGTGCAAGCACCATTGCCATACCTTGTGTTTGCAATGATGCACTGGTGACAATAACCATCGCATACTCAGGCTGGTAAGCAAGCGCTTCATTAGCGGGCTGAACTGCATCTGCAGACAAATTAGATGATTGACTCATGATCGTATTCCTCACAGGCCTGCGCGGGGTAAAACGCAGCGGCTCTCAAGATTAAATGATGCACAATACAAATATACATAGGCCACATGCAGCACACTTCAACCAATGCCAGCAAGCACAATAAAGCAGTCAATGGTCCATTGGTTTACTAAGCATACGCTTTAGTTCAGCAAAAACTATGCGTTATGATATATTGCTTGTTATATGAGCATGCCCAGTTCGACTGAGTGCTGCAACCATGCGCACGGGTTTGGCGCATAATTTTATCTGAGCAGCTTAACCGATGGCTGAGTCAAGGGAGGTCTTATGAAGGTGCACTGTATTGGTTTAGCTTTGCGATCGATGTTCATCGCAGCTATGTCGTTGCTGTTGGGTGTATTACCGGCAACAGCTATAGAGCGCGCATCCCCCTCCACCGCTGATCACAGTCAGTTTGAACAGCTGCAAGGCCCCTTCAGCTCGGGGCCCGAAGTGACTGCAGCCTGTCTTGAGTGCCACACTGAAGCCTCTAAGCAGCTCCAAGAAACCACGCACTGGACGTGGGAGTTTGCTCACCCAGAAACTGAACAAATGCTTGGTAAGCGCCATGTGGTCAACAGCTTCTGTGGCTCAGTAGCATCTAATGAGCCATTCTGCACCAGCTGTCATACTGGTTACGGTTGGGATGATATGCGTCAGCCGCCACCAACTGCGGAGAATAAAGTTGACTGTTTAATCTGCCACGACACCACTGGCGGCTATAAAAAATCACCTACCGGTGCAGGTCATCCGCGCCTTGAGCTGCCGGACCCAATTGATCCAAGTATCATGCGCAAAACCGATTTTGCACAAATTGCGCAGAATATTGGTGCTACCAGCAGCCAAAACTGCGGCAGCTGCCACTTTTACGGCGGCGGTGGTGATGGTGTTAAGCATGGTGACTTAGACTCATCACTGTTAACTGCTCCACGCAGTCTTGATGTACACATGTCTAAAGATGGAGCCAACTTCGCCTGTGCTGATTGTCATACCACTTCAGCGCACAGTGTCACCGGCAGCCGTTATTTAACGAATGCCCGCGACACACACGGTGTTGATGTGCCGGGGCATACTGACAACACCCGCGCTTCATGCGAGTCTTGCCACGGTAATGCTCCACACGAAAAAACCAAACTCAATGAGCACGTTGATCAAGTGGCCTGCCAGACCTGTCATATTCCTGCCTTTGCTCGCGGTGGTGTTGCAACTAAGACTTGGTGGGACTGGTCCACAGCAGGCACACTGGGTGAAGACGGCAAACCGCTAA
The DNA here is from genome assembly GCF_008807395.1 of Pseudomonas sp. C27(2019). GTDB lineage: Bacteria > Pseudomonadota > Gammaproteobacteria > Pseudomonadales > Pseudomonadaceae > Denitrificimonas. Next base: position 2,773,603 of record NZ_CP043320.1, read on the forward strand.
CCATTCGCGATGCCGATGGCAATATTGAGTATCTAAGCACTAAGGGTACTTTCCGCCACGGCGAAAACGTTATCCCTGAATACCGCTGGTTCGACGGAATCAGTCGCTACACCTTGCGTGAAGATAAGATCGACGACACTCAAACGCCGATTCATCTGAACCAAATTAAAGGCAGTCACGACAACCCTGACTCACGTATTTGGCCGTTTAAAATTATGGAAGGTAAACAGCCATACGATAAAGTGCATAAGCACTTACTGGTAAATCATGTGTACAGCGCTGATGATGACACAGCGCTATGGACCAACTTTGATTGGGTGAAATCTCTTAAAGCAGGTACCGAGTACGCCGGCCAAGAATACAGCGGTGAGTTTGATTTTATTGAAACGCGCATGCACTGGCCTCTGGCACACATGGTCGCACCCGCTGAAGATGCTCTTAATTGCGGCTCATGCCACGCTCGCGATGGTCGATTGGCGGCATTAACTGATTTTTATCTGCCCGGTCGGGATCGTAATGTTTGGCTTGACCGAGCCGGCTGGTCGCTGGCTTTATTAACACTGTTTGGTAGCTTGGCGCATGGCGCTGGCCGTTTTGTAAGCAGCCGTAGGAGAAAAAACCAATGAAACGGACCATGATTTTTAAGCGCTTTGAACGTTTTTGGCACTGGAGCCAAGCGGCATTAATTTTCTTTTTAATGTTCACGGGCTTTGAGATTCACGGCAGCTATCAGGTGCTTGGTTTTGGCAGGGCGGCACAACTGCACGAGTATGCGGCCTATGCGTTGTTGGGTTTATGGGTTTTGGCTATTTTCTGGCATCTAACCACAGGTGAATGGCGTCAATACATCCCAACTACCGACAAGCTTGGCGCGGTTATCCATTACTATTTGATTGGTACATTTACTGGCGCCGCACACCCCTATCGCGCGACCACCCAAGCTAAACATAACCCACTGCAACGCTTAGCCTACTTGGGCTTTAAGCTAGTGATCTCTCCAGCGATTTGGATTTCAGGTCTGTTGTATCTGTTTTATAACCAATGGGCTGAATGGGGCTTAAGTGGCTTAACACTCGGCGGCGTAGCTTTGACACATACGGCAGCAGCCTTTGCTATGCTCATTTTCGTGATTGCCCACGTATATATGACGACTATGGGCAAAACGATATTCAGCATGATCAAGCCGATGATCACCGGCTACGAGGACATGCCCGACGAAAAAGCAAGCAAACCCAACAAATAAATCTCCCTGTATGTCGCCCATTTATGGGCGACAGTTCATACCGCATAAAACCCCGTGTCGACCTTGAGACGAAAAATGCGTATCACTGCGTAGGCCGCCCGTTTACGGGCGACAATTCATACCACGCAAGACCCTGCATCGAGCTTGAAAGGTCGACCCACAACTCGGCGGATGTCAGCCTAGACCCATAAAATATCAACTATAATAACGAACGTGCGGCCAATGCCCTTGACCTTCACCTCATGGTAGGCTTTACCGTAGACACTGAATCAATAGTGGAGGGTGATGACATGGCAACCTTACAGACGCTACAAATTCCAGTACGCGGTATGACCTGTGCGTCCTGTGCTGGGCGTGTTGAACGTGGCCTGCTGAAAGTGCCTGGGGTTGAGCAAGCGGTGGTGAATCTGGTTACTGCTGAAGTGATTGTCAGCTTGGCCGAGCCTGTTGCATTAAAAACCCTGGTAGACGCTGTAGAGGAAAGCGGTTATCAAGTGCCTTTACATGGTTTTGATTACGCGGTAACCGGAATGAATTGTGGTTCATGTGTCGGCCGTATTGAAAAGGCCCTCGCGCAAAGCCCAGTAGCCATCAGCTATCAAGTCAACCTCGCCACCAAGCAAGCGCATGTGCAGTTGCTCGCCGGTGAAGATCCCGATGTCATCAGCCAGTGGTTGACTGAGCACAACTACCCTGCCGAGGTGCTTGTCGATAATCAGCGCAAAGCCGATGACCTCAACACCCGCCAAGAAGCGGAACAAGCGCAGCTGAAAACAAAATTAAAGTACGCCTTTTTATTCGCTACGCCCTTATTTATCTTAGAAATGGGCGCGCACTTTATCCCGCCGTTCCATGCTTTTTTAGAGCGCACCTTTAATACCCAGCACCTATGGTATGTGCAAGCTATCTTAGCTGCGCTGGTGCTGTTTGGTCCGGGCCGTGAGATCTTAATCATGGGTTGGCACGGTTTGCGCCGCCTCGCACCGGATATGAACTCACTGGTGGCGCTGGGTACGCTGTCGGCCTTTGGCTACTCATTGATCGCCACTTTTATTCCGTCGCTGCTGCCCGAAGCCACCGTCAATGTTTACTTTGAAGCAGCTGCGGTGATTATCGCGTTGATTTTGCTTGGCCGGTATATGGAGGCGCGAGCTAAGGGCAATGCGGCAGACGCCATCAAACGCTTGATCAATCTACAGCCGCGTGAGGCACGCGTGCTGGTCAATGGTAAAAGTATCGATAAGCCGGTGGCCGAGATCAAAACCGGCGATGTATTAGACATCCGTCCCGGTGAGCGCATTGCTCTGGATGGCGTGGTTGTCTCTGGGCAAAGTTTTGTGGATGAGTCCATGCTCACCGGTGAGCCGGTGCCAGTGGAAAAAGAAACGGATGCCAAAGTGATTGGCGGTACCGTTAACCAAACCGGCAGCCTGCAGGTGAAGGTCGAGCAGGTCGGTGCTAATACTGTGCTAGCGCATATTATTCGCTTGGTTGAACAAGCCCAAGGCAGCAAACTACCGATTCAAGGTTTAGTTGATCGAGTGACCTTATGGTTTGTCCCAGCAGTGATGGTTGCGGCGTTATTGACCTTTATTGTCTGGATGATTTTCGCACCTGCGCCTGCTCTGAGCTTGGCTCTGGTTAATGCTGTAGCAGTGTTAATTATTGCCTGCCCCTGCGCTATGGGTTTGGCCACGCCGACATCGATTATGGTCGGTACCGGACGCGCAGCGCAGCTGGGTATTTTGTTTCGCCAAGGTCAAGCCCTGCAAGAGCTCAAAGATGTCAAAGTCATAGCCGTGGATAAAACCGGCACCCTAACTGAAGGTAAGCCACAGCTCACTGACTTTAGCGTGACCGATGGCCAGCAAGAGGATCGCGTTTTAGCGCTGGTGGCTGCGGTTGAACAGCAGTCCGAACATCCCATCGCGCTGGCCATTGTGCAAGCGGCTGAAAAGCGTGAACTGCAAATCCCTAGCATTAGCGAGTTTCAATCCATCACCGGTATGGGCGTGCAAGCAACGGTCGACGGCAAGCTGATACAGATTGGCGCAGACCGTTTTATGAACAGCTTAGACATCAACACCGATGACTTTGCCGCGCAAGCCCAGCAGCTGGGTGAGCAAGGTAAATCCCCCATGTATGCGGCGATTGATGGCCAGCTTGCGGTGATGATGGCAGTCAGCGATCCGATTAAATCGAGCAGTAAAGCGGCGATTGATCATCTGCACAAGCAAGGCTTAAAAGTGGCGATGATTACCGGCGACAACCAACACACCGCCAACGCCATTGCTAAACAACTGGGTATTGACCATGTGGTGGCGCAAGTCTTGCCCGAAGCTAAAGTCGAAGCGGTTAAAGTGCTGCAAGACAAATATGGCAAAGTGGCCTACGTCGGCGATGGCATTAATGATGCACCGGCTTTGGCTGCTGCCGAAGTGGGTATTGCCATTGGTACCGGTACCGACATTGCCATGGACGCTGCGGACGTGGTGCTGATGTCAGGTCATTTAACAGGGGTGATTAATGCGCTGGCCTTATCCAAAGCCACCTTGCGCAATATCAGCCAAAACCTGTTCTGGGCCTTTGCTTATAACATTGCCTTGATTCCAGTCGCCGCAGGGATTCTCTATCCGTTTAATGGCACTTTGTTGTCGCCCATTTTAGCCGCGGGTGCGATGGCATTATCAAGTGTCTTTGTCGTCACTAACGCCCTGCGTTTGCGTGGCTTTAAAGCACCGCTGGAGGCCATATGAATATCGGTGAAGCTGCTGCCGCATCAGGCGTCAGCCGTAAGATGATTCGCTACTATGAAGAAACCGGTTTGCTCGCACCAGCACCGCGCAGCGACGCCGGTTATCGCCTTTACAATGATAGCGGCGTGCAGCAGCTGCGTTTTATTAAGCGAGCGCGCGATTTAGGTTTTTCTTTAGAGCGGATTAAAACACTGCTCGATTTATGGCAGAATACTGATCGACACAGTGCTGACGTTAAAGCCTTAGCGCAGCAATATATGGCCGAACTGGATCAAGATATTATGCATTTGCAAAGTATGCGCCAGCAGCTCGCGGAATTAGTTAATCAATGCCACGGCGATGATGAGCCGGCCTGTCCGATTCTCGATGGCTTGGCACACGCCAACAATCCATTGCCGAGTCAAGCGTAATGCAACGGCTCAGGGCGCTGCTGTCCAGCAACATTTGCACTGTGCTGATGCTGCTGATGTTGATTTTTCTCTCGCTGCCGCTCGCTTTCGCACAGCCTGCACCTGAGCCGCAAGCCAGCAGCATGCACAGCCAGCATGAGCCAAGCACCTCTGTGGCGATTGACTGTGAAGCAGATTGTGCTGGCACTGTGCACCACTGCTGCTTGTATGCGCTGATCACCCAGCAGCCATTAATGATTTCCCGTCCCCATGCAGCGCACTCAAGCCTGCTGCCCTATTTTTTCAGCTCCAGAGACATTACTCCGCTGACACAGCCTCCCAAGATGGTCTTAAGTTAATCAATTTTCTTTTAACTTAGGAGCACCACCATGAAAAAATTATTCACTCGCCTGATCTCTATCGGCGCACTCAGCGTATTGGCTAATCAAGTATTGGCTGCACCCATCGACGCCACGCTGCACAAAGATCCAAATTGCGGTTGCTGCGTTGAATATGCGCATTATTTAGAAGACAACGGCTTTAACGTCACGCAAATCAACCATGCCAATATGACCCCAGTTAAACAGCGCTTAGGCACTGCGCAAGCGGCCAGTTGCCATACTGTAGAAATTGAAGGCTATGTGGTTGAAGGGCATGTACCGGTTGCTGCGATCAATAAGATGCTGACAGAGCAACCTGAGATCAAAGGTATTGCTTTACCTGGAATGCCATACAATTCACCCGGCATGGGCCCAGAAAAGAAAGGCAGTTTGCAAGTGCTGCAACTGGACGCACAAGGTAAGCCGACTGGCATTTATATTACTTTATAAGTAGCTTTAGGTCGGCACGTTAGGGCTGACGTTGGCATGTGTATGCTCGCTTTTGTCGTCCACTCATGGGCGACAAAAGCACTTAAATACACTAAAAAATGCCTGCGTCTAAGCCTGCCGCGATCGACATACCCAGTTCTTCGCATTGCGCTAAAAACGCCTCATCCCAAGTGCCTTTGCAGAGCAACGGTGCTTGCACTAACGTCCAGCGCAAGCCTTGGGTGATACTCTCAATCGCCCGAATAGTACCTGTGCCATCTAGGCCTGCTCGGACATAAAAGGCGAAGGGCAGTCCCTCTGTATGCTCAAGGCATGGGTAGTAGCATCTATCAAACACGTCTTTAATTAGACCAGCCATATAGCCAAAATTTTCCGTCGTACCGAAAATAACGGCATCGGCTGCAATGATATCTTCTGGCTGCGTTTGCAACGGTGCCAGACAGCGCACCACTACACGTGTAAGCTCCGGATGAGATGCACCACCGGCAACCGCCTCAAGCATTCTTTTGGTGTTTTCAGAAGGTGCATGAGCAATGATGAGTAGTGTCTTTTTCGTCATGACGGACTCCGTACTGAAGTGGATATATGCTTTTTACATCCTATATGGCTTCTACCAGAAAAACGACATGCAGCCGTCAGCAGCGAGCGATCTAAGCACACTATTAGACGCCACAGTTCAACCCTTATGCGTGCTTCAGACTGCAGACAAAGCTTGCATAAAAAAATTGCAAAAAATGAAGTAAGGCTTTTTAAATAATCCTTTTTAAGGACAACTTGCCCCAGCTGCTATAGTATCGGGGCACCACTCCTTGGGGGGTAAATGAATTTTTCAGATGCCTTTTTGCACTATTGTCGGAGGAATAACCGATGCAGCTCAGTTTTAGGATGCCTAGGTTCCAGTTGATTGCTGGACATTCAATACAGTCGGTGATTTTGTCTTTGCTAACAACAGCACTGATCATTACGCTCGCCTTTATCCCAATGAGCGCTAGCGCAGACACATTAACGATAGACTCTGCTATCAACAAGGCCGGTATGCAACGGATGTTGTCCCAGCGCATCACCAAGTCCTATTTGCTGATTGGTCAGGACACTGCGGCGGACAAGGCGCAGACCCAGCTGGACACCAGCGTAGCCCTTTTCGAGGAATCTCTTGGAGAGTTGGAAAGATTCTCGCCTACAGCTGAAATCACCCAGTCTCTGCAAGATATTCGCAGTGAGTGGAATACATTCCGTCAAACAGCAATTAGCAAACCAGAGCAAAGCCAAGCACTGTCTGTCATCGAAGACAGCTCCCGCTTACTTGAGTTGTGTGAAAAAAATGTTCAGCTATTCGAAGCCTATTCGGGTAAAGAAAAGGGCGAACTGATTAATATATCCGGTCGTCAGCGTATGTTGTCGCAACGTATCGGTATGCTCTATATCGCCAAGAGCTGGCAGGTTAGCAACGAGCAACTGGACAAAACATTTGCGCAAGCCTTAAACGATTTTGACCAGGCCTTGAATCTACTGCTTCAATCACCTCTTAATTCCGATGAGATAAACCAAGCCCTAAATGAAGTGAAGGCTCAGTGGGAATTTTCACGCTCCGGATTCGAGCTCGGTGAAAGTGATCGTTATGTGCCTTTTCTTATTCAGGTCACTACCGAATCTATACTTAAGAAAATGGACCGTATTACCAGTTTGTACGTAGCCGTTGACCCGTCCTAAATAGGGTACGGATGGTCTGACTCTGTTTATAAGGCTTTCGTGCTAAACATAAGTCACACCATCCATACCGGTATCAGCATCATCAGCAAATAAAACGTCTGCCTGCTTAAGACAGCAAGTGCCATTAACTCAGGCAATTGTTTCGATGCATTAATTGGCTTAAGTCATTACTCCCACCCACTTTTTATTACCTACAGCGCAGCTTTCGCAACGCTGCGCCGATCTTTAAGCCCGCACATATTCTCAGCTCAACATGCTGTATGGCTTACAAGCAAGAAGCAAAAAGTCTAGCCAAGCTTTTTAGTAGCCCGCTTATAGTTCGCTAACTCTTAGCTGATTCGTTGATTGGGGTCAGCCTACTTGCAATCAAAGGTCTAACAGCTTAGATAAAAAAATACTCGCCTGTTAGCATCAAACAAGGGCATTATGAATTTGCTTGATTTCTATTAATGCATTCTCTGCCTACTAGCATTTTGCAGTTGGTATTTTCTAGCTTATCTGCGCTTATGTGTCGGTCAGCCACCAACTCAAAAGACTACAATTACAATCATGCTCAAGCATGAGAGGAGATGAATACGATGGACATTAACCGTCGAGAATTTTTCAAATTTTGCGGCGTGGGAATAGCCGCATCAAGCCTTGCTGCGCTCGGTATGGCCCCAGAGCCAGCATTTGCCGACAGCATTCGTCACTTCAAACTTGCCAACACTAAAGAATCTCGTAACACCTGCCCCTACTGCTCGGTAGGCTGTGGCCTGATTATGTATAGCCGCGGCAGTGGTGGCAAAAACGTCAGCCAGGAAATCTTTCATATTGAAGGTGACGCTGATCACCCTGTTAACCGTGGCAGCTTGTGTCCGAAGGGCGCAGGCCTGATTGACTTTATTCGCAGCCCCAACCGCCTACAGTATCCTCAAGTACGTGAAGCAGGCAGCAACGAGTGGACGCGTGTCAGCTGGGACGAAGCGTTAACCCGCATCGCACGGCTGGTAAAAGACGATCGCGATGCCAACTTCATCGAAAAAAACGACGCAGGGCAAACCGTTAACCGCTGGCTCACCACCGGTTTTCTAGCAGCCTCTGCAGCATCCAGTGAAGCAGGTTACATGACCCACAAAGTGGTGCGTTCGCTGGGTATTTTGGGTTTCGATAATCAGGCACGCGTTTGACACGGTCCGACGGTGGCAGGTCTTGCCCCGACGTTTGGCCGTGGAGCCATGACAAATCACTGGAACGATATTAAGAACGCCAACCTCGTGTTGGTTATGGGCGGCAACGCTGCAGAAGCACACCCTGTTGGCTTCAAATGGGTCACCGAAGCTATGGCGCACAATAATGCCAAGCTGGTTGTGGTTGATCCACGCTTTACCCGTACCGCCTCGTTGGCCGATATTTACGCGCCGATTCGTACCGGCACGGATATCGCTTTTCTCGGTGGTTTGATTCACTATTTACTGGATACCAATCGAATCCAGCACGAATACGTGCGTAACTACACCGACATGCCGTTCATCGTGAAACAGGGCTTCACCTTTGAAGATGGTCTGTTCAACGGTTATGACGTTGATTCGCGCAGCTATCCGGACAAGAGTGGTTGGGACTACGAGCTTGACGAGAACGGTCACGCTAAGATTGATACCACCCTTAAGCACCCGCGCTGCGTCTATCAGTTACTCAAGAAGCACTACAGCCGCTACACGCCAGAGCTGGTCAGTCAAATCTGCGGCACGCCCCTTAAGCGCATGATGCAGGTGTGGGACACCATTGCTGAGACGTCAGTCCCCGGCAAGACCATGACCATCCTCTATGCCCTAGGCTGGACTCAGCACTCGGTCGGTTCGCAGATGATTCGCGCCGGTGCCATGCTGCAGCTGCTGCTGGGCAACATCGGCATGCCTGGCGGTGGCGTTAACGCCTTGCGCGGCCACTCCAACATTCAGGGTCTGACTGACCTCGGCCTGCTTTCTAACTTGCTGCCAGGTTATCTGACCCTGCCGCGAGATGACGAGCAAGACTACAACGCCTATATTGCCAAGCGCGCACCACAGGCGCTGCGGCCAGGACAAATGTCCTATTGGCAGCACTATGGCCGCTTCCATGTCAGCCTGATGAAGGCTTGGTACGGCGATGCCGCAACGCAAGAAAACAACTGGGGCTACGACTGGCTGCCTAAGCTTGACGAGCCGATGTACGACGTCCTCAAGTACTTCGACATGATGTACGAAGGCAAAGTGAACGGTTACTTCTGTCAGGGCTTCAACCCTATTGCTGCGTTCCCCAACAAAGCAAAAATCGGCTCAGCACTGGCACGTCTAAAATACCTGGTAGTCATGGACCCCCTCATCACCGAAACCTCTGAGTTTTGGAAGCACGTTGATGACTATAACGATGTCGATACCGCCAGCATCCAGACCACAGTGTTTCGCCTGCCGACGACCTGTTTCGCTGAAGAGAATGGCTCGTTAGTAAACAGTAGCCGCTGGTTGCAATGGCACTGGAAAGGCGGTGAGGCACCAGGCGAGGCACGTCCCGACGTCGCTATCATGGGCGGATTATTCCATCGCCTACGTGCGCTGTATCAGAGTGAAGGTGGCGCCTTCCCAGATCCGATCATGAATCTGGACTGGTCATACATGCGTCCTGATGAGCCAGCCCCAGAAGAAATTGCCATGGAATACAATGGCAAAGCGCGGGCTGATCTTAAAGATCCTAAAACCGGTGAGTTACTGCTGCGTGCCGGTCAGCAGCTTGCAGGTTTTGGTCAGCTTCGCGATGACGGCAGCACATCAAGCGGTTGCTGGTTATTCTGTGGTTCTTGGACAGAAGACGGTAACCAAATGGCGCGCCGTGACAACTCTGACCCTTACGATATGGGCCAGACGTTGGGTTGGGCTTGGTCCTGGCCAGCCAACCGTCGGATTCTTTACAACCGCGCATCGGCTGATACCTCCGGCAAGCCGTGGGATGATAAAGAAAAACGCCTCATCTGGTGGGATGGCAAAAAGTGGGACGGCACCGATGTGCCCGACTTCTCAGCGACCTCAGCACCGGAAGACAACATGAGTCCGTTCATCATGAACCCAGAAGGCGTGGCACGCTTCTTCGCCCGAGGCAATATGGCCGAAGGCCCGTTCCCCGAGCACTATGAGCCGTTTGAAACGCCCATTGGTCGCAACCCGCTGCATCCAACCTTGCCAGGCGTGACCAGCAACCCAGCAGCACGGGTGTTCCGTAACGATATGAGCGTGTTCGGTACTGCCGAGGAGTTTCCGTATGCGGCGACCACTTACCGGCTGACTGAGCACTTCCACTACTGGACTAAACACTGTCGAATCAACGCGATCACCCAGCCACAGCAGTTTGTCGAGCTCGGTGAAGTGATGGCCGGCGAGCTGAAAATCAAGGCCGGCGACCGCGTGCGAGTATCATCCAACCGCGGCTTTATTGAAGCGGTAGCGGTGGTGACCAAGCGCATCAGGCCGCTACAAGTGGATGGTAAAATCGTGCACCATGTGGGCATTCCGCTGCACTGGGGTTTTGTCGGTGTAGCCAAAAATGGCTATATCACCAACACATTGACCCCCTTTGTTGGCGATGGAAATACCCACACGCCCGAATACAAATCCTTCCTTGTTAACGTGGAGAGGGTGTAATCATGGCTACATTAGACATAATCGCGCGCTCTGCTACCACCACGCCGAGCCCCTCGATCCGTAAGATGGACGAGGTAGCAAAACTCATCGACACGACGCTGTGCATCGGCTGCAAAGCATGCCAAGTGGCATGTTCTGAGTGGAACGATCTCAGGGATGATGTCGGCACTAACGTTGGGGTGTACGACAACCCCAGCAATTTGACAGCTGAATCTTGGACCGTGATGCGTTTCGCCGAACATCAAACCACAGAGGATGATTTAGAGTGGCTGATCCGCAAAGACGGCTGCATGCACTGCGAAGATCCCGGCTGCCTCAAGGCTTGCCCAAGCCCTGGGGCAATTATCAAGTACGCCAATGGTATCGTCGACTTCAACCAGGACAAATGCATCGGCTGCGGCTACTGCATTACTGGCTGTCCGTTCGATGTGCCACGTATTTCTGAAAAGGACAATAAAGCCTACAAATGCACTCTATGTTCTGACCGCGTAGCCGTAGGCCTTGAGCCTGCCTGCGTGAAAACATGCCCCACTGGGGCCATTGTTTTCGGTACCAAGGAGGACATGAAGGAGCATGCAAACTGGCGTATTGCCGATCTGAACCGACGTGGTTATGAAAACGCCGGACTGTACGATCCCTCGGGTGTGGGTGGCACGCATGTAATGTACGTGCTGCACCATGCAGACAAGCCGGGGCTCTACAGTGGTCTGCCGAAAGCACCACGCATCAGCCCCATGGTTGCCGCCTGGAAAGGCACAACCAAACCCTTGGCATTGCTTGGTATGGCGGCTGTAGCTGCGGTCGGATTCTTCCACTACATACGTGTAGGGCCTAACCGCGTCAAGGACGACGAGGAGACGCATGACACGCCAGCGGCGTCGGTCGAGCATCATGACCCTGTCGAGCATCGTGACTCAGGTCCGGGAGGAGAATGAAATGAATAATAATGACAATAACCAAGACCTGCAAAGGTACAGTGCAAACGAACGCTCCAATCACTGGGCGGTTGCTTTGCTGTTCATCATGGCTGGGCTTTCGGGCCTCGCGCTGTTCCATCCAGCTTTGTTCTGGTTGAGCAATCTGTTTGGCGGTGGACCTTGGACGCGCATATTGCACCCCTTTATTGGGGTGGCAATGTTCATTCTGTTCGCCTTAATGGCGTTGCGTTTTGCCGGTCGCAACCGCTTCAAGGCGCACGATCGCCTGTGGCTGTCGCAGTGGCGTAAAGTCATCACCAACAACGAAGAGGGCGTACCAGCTGTTGGTAAATACAACGCTGGGCAGAAGGTTCTGTTTTGGGTGCTGGTCGTCAGCATGGCGGCATTACTGCTGAGCGGAATCGCAATGTGGGGTGCGTACTTTGGCGGCCTGTTCCCGATTGGCATCGTTCGTTTTGCTAGCCTGCTGCATGCTTTTTCAGCCTTTGTGCTGATCTCCAGCATCATCGTGCACATCTACGCGGCCATATGGGTTAAAGGTTCCGTCGGTGCCATGACGTCCGGCAAAGTGAGCCGCGGCTGGGCGCGCAAACACCACAGCCTGTGGTATGACGAGATGCGCAACAAAGAGCGCTAAACAAACGCGGCTGGTACCGGTTAAACGCTGGTCCAGCCGATGTTAATCATATAATGTTATGACGTCAGACAGCGCCTTTGGGTGCTGTCTGACTTTTTATAGCACGCTTATTCAGGCTATCAGGCCTATCTCTACAAGGAGCCAGCTCGTGTCCTCCAATATTCTTGAACCGGGTGAAATTGAGGGAGCAGCCATGACGCCGCCCTTCGTTCAGCGACCACCAGCAGACCTGTTTTCTCAGCGTGCTAAGCGTCTCGACGCTTTGTCTGAAGGCCATCCCATGGCTGCGTATTTGCGCCTGCTGGCCAGCATATGTCGAGCGCAACAGAGCGTGCTTGATGCGCCACCCAAACTTTCCGAACTCGACACCTCGCCTCTTTGCGCCGCTTTACAACATGATATGCCGCCGCTGGCAGTCGACACATTACTCCACGATAGCGGCTGGCATATGCAATTGGATGCATGGCTTGAAGCTTTCACACAGGACAATGAAAACCTGCCCGACGCGGTGTGCGCTGCACTTCAACAACTGCGTGAAGCTGACGCCGAGCAGCGCCAAAGCTGGGCAAGCGCACTGCTGGGCGGGCATTTTAGTCAAGTACCTGAAGCACTGGTGCCTTTCCTTGGCGCTGCCTTACAGCTCGCTTGGCAGCACTGGCTTAAAGCAATTGATATCGAGGATATTCGCGAGCGCGAAGACCAGACCGAGTGCCCGTGCTGTGGCTCACTGCCGGTCGCCGGGATTATTCACCAGCGCCGCCCCATTAACGGTGTGCGCTACTTAGTCTGTTCTCTGTGCGCCAGCCAATGGCACTATGTGCGCCTAAAGTGCAGCCACTGCCTGAGCACGCGCGAGCTAGACTATCTGCATTTTGACGACAGCCCACACGGTATCAAGGCTGAAGCTTGCCCTGATTGCCATACCTACCTGAAACAGTTGTACTTAGAAATTGCCCCAACCGGCGAAGCCTTCAGCGCAGACCTCGCCAGCCTTGACCTTGACATGCGTTTGGCTGAGCAGGGCTTGCAACGCCGCGCGCCCAACCTCCTGCTAGCTCCGGGTGGTGAAGGCAAAAACACAGGTGGCAGTCACAAGGAGACCTGAGTCAATGAATGCTCCACAATCACTACGCCCTCCTTCGGTGGAGCAATTCATGAACGCACCTGGCATGGCCGCTCTGCAAGAGCGCTATGGCCGACTTTCGTTGCGCACAATAGTGCGCGACTATTTAAAAGAACTGGGAGACGCTTACCGTCGCGCCGAATTGTTGCCGCAAATGCTAAGTCACGACATCTTGGTAAATGAGGTCGCTGCTCGCTTAGAGCGTTACCAAAGCCCAAACCTGCGACGTATTTTCAACCTCACCGGCACAGTACTGCACACTAATTTAGGCCGCGCTCTACTACCGCAAGAGGCCATCGATGCCATGCTGTTGGCCGCGCGTTATCCAATCAATTTAGAGTTTGATTTAGCAACAGGCCAGCGCGGCGATCGCGACAGTCTGGTGGAGCAGCTGGTATGCGAACTGACCGGCGCTGAAGCAGCCACAGTGGTGAACAACAACGCTGGCGCTGTGTTACTCGCCCTTAGCGCCCTCGGTGCCGGCCGTGAAGCAGTTATCTCGCGCGGTGAGCTGATCGAAATCGGTGGTTCGTTTCGCATTCCCGACATTATGGCGCAAGCCGGTGTGATTCTGCGTGAGGTGGGCACCACCAACCGCACCCACCCGCATGACTACGAAACCGCCATCAACGAGCAAACGGGACTGATCCTGCGCGTGCATCCCAGCAACTATTGTATTGAGGGCTTTACCGCCAGTGTCACCAGCAAACACTTAGCCAGCATCAGTCACGCCCATGCTCTACCCCTGCTGGAGGATCTTGGTAGTGGCAGTCTGGTTGATTTATCGCGCTGGAACTTACCACGCGAGCCGCTGGTACAAGAGTCGCTGGCCGCTGGCGCTGACATTGTTACCTTCAGCGGCGACAAATTGCTGGGTGGCCCTCAGGCGGGACTGATTGTTGGGCGGCGCGAGCTGATCGAGCGTATCAAAGCGCATCCACTTAAGCGCGCTCTGCGGGTCGATAAGATAACCCTCGCCGCGCTAGAGGCGGTATTGCGCCTATACCAAGACCCTGATCGGCTGGATCAACGCTTAACCAGCCTACGCTTGCTGACTCGGCCCGAAGCAGAGATCAATGCCCAAGCCCAGCGTCTAGCACCAGTAGTAGCACAACAACTGGGTAGCACATGGCAGGTCGAAGCCTTGCCGGTATGCGGCATGATAGGCAGTGGCGCGCAACCCGTCGCACGCTTACCCAGCGCTGCCCTCTGCCTACGCCCACAAGGTGCTCGCCGTGAACGCAACAGCATGCTAACCGCCCTGATGGCAGCATTGCGCAGCCTGCCGATTCCTGTAGTGGGCCGACTTGAGGATGACGCTCTATGGCTCGACCTACGTCAGCTCGATGATGAAGCGCTGTTCGTTCAACAGCTGCCAGCCTTAAAAGTGAGCACAGCATGATTATTGCCACAGCAGGGCACATTGACCACGGTAAAACAGCACTATTGCAGGCACTGACCGGCCATGCTGGTGATTGTCGTCGTGAAGAACAAGAACGCGGCATCACCATCGACTTAGGCTATCGCTATGCAGACTTGGGCGGTGCAACAACCCTAGGTTTTATTGACGTGCCCGGCCACGAGCGCTTCGTACACAACATGTTAGCCGGTGCCAGCGCTGTTGATCTGGCGCTGCTGGTGATCGCCGCCGATGACGGCGTCATGCCACAAACCCGTGAGCACCTGGCGATACTGACTTTGCTCGGCATTCCTCGGCTGTGGGTGGTGCTCACTAAGTGCGACAGGGTCGACCTGCAGCGCCGCACCACTGCAGAGGCCCAAATACAGGCACTGCTGGCATCCGGACCCTACCAAGGCGCACCCTGCCTGAGCCTCTCAAGCATCACCGGTGAGGGCGTGAGCGAGTTGCGCGAGGCCTTACTAGCAGAGGCCAAAAAGGTTGCGCAACGTGCCGACAACAACTATTTCCGTTTATCTATCGATCGTGCCTTCAGCGTCTCCGGTGCAGGCGCAGTGGTCACAGGCACAGCCTTGGCCGGACGCGTAACGGTAGGCGACAGCTTGCTACTGGCCGATACAAACGGCGGCCAGCAACGGGTTCGGGTACGCGGATTGCACGCCCAGAACAGTGTTGCTGAGGTCGCGCAGGCAGGCCAGCGGGTGGCGCTAAATCTAGCCGGTGAACGGCTCAAAGCTGAACACATTCAGCGTGGCAGCTGGCTACTGGCAGGCGCACTGCTCAACCCCAGTCGCAGGCTGGATATCCA
Organism: Pseudomonas sp. C27(2019); assembly: GCF_008807395.1. GTDB lineage: Bacteria > Pseudomonadota > Gammaproteobacteria > Pseudomonadales > Pseudomonadaceae > Denitrificimonas. The sequence continues at coordinate 2,789,110 of NZ_CP043320.1, forward strand.
CTTGACCCTGCTAGCCGATGCATCACGAGCACTGGAACACTGGACGCCGGTTCATGTGCATGTGGGCGCCCAACGCCTGACCGGACGCGTGGCACTGCTAGAACAGTCACACCTATCACCCGGCGCCAGCGGCTTGGCACAACTGGTACTCGACGGCCATAGCAACGCCGTCTATGGCGACCGAGTCGTGCTGCGTGATCAGTCTGCTTGGCACACATTAGGCGGCGGCGTTGTGCTTGATCCAAGCGCACCAACCCGCCAGCGACGCAGCCCAGCGCGGCTTGCACAACTGCGGGCTTTGGCTCAAGGCGGATTGGAAGCTGCGCTGCCCACATTACTCAGCGGCGCTGATAATGGCCTCGCGCCAGACAGCCTAGAGCGCCAGTTCAACCGCCCACAACAAGGCTGGCTCTTACCGCAAGGCGCAATCAGCAAAAATACAGCCTGCGGGCCACGCTTGTTCAGTGAGGTCGTCTGGCAGCAGCATCGCTTGACGCTGGTTGCAGCGCTGGAACGTTTTCATCAAGAGCAACCCGACGAGCCTGGGCCTGACCGCAGCCGTCTGCGCCGCTATGGGCTGCCTCATTTGCAGCCGGCAGTTTTCACCGCACTCTTGGATGAAGCGCTCGCCGACGCAACACTTGCGGCGAGCGGCCCATGGCTGCATATGCCGCACTACCGAGTGCGCTTGAGTGACGAAGAAGAAGCCCTAAAAACACGCTTATGGCCACATCTCGAAGCCGGCGGCATTAACCCTCCTTGGGTGCGTGATCTAGCCCGCATTGAAGACTGTGACGAGACACAGGTACGCTCCTTACTACTGAAACTGGCACGCTTGGGGCAGCTGCATCAGGTGGTACGCGACCTTTTTTACTGCGAGTCTGCTATCGAGAAGCTGGCGCAGTGCGTGATCTCCTTGGCCGAGAGCGACAACAGTTTAGAGGTGGTAGCATTTCGTGATGCTCTAGGATTGGGGCGCAAACGCTGCGTGCAGCTGTTGGAATACTTGGATCGCTTGGGTGTCACCCGACGCTTTGCCAATCAACGGCGGGTACGCCAAGAAAGTAGCATGGTTTTACGTATCAAATCGCGCTAGTATGGCGCGGCTGATACGGAGGGCAATCACATCCGGTGGTGTGGCCGGACTTCAAATCCGGTTGGGGACGGCAGCCGTTCCTGGGTGGGTTCGACTCCCACTGCCCTCCGCCACTTTTGTACCACCGCCAATAGCCGTCAGGGTTTTTTCTTCAGTGCCTGCACGTTTTCATCACTCGGATCAAAACCGTCTTGTGCCGCCTGCTCAACGAAAGCAGCCAACACATTCTCGCCGCGCAACAACTGCAAGCGAGCATTTGCCCAGTCATCAGGGCGCAGTCGAATCATCCAGCCTTCGCCATAACAATCTCGATTAATCAACGCCGGACGCCGCTGCAACTGTTCATTGTGTGCCACCACCGTACCGGCAATTGGGCTTTTTGCTGACGCGGCAGCCTTAGCAAACTCGACAACACCCAAACTGCGATCAACATCGATATGCAAACCAATACGTTTGGGGGTAAAGGCAAAGATATCGCCAAACAACGCGACACCATAATCGGTCAGGCCTAAGGTCACTTCACCATTAACTTCCTCGCGCAGCCACATGCTGTGCGCAGGGGCATACCAAAGCTCACCTGGGAAAGTCATGCCATCTAGTATCATAAAGAAAGCACCCGCTCGTACTCAAGAATCATAGTTGCCAGCTCACCGCCGCTGCCATACGCATCCACCTCGTCAATCAACAGCTGCTCTACGTCAAGCGCTTGTCCCGCTGTTGGTGGCTTGCGACACAATAATAAACGCGCACCCATCTGTTTGGCTTGGCGAATAAAATGAATAACCGGTGCACCATTCGCCTCGGGAAACACTGACTCAGCCACCCCAGGACGCGCCAGCTCTGCCGCCTCTCCAGTAAGGTAGAGCGTAACCTCAGCATCAAGACAAGCCAACAGTGTGGCAATGTGAAAAGGCGCAGCACAACGTGCTGGCGTGCTAGGCCCACTGGTCACTAAAATCAGAACGCGCTGAGGCGATACTGCAGTCAAGGAGAGCTCCTATATGAATGACGCAAGACAAACCCACCGAGCTGCAGAACAGGCCAACTGAACTAACCGATGCGTGGCTTTTATGGATAAATGAGTATAGGTAACAATCTATTGCCGTACCAGCACTCTGGCTGTGACAATACTGACCACCATCCCCAGCTTCAACCCATAGGATTCACACTGCAAACTAGATGAAGCTCACTAATGTGGCTTAGCGCTGCTTGTTAAGTGTTAATACTTCAATGCAACACCGCAGGCAGCGCTTGCACGTTATTTTATGTCGCTCATAGTCCAGTCGCCCGACTCATCCTTAGTCATAACTGCGGAACTATCATGGGCTTGTTCTTGACCCTTTAAATCTAAGACGAGTGTAAACACACAGCGGTAAGCGTCTACCTTCTGCTTTACACAGCTCTGTAGCGCTACGCTTTTAACCGTTGGCATTTCTTTCATTATTTCCTTTTTCAGCTCAGGATGATTGCCACCAATTTGACGGTCAATATCCATCTCCATCGCCTGCGCCGCCGCTTGCTGAATGTCAACGGCTGTAGGAGAATCATCGCTGTAAGCAGATAAAGAGACGGTCATGCCAACAACCAAAACTAGATTGGTACAGTGCTTTACTAAGTGTTTCATCTTGACTCCCTGCTTGGTGCTTTACACACCCGTATAAAAAATGATTATTTTACATTGATTTGCGCGCATATAGCACCGCACAGCTTGCTCGATATGCTATATCAAAGAAGAAAATCCCGACAGGCCCAAACAAAACCAAAACACTCAACACGGTTAGCGAGGCTCTTGCTAAACTAAAGGTATTACACTGTTCCTTCGTCAACAAAAGGATAACAATTATGCGTACCACTCTTAAGCGCTTAACACTAGCCGGTGTCTTAATCGGCTGCCCACTGCTTGGTTTTGCTAATGAGCCGCTTGACGGTGAGCCCGATGTCACTATTGTGCAAAAAGGCGACAGGACCGTTGAGGAGTATCGTGTTAACGGTTTCTTATACGCGGTTAAAGTCATCCCTAAAGTCGGCAAGCCTTACTTTTTAGTGCGTGCAGATGGCAGCGATGGCAACTTTATCCGTGCCGACAAGCCAGAGTTGCGCATCCCATCATGGGAAATTTTTAGCTGGTAAAAGCTGCACAGTAAAATATTGATCGCCCGTTAGGGGCGACATTCAAACGGCCACCCAAAATGTCGTCCTTTCAGGGGCGACATTGAGCAGCAAGGCATCCTGATAAAACCTATGTTTTGTTAGCTTTGCCGCCCATAAATGGACGACAACTTTGATGGATTATGATCGGCCGGCTGGCCCGTAGCTCGCCCCTTTAGGAGCGACAAAGACAAACCCTCATCAGTACTCACGAAGAACAACTGATCGAAAGATGCTTACCCCATTCAGGTGGACGTTCTGCATAGGCAGCGTAGCCTTCTTGTTCTGTAAACGGCTCACTAAGCACCTGTTGCAGCTTGTGTAGCGGTGCATAATCACCGTCTTCTGCTGCCTCGATGGCTATTTGAATTAAATAATTGCGCAACATATACAGCGGATTGACCGCATGCATTTGTGTGCGGCGCTGTTCTTGTGTGCGTGAATCATTGGCATTGCGCGCAATAAACTCACTGCTCCATTCAGCAAAAGCGGCTTGGTTAATAAAGTCATCGCGCATGCTTGCCAGCGCTTGTGCGGCAGGCAACTCACCTAGTCGTCGAAAGAACAAAGTGTAATCAACAGCACTGTCGTTGAGCTGCAGCAATAATTTATCAATCAGTAACGCATCGCTCTCTTGCTCATCTAGCAGACCTAGGCGCGCGCGCATGGCTTGCAAGTACGCGTGCTGCTGTATCCCCGCATAACCATCAAGAATTTCCTGCAACCGCTCAACAGGCACATTGCGGGTTAGCGTTTCTGCAAAGGCTGTGAGATTCCAGTAACCGATCTCCACCTGTTTATTAAAGGCATAACGAGCATGATGATCAGAATGGTTGCAGACATGTGCCCGTTTAAAATCATCTAAAAAAGCAAAGGGACCAAAATCAAAAGTCAGCCCCAAGATCGACATATTGTCGGTGTTCATCACACCATGACAAAAGCCATAGGCTTGCCACAAAGCAATGGTTTCAGCCGTGCGCTTGACGACTTCGCCAAGCATCGCTGCTAAGGGTTCATCCGCTGTCAGACACTCGGGATACAAATCATTAAGCACGTGCGCATGCAACTGTTCGAGCTTGGCATACTGTTTGTTGTAATAAAAATACTCAAAATGACCAAAACGAATATGGCTAGGTGCTAGGCGTATTAAGGTCGCCGCGGTTTCGCGCTGCTCACGCCAGACCATAGTTTTTGAATCCGTCACACAGAGCGCGCGGGAAGTGGGGATGCCAAGCGTATGCAAATATTCACTGGCAAGAAACTCTCGAATACTGCTGCGCAGCACCGCACGCCCATCACCGGTGCGAGAAAAAGGCGTGAGGCCCGCACCTTTCAAATGTACATCCCAATGCTCACCAGCAGTATTGCGTACTTCAGCCAGCAACAATCCACGACCATCACCCAATTGCGGGGTATAGCCACCAAACTGATGACCGGAATAGACCATGGCGCGCGGTGTCGCATCGGGCCAATACCATTGACCTGCCGCCAACTGCAATAAGCGTGGATCATCGGCAGTACTGGCTGGCAAATCCAACAATGCTAAGGCTGCAGGACTGCAGATCACCATTTTTGCTTGCTCAGTCGCAGTGGGTTTAATCGGCGCAGAAAAAGCATCACCTAAAGCAGCAAAGCGTGGGGCAAACTCAAGGGTGTCTAGGCTTCTCATTGGTTAGGCACTCCTGCAACGCATAGCCTTTAAGCTGTCGGTGCTTGATTAATTAGTCAGCGGATTGTTCGTGGTTTGCAATAGCTGCTGCTCACGACCGTCGCTGTTTTTAATTGTAATATCCAGCTGATTAAAGGCCATATCAATATTGTGCTCTCGGAAACTTAAAACAACACGGTTTAACACTTCATCAATGGAGGGATTACGATCACCCAGCTCACGTACATGGAAACGTAATTCATGATCAAAGGTGCTGGCGCTGATTCCCAAAAACAGCACAAGGGGCTCAGGGTCGCGCATCACCCGTGGATTTTCCTGTACGGCTTGTAGCATCAACTTGCGCGCCAGATCTAAATCCGTTTCATAGGCCACGCCAATCTTAATAATGACACGTGTCACTGTATCTGTAAGCGACCAGTTAATCAGCTGATCCGTCACAAAGACTTTATTGGGCACGATTATTTCTTTGCGGTCAAAATCAGTAATGGTGGTGGCACGGATGCGAATCCGACTGACGGTACCGGATAAATTGCCAATGGTCACCACGTCACCAATACGCACCGGGCGCTCAAACAAGATAATCAGGCCAGAAACAAAGTTGGCGAAAATCTCTTGCAAACCAAAACCCAAGCCCACAGAGAGCGCTGCTACCAACCACTGCAGTTTGTCCCAACTGACCCCTAATGCCGACAAGGTGGCTACAAAACCCGTCGCCGCAATCGCATAGGACAATAATGTGGTGGTTGCATAGGCACTGCCTTGCGCTAGGCGTAGGCGCGATAAAAACAGCACTTCTAGCAAGCCAGGCAGGTTACGCGCCAGCGCAATAGAGACCAAGACAATCACGCCGGCATCCAGTACATCACGCAAGCTTGTAGGTACTGTTACGCCAGTACTGCTGATATTTTCATAGAGCGTAATGTTGTCTAAATAGGTGAACAGCAGCAGTAAATCAGCCCACACCCAGTACAGGCTAATAAAGAACAGACCTAATAAAATAAGGCGTGCTAAGCGCAGTGACTGCGCATTGATTTGCGAGATGTCCAAGAGCATGTCATCGGTAGCCACCTCACCCTCTGCCCACTCTTTGGCTTGGTTTTGCTTAGCATCTTGCGTTCTTTTCCAAGCCAAACGACGTGCTGCTAACGCTAGGCCACGCACCAATACCGCCTCAAGCAATATCCAAATCAACACCAAGGATAAAGTATCCAGTAAGCGTCCACTGAGCTTGAGCGCGGTGTAGTAATAGCCTGACAGCAACGCGGCAGCAAAAAGCAGGGGCAGCGACACCACCACCACGCCAATTAAGCGCCTAAATACTGAGGTGCTGTCATTGCTGTAACGGTGAAAAACCAAACGTCCCATAATCCAAGCCAGCAATAACAAACAGCTCATCAGTAAAATGATACCAATGACATCCTCGCTCAACGCAGCAGGATGCGCCTGCGCGATGCTGACCACAGCAGTCAAGGGCAGCGCGGTTAAGCCCAAGGTGCGGATACGCTGCTGCAAAAAACTGACTTGCGCGCGTGGCCAACGAAAATGCAATAGCGCTACACCGTTAGGCGCTAAAATCCGATACGCGCAGTAAAACACCAACCACACCTGCGCCATGCTCCATAAAGCACGCCCCACTTCAAGATTATTGCCCTGGCCTTCGGCCTGCAATATTGCGCCAAGGCTGGCCAAAACAATCGCACCCGGTAGCGCCAATAACAGATTCAACAATAGCGCGCGCGGCGTGTGCAACTGGCTATCATGGCGAAAGTGACCGATATCAGCATGTATTTTGCGCAGCGCTTGTAAAATCGCTGGGCGTTTCCAGATCGCCATCAACAACAACAAAGCCAGCGGAATAAAGACCCAAGCATGCTTGCGCAAACTCTGCCCAACCTGACTGAGTTCCGCGGCCCACAGCACTGAACTGAGCTGGTACTGCAAGCGTGCAGGGGCAGCTTTGAACCAATCCCAATCCAATGGTTTGTTGCTTGGAATCCAAAACATCTGTTCATCAAGGGTCAAACGCAGCGCTTCGGTCATTCCTTGCAGTTGCTTTTGATTAATTTGCAGGGTAATTGACTCACTTAAATAGGCGTTGAGCTCGCGGTTTAAGCGGTCCAACAGCTCAGCACGTGAGCGCACTAGATCTAACAAGCTTACGCGCAAAGCCTCTTGCTCATCGCTAGGCAACGCATCTTTGAGGATGTTTTGCACATAGTCATCCGGGCGATTGACGGTGTCACGCAATTGCCGCAGCTCAAATTGATACAAGCGCATATCAGCAATTTGGTCGGCTAAAGTGCGATCAAAACTGATTTTCGGCAATGCTTGCTTTTGCTGATAAAGAATTTTTGCCAGCAATAGACTGCCTTGCAGCACACTAATCTGTTCTTCCAGCGCTTGATCGGTTTGCTGCACACTATCGAGCTGTTGGCGCACCAATAAATTACGCTGTGTCAGCTGATTACGCCGCTCAGTAATGGTTAACAAGTAGTCCGAAAGCTTTAGGTTCAAGCCGCTTTCGCGTAGCAGCAGGCTATCGCTACCGGCTTTACTGACTTCTAAAGATAACTCCGCAACGGTTTTTTCCGAGTCTGCTTGCCGTTTTTCATTGAGCAGTGATTGCAGCGCGAGAATATCTTGCTCCTGCAGACGCACTTTATTGAGTAAAAAATCACGACGGTTACTGCCCAGCTCTTGCAAGACACTGTTGCCGGACAACTCAGCACGGCGTAAATTGCTTTTGCTTTCTAACGCCAACAACTCTGCCTTCAAGGCATCAGCTTTTTCACTGCTAAAGACCTTGCTGCCTTCTTTGGCATTTTTCAGCAAGGTATTAATCTCTTGAATGCGTGCCTGATTGCTGCTGATTTCTGCTTGCGCACGTTCGGGACGCGTTTGCGTAGTTATAACTAAGCTATTGGCATCAGCCAATTCTTTTTGCAACGCACGCAGTTGCTGATTGCGCTCAGATAACAGCGACTCAAGCTCGCTGACCGAGGCTTGCGCTAAACGCTGAGCCGGATCATCTTGGGCAGTGGCTAAGAGTTTTTTCAGCGCTTGTTGCGCCTCACTGATGTGCTTGGGTGCATCAAGCAATTGCTGCTGTAACTTCTGTTGCGCCTGCTCAGTGCGCTCAACCACATCTAGCCAAGCGAGCGTTTGCTCTAATGCTTGCTGTGCTGCTTGCTGCTCCGCTTCGGGAAGTTTGCGCGCTGGCAGATCGGTTAACGCCTGCCGCACCTCAAGCGTAGTCAGCTCAGCAAACACCTGTGTAGCAGGCAGCCAAGTCATGATGCTGAAACACAGCACTAAGAACAGATTCGGTCTCATAGGTTTGTAATATTCCTGTTCATTAAAACCGCAGCAGATAAACTCAACAAACACAGTCTTTAACGCTGGCCTGCACACTCAGAAAAGCGGCAACTCCGGACGTTTCCCTTCTGGGAATTTAACCCCAACTTTACGCACTTTATTGTTTTCCATCAGCGCCACTGCCCAGGTCAAGCCTTGCCACTCAATATGGTCACCCAGTACCGCCTCACCTGCGACGGCCTCAGTAATAAACTCAGCCAAAGTCACTTTCGGGTCGAGGCCGCCCAGCTTTAATCCATATACATCAGCCACCGCTCCCATTTGTGCGTCACCTTCAAGAACAAAGTCACCAAAGAAGCGCATATCTAAGCCACGTTGTGGTGCTTTGCTGAATAGGCGGCCCAGCGCTGGCAAGTCATCTTCATGACCCATCACGCACAAAATGTCATCTGCTTCAAGACGGGTACTACCGGTCGGGTGCAACAAGCAATGGTCACGAAACAAGGCTGCTATTCGAGTCCCTTTAGGCATTTTAAGTTCACGCAATTGCGCACCAATGCACCACTTTTGGTTGCCCAACCGATAAATAAAGACCTCCCACTGACTGGTCGGATGAATCTCCAAGCCCACCCGAGAAATGGGTGCGGGTGACGGTGGTAAATCCACTTTAGCTTTGCGTGCTGCCCAAGATAGCGTGGAGCCTTGCAATAAAAGTGATACCAAGACAATAAAGAAAGCTACGTTAAAAAACAGCTGCGCATTGGGTAAGCCGGCAACTAACGGGAACACCGCCAAAATAACCGGCACCGCACCGCGCAAACCAATCCAAGAAATAAATGCTCGCTCGCGCAAATTAAAGCCGCGAAAGGGTAATAGACCTAAAAATACTGACAGTGGACGGGCAAACAAAATCATCCACAACGACAACAATAAAGCCGGTACAGCAATCGGCAGTAATTCATGCGGGGTCAGCAGCAGACCCAACACTAAGAACATACCAATTTGACTGATCCACGCCAGGCCATCAAACATATGCAATATACCGTGGCGGTTACGGATCGGGCGATTACCCAGCACCATGCCACAGACATAGACCGCCAAAATACCACTGCCGCCCACTTCTCCGGTAAAGGCATAAATCATGATACTGCCGCTCACCGCGAGCAGCGGATACAGGCCATCGGCAACGCTGATACGATTGATAATTTGCAGCAGTAACCAGCCGCCTCCCAAGCCCAGCACTGTACCCAAACCAAACTGGCGCAGTAAACTGCCAAAGAAATCCATACTGAAACTGGTTTCACCCGCCACTAGCATGGCAATCAAGGTGACGGTAAGAAACATTGCCATTGGGTCATTACTGCCCGACTCAATCTCTAGGGTTGAGCCGACACGCTCGTTCAATGCTTTGCCATTGAGTAAATTAAATACCGCCGCGGCATCCGTGGAACCGACAATGGAGCCGATCAGTAGGCCTTCAAGCAAGGACAGGTCGAACAACCAGGCCGCAGCTAAGCCGGTTAAACCTGCGGTAACAGCTACGCCAAAGGTGGCCAGTGACAATGCTGGCCATAGCGCAACGCGGAAGGTTGCGACACGGGTGCGCATGCCACCATCGAGCAAAATAACGGCTAAGGCGAGGTTACTGACCAAGTAGGTCAGTGAGTAATCATTAAAAACGATGCCGCCAATACCATCGGTACCGGCCATCATGCCCACACCCATAAAAATAACTAAAATGGGGATGCCGACACGCGTAGAGACTGAGCTGACCAGAATACTGATAGCAACTAACAACCCACCAACAAAAAATATACTATTGGTTGCTACAGAATCCACAAGCACCTCTCCTTTTTAGAACAATACAACATGATGATTAATTCTAACCTGTAGCCAGCCATTAATTTTAAAATTTTCATATAAGCTCATTTTTACAGCAGTCAGATGCACTATTGCTTCGTCGATTGACATCCTCACCGCCCTAAAGAGGCGGTGATTCCTACAGCTAGACGGCCATGCCCGACCGCGAGAATGTTACGTGCCGCGTTTATATCGCGGTCGCTGTGCCTGACACCACACGCACTGCACGTCCATTTTCTTATTCCAAGCCCTGCGATACCTCTCGGCCTGCTATCGGGCAGTGCGCCACAACAGCTACAGGTTTGGGTGGTGTATGCCTCGTTCACTTCCTTAAAAACAATGCCTGCGTGAGCGCATTTATAGTCCAGCATTGTTTTTAATTGACCCCAGCCAGCATCCAATACTGACTTGGCCATCGTGGTTTTAACGAGTTTTAAACTACTGACATTGCCCACATAGATTTCACCGCAGCGGTTGACCAGCTTGCGGCTGAACTTGTGCAATGCGTCTTTTCTACGGTTAGCGATTTTCGCGTAAATAGTTTTAACTTGGGTTTTGTTCCTAGCCCGTTGCGCTATGGCTAACTTTTCCTCAAGCCCACGATAGAAGCGTCCCGCTTCCAGCTTTGTACCGTCGGAACAGGTAGCGGTGTCGGTTAAGCCGAGGTCAATACCGATACGATCTTGGCCTTGTGGTATCTGGGCCTGCACATCAACAACTACATTGAAGTACCAGCGGCCACGGGCATCTTCATTGAAGCTGGCAGAGCGAAACGTATATTGGCTCAAGCCAAAACTGTCCCACACTTTAAAGTAGTGGCCATTGTGGTAGACCTGCCCATTTGTCCATTGGGCCGCAGCCGTATTAACCGGAATCCAGCCCAGTGAGCGGCGCACACCGCCTGATTTGCGCCAGTTCAGCCGCGCCTTCTTAAACTGCTTGCGGCGCGTCGTATACTCAACTGCAATACGTTGCACTGTTTGGCTGTGTAGCCCTAAGTCCTTACCTGCGCCATTGGTATATTTCTGAACATCATAGGCTGACAAAAACACACCACGCTCTTTAATCGAGCGCTGGCTTAATTCATTGACAAAGTTCCAGACGAAATTGACACTTCGAGCCATGCTGTTTAGCAGTGGCGCATGCTTATCTCGAATGCGAACTTTTAATGTTTTGGTGTGCTTCATCATGCTGTATATAATACCAGTACACACTCGCACTGCAAAGACTTTAACGGGCTGTTCAGGGGAAGCTTGCGCAGCCCTCGCTATCCATCCTCGCACTCAAAGTACGAGGCTTTCCGCGATTTTGGTAACAATTGTGTAACTGTTATTCTTGTCTTGATCTCTGGCCTTTTATTCATAGCATTCAACGGGGACTTTTAATGCCAAACCCTCTCAGTAGCACAGCTTGCCAACACCTCGCACAGGTTTTTGCCAGTGATATCCCGCTCACATCAGCTATGGCAGTTGAAGTACGTGAATGGCAAAACCAGCGTTTGCAGCTGCATATTCCGCTGCCTGAAAACCGCAACCATCAAAACTCTATGTTTGGTGGCAGTTTGTATTGCGCTGGGGTGTTAGCCTGCTGGGGCTGGTTACATTTGCGTTTGCGCGACGCAGGTATAAATACCACACATATCGTTGTACAGGCAGGGCAAATCGATTATCCGTTACCGGTTTTGGCTGACGCTAAGGTCATTTGTGATGCACCAGAGGATGCGATTTGGACGCGTTTCTTCAATATGTATCAGCGTCATGGTAAAGCGCGGATCAGTTTAAGCAGCCGTATCTTGACCCACGATGGCTTAGATGGTGCGTGTTTTACTGGGCAGTTTGTTTTACACAGTTAAATATAAAAGCCTGCTGAAACAGACGAGCCTTATATCAAGCATGCTGACAGCGCCGTTGATCAACGAGTACTTCGGGGTTGGTGTGACAAGCGAGCCAAGGATGGCGAAGCGCCGGAGTTGAACCCTGGATGGGTTCATCGACGGATAAACACCAATTCCGAAGTACGCTATGCCACGCAATGACCAGCACAGCTACAATAAAAACTGCAGGAATAATTTGTGCATGCCGCACCCTGCAAGTGCCGTTCTTCCCTCAACGGGTCTTCCCGACCCGATTCGGGCGCTGCGCCATCCATGGCTTCGCTTGCCACGTCACCCGCAGGGTACTCATTGATCATAGGTATGCTGTGCCAGTCTTCTAAAAACATAACCCTTAAAAGCCTAGCTCAACGCAGCTCAAAACACTGCCTGCCGGAATTAAAGTTAAACATAACTAGTCTTCTGCAAGGCCAAACCCAAATATTTACAGCCTACTCTGTGCAGAAAGCCGTTAAACTTAGCCTTTGATTTTTTAGGTATCAGGCTATGCAATCTGTGGATGTCATAATTATTGGCGCCGGTGCTGCCGGATTAATGTGCGCGTTAACTGCTGCGCAACGTGGTCGTAAAGTATTAGTGATTGATCATGCCAATAAAGCAGGTAAGAAAATTCTCATGTCTGGTGGTGGCCGCTGCAACTTCACCAATATGTACACTGAACCGGATAACTTTCTCTCTAGCAATCCACACTTTTGTAAATCTGCACTGGCGCGTTACACCCAGTGGGATTTCCTTGAGATGGTACAGCGCCACCAGATTGCCTATCACGAGAAAAAACTCGGGCAACTCTTTTGCGATAACAAAGCCAGCGATATTCTCGAAATGCTGTTGAAAGAATGCGCGGATGCCGGCGCAAGCATTCAGCTCAACACCCCAGTCAGTAATATCCAAGCTCAAGCCGACGGTTTTACTCTGCAGTGCAATAAACAAACATTACGTTGTAAGTCCTTAGTGATTGCCAGCGGCGGCTTATCAATTCCCACCCTTGGCGCAACAGGCTTTGGCTATCAAGTCGCTGAACAGTTTGGCCATAGGATTCTGCCAACCCGCGCCGGCTTAGTGCCCTTCACCATCACTGACCCACAACTCAAAGAATTCTGCAGCGCATTATCTGGTACATCCATTGATGACTGCGTGGTGCACTGTAACAACCAAAGCTTCAAAGAAGATCTGTTGTTCACCCATCGCGGCCTTAGTGGTCCAGTGATTTTACAGATTTCATCTTACTGGCAGCCTGGCGACAGCATTACTATTGATTTGCTCAGCGATCGCGATGCCAGCGCATGGCTGCTGGAACAGCAAGCGCAGCATCCTAATCTTGAGTTGAAAACCGTGCTCAGCGAATGCTTTACCCGCAAGATGGCGCAATTATTGTGCGAGCACTGGTTTAGCAATACGCCACTCAAGCAATACAACAGCAAACAGCTCAACGCAATCGGTGAAAAACTAAATAACTGGCAGCTGACACCCTCTGGCACCGAAGGCTATCGCACCGCGGAAGTCACCTTGGGTGGGGTCGACACTCAAGACGTCTCCTCGAAAACCATGCAATCGCACAAACAAGCCAACCTGTACTTTATTGGTGAAGTCTTGGATGTCAGCGGCCACTTAGGCGGCTTTAACTTCCAGTGGGCATGGGCCAGCGGACACGCAGCAGGCAGTGTGGTTTAAGCAGATAAACAACCGTTTTATAAGTCCCACTTTTTTACTTGGTTATTAATTGCCGGCAGCACTACGCTGACCAGTTAATGGCTGGTAGAATAGTTAATTATTTGCATTTTCTTGAGTTTTACTATGTCGACCCCCTTTCGTCCCGAGCTGTTGTCACCTGCTGGCACACTAAAAAATATGCGTTACGCCTTTGCCTATGGCGCCGATGCAGTCTATGCCGGCCAGCCACGCTACAGCTTGCGCGTGCGTAATAACGAATTTAACCACGCCAATTTAGCGCTGGGCATTAACGAAGCCCATGCCCAAGGCAAGCAGTTTTATGTGGTAGTAAATATTTCACCGCACAACGCCAAACTGAAAACCTTTCTTAAAGATTTAGAGCCTGTGGTGGCGATGGGACCTGATGCGCTGATCATGTCTGACCCGGGCTTGATTATGATGGTGCGTGAGCATTTCCCGCAGATGAACATTCATTTGTCAGTACAAGCTAACGCGGTGAACTATGCCAGTGTGAAATTTTGGCATAAGCAAGGTTTAACTCGGGCGATTTTATCCCGTGAATTGTCACTGGACGAAATCGAACAGATTCGCCACGAAGTGCCTGAAATGGAGCTGGAAGTTTTTGTCCATGGTGCTTTATGCATGGCCTACTCTGGTCGCTGCCTGCTGTCGGGTTATATCAACAAGCGTGACCCCAACCAAGGCACTTGCACCAACGCCTGCCGCTGGGAATACAAAACCCACGAAGCCAAAGAAAACGAACTGGGCGATATCGTGCATAAGTACGAGCCAATAGCGGCCGTGCAACATGCAGACCCAGCGCTGATGCAGCAAGCCGAACCCATCCTCGGCGTCGGTGCACCCACCAAAGAAGTATTCCTGCTGGAAGAAGCGGGACGTCCAGGTGAATATATGTCCGCCTACGAAGATGAGCACGGCACCTACATCATGAACTCCAAAGATTTACGTGCCGTCCAGCATGTCGAGCGCATGGTGCAGATGGGCTTGCACTCTTTGAAAATCGAAGGCCGCACCAAGTCGCACTACTATGTTGCGCGCACTGCTCAGGTTTACCGCAAAGCCATTGATGATGCGGTTGCTGGTCGCCCGTTTGATAAGTCGTTAATGGATACCCTGGAATCGCTTGCGCACCGTGGTTACACCGAAGGTTTCTTACGTCGCCACGTGCATGATGAATACCAAAACTACGAGTACGGTTACTCAATCTCTGACCGTCAGCAGTTTGTTGGCGAAATGACTGGTGAACGTCGTGGTGATTTGGCTGAGGTCATCGTGAAAAACCGTTTTGCGCTAGGTGATTCAATCGAGTTGATGACACCGCAAGGCAACCTCACTTTTGACCTGAAGCATCTTGAAGACCAAAAAGGCAAGGCTCGTGATGTCGCTCCAGGTGATGGCCATGTGCTGTTTCTACCAGTCCCGGAAAACGTCAACTTAGAACACGCACTGGTGATGCGTAACCTCACCAGCGGGAATACCCGCGGCGCTTAATACACTGCGCTGAGTCTTGATTGCAATATTAATTAAGGCTCAGCTGTACGTGCTCACGCGCCAGTAGAAACTCGGTAAACTGCTCAGCAGGAACAGGGCGGCAAATTAGATAGCCCTGAATCTCATCACACAAGTTGTCTTCTAAGAAATCCATTTGCGCTTGTGTTTCCACACCTTCGGCTATTACCTGCAAATTCAAACCATGGGCCATGGCAATAATGGCACGAGTAATCGCTGCATCTTCAACGTTCTCAGCTACGTCTCGAATAAAGCTTTGATCGATTTTTACGCTATTGGCCGGGAAACGTTTGAGATAACTCAATGACGAGTAACCCGTACCAAAATCATCAATGGCAAGCTGCACACCCAGCTCACGCAATTGGCTAAAGGTGACGATAATATTTTCTGCATTTTCTAACATCTGGCTTTCAGTGAGCTCAAGCTCTAACAGATAAGCAGGCAAGCCAGTTTTTTCTAAAACATTGCGTACCAAAGCAACCAAGTTGCCTTGACGAACATGACCCACTGATAAATTGACAGACACACGAATTGGCATGCCTTGCTGCAACCATTGTTGTGCTTGCGCACACGCCTGATACAACATCAACTCACTTATAGCCCCTATTAAGCCAGTCTCTTCTGCTAGCGGAATAAACTCTCCAGGAGATACCAAGCCACGTTGCGGATGGTTCCAGCGCACCAATGCTTCAGCACAGCGTACAACGCCGTCGGCTAGTCTCAGCTTCGGCTGGTAGTACGCTTGCAGCTGTCCTTCTTCGATAGCGCGCCGCAATTGTTGTTCAAGCTGTAAACGCTCTAAGGTTCCCACCTGCAGTTGATTATTGTAAAACTGATAGTTATCACCACCGAGGTGTTTGGCATGTTGCATTGCGATATGAGCTTGACTAATCAGCGCTGACGATTCGCGTGCACTATCGGGCAACACACTGATACCAAGGGAGGCACTGATAATCAGCTCATTACCCGCCACCTCCATCGGCAGTTGAATATGTGACAACACAGAGGCGGCTAAACGCCCCAGACTCGGCATTGATAAACAGTCATCTAAAACAATGGCAAACTCATTACCACCCAAGCGTGCCAAGGTATGTGCATCAGGCAAGAGCTGGATTAAGCGACGACTGACCTTGCGCAGCACTTGGTCAGCCACTTCGACGCCAAGGCTATCATTTAAGATTTTAAAGCGATCCAGATCGATATGCATTAACGCTATACAGCGCTCTGTTTGCCGCACCTGCTCGACCGCAAGCTGTAGGCGTTGATGAAACAAAGTGCGGTTAGCTAGCTCGGTCAGCTCATCATATTGGGTTAGATATTGTAAACGTTCTTCCGCTTGCCGACGCGTGGTTAAATCAGTAAAAAACCCGACAATATGAGTAGGCTGGCCTTCTTTATTGCGCACTAAATGGATTTGTAACCATTGCGGATACAGCTCACCATTTTTACGCACATCAAAAGACTCGCCTTGCCAATGGCCATGCTGCTCAAGACCTGCGCGAATCAGAGCATACTGGCGCCGCACTTTATCAGGCAGGGTATCCAAGGGGGTCAGGCGGCCAACCACATCATCACGGCTAAAGCCTGTCACCTCGGTATAGGCTTTATTCACCGATAAAACTTTGTATTGCGGGTCTAAAATAACAATACTTTCGGTGCTGGCATCAAATACAGTCGCAGCTAAGCGCAATTCTTCCTCATGCTGCTTACGTGATGAAATATCACGGCGTGTCCCTAACATACGCAGCACCCGACCATCACTATCACGCTCAACTGCACGCCCACGATCGACAATCCACACCCAATGCCCCTCAGCATGCTTGACACGGTACTCTACAACATAGCCATCGCTACGCTGCTTCATATGCTCAATCATGGCATGGCGTAACGTCGGTAAATCATCAGGATGCAGCAAAGGCCGCAGATCACTTAACACCTCATAGATTTGCTCATTTTCTAAGCCAAAAATGCTTTTAGTGCGTGTATGGTGAATTTCGTCAGTGACCAGATTCCAATCCCAGAGCGCTAGTTCGCTGGCATCTAGCGCAAGCTCTAAACGTTCTTGGCTTTTTTCTAACGCCTGTAGCGCTGCTTTTAGTTCACGAGTGCGCTCATTGACTCGCTGCTCTAAGCCTGCCTGTTCAGCTAATAATTGCTGCTCAGCAACATGCTTAGCAGCAACCTCTTGAGAAAGCTCGGTATTTAAAGCATCCGTCTGTTGCTGTGCCAGCTGCAAAGTGTGGATTAAATGTTGATTTTTAATACGCTGCTGCGATGCCCGATAAATCAACCGGTTGACCTGGATAACGACAACTGTGACCGCTGCCAGCCATATCAGCACCAACAATCCCAAGTTTTGTAGCACATCTGAATTTGCAGTTAAGTACACCCAAGCAATGGGTAAAAAACCAAAAGCGGCATAACACGCAAACAGTAAAAAACTGACCGCAAAGCCGATGCTAGTCGATGCAGCAACTAAAGACAGCAAACCGAGCAAGACCAACTGCTGGGTAAATGCCTCTGCAGGTATAAATATAATTGCAAAAAATGACAGCAAAAAACCTGAACAACAGGCGCAGGCCAATAACATATAGCGCCAAATAGGCAAAGCCTGCTGAGCGCCGCTCGCGCGTTCAAATAAACCGGCAGAAATCAAGCGTAACGCCGTCAATACCAGCGCAGTAACTGCCCAGACGATCAGCAGCGCAGTCTGGGGCGTATCGCGGACAAGCCATACGCAAGCAATCGCACACAGCAGCATTAACACAGTAGGTGCATGTGAGTTACGAAACATGGCCTGAACACTGTCAGTACCGAGCCCCCACAAAACGGGCTGCAGCTCACTGCTATGTACTGTGCTCTCATTTACTGGCGTTAACATTTTTAATTATGACTTCGCATGCTTAGCTATTCTTAACCTGTATCGACATGAGTTGGCGGTTAACTATCCAAGACAAATGCCCCTAAGATGGCCCCCTATAACAGCTAACCATAAGCGTATTGAGGCACAGTTCACAAGCCCAGATTTGAAAATTGCTATTCAGAGATGATCACTCATAGGCCAGCCGTTAATTTCACCTGCGAAAAACAATTAAATCATAACGCGCTTTGTGTTTGCCCTTACTCAGCGCGCCCACTAGAATGCTCTGATGCATGATGATATCTCACACTTATTAAACGCCCTCAACGAAGCTCAGCGTGAAGCTGTGGCTGCGCCCATTGGTCAGCAACGTGTCCTAGCCGGCGCCGGTTCAGGAAAAACACGTGTATTAGTGCACCGTATTGCTTGGCTTATTCAAGTCGAAGGCGTCTCACCGCACAGCATTTTATCGGTCACTTTTACCAATAAAGCGGCTGCGGAAATGCGCCTACGTATTGAGGAATTGCTGGGCAGCAATCCTGCCGGCATGTGGGTCGGCACTTTCCACGGCCTGGCCCACCGCTTATTACGCGCGCACTGGCAAGAAGCGGGCCTCGCTGAAGGCTTTAGCATCCTCGATGGCGATGATCAGCAGCGCCTACTCAAGCGCGTGATGCGCGAACTGCAACTGGATGAGCAACGCTGGCCGGTACGCCAAGCACAGTGGTTCATCAACGGGCAAAAAGATGAAGGCTTACGTCCGCAGCACATTCAAGCCGGTGGTGATTTATTTTTAGCCACTATGCTGCAAATTTATACCGCGTATGAGGCGGCTTGCGCACGCGCTGGCGCCATTGATTTTGCTGAGTTACTGCTGCGTGCCCTGGATCTATGGCGCGACAATCCAGGTTTGTTACAGCATTATCAACAACGTTTTCAGCATGTGCTGGTCGACGAGTTTCAAGACACCAACGCCGTACAATACGCTTGGTTACGCCTGCTCGCGCAAGGCGGCAAAAGCTTAATGGTGGTCGGTGATGACGACCAATCCATCTATGGCTGGCGCGGCGCGAAAATCGAAAATATCCA
Organism: Pseudomonas sp. C27(2019); assembly: GCF_008807395.1. GTDB lineage: Bacteria > Pseudomonadota > Gammaproteobacteria > Pseudomonadales > Pseudomonadaceae > Denitrificimonas. The sequence goes on from NZ_CP043320.1 coordinate 2,808,239, forward strand.
GCAGTTCGCCAATGATTTCGTTAACACGCAAAGCATCAGTCTCGAACAAAACTACCGTTCCACCGCCACCATCCTCAAAGCCGCCAACGCCCTGATTGATAACAACCAAGGCCGTCTCGGTAAAGAGCTATGGACCGATGGTGAGCACGGCGAGCCGATTAATTTATACAGTGCGTACAATGAATACGATGAAGCACGTTATGTTGTCGAATGCATTGAGCAGTCATTGCGTAAAGGTGATATCAGCCGCAGTGAAATTGCCATTTTATACCGCTCCAACGCGCAATCGCGGGTCTTAGAAGAAGCCCTACTGCGTGCAGCTGTGCCTTATCGTATTTATGGCGGCCAGCGCTTCTTTGAACGTCTAGAAATTAAAAACGCCCTCGCCTATCTGCGCTTATTACGCAGCCGCCATGATGACGGTGCAATTGAACGCGTGATAAATGTGCCCACTCGTGGCATCGGTGAAAAAACCATCGAAAGCGTGCGTCAAGCCGCACGCGAACATGATTTATCACTGTGGGCCGCCATGCACCTGCTCGTTGCACAAAAAGCCTTAGCCGGACGCGCCAGTAATGCACTGCAAGGTTTTATGGATCTAATTGCCGAGTTGGAAACACGTACTCTGGATTGTGAACTGCATGCGATGACGCAAATTGTCATTGAACAGTCGGGCTTACTCACTTATCACAAAGAAGAAAAAGGCGAGAAAGGCCAAGCCCGAGTGGAAAACCTTGAGGAGTTGGTCAACGCAGCGCGCACTTTTAAACAGGATGAAGGCGTGAACGCACAAGACGCTGAGATCGACGATGACCTGCCGCCTTTAGTGGCTTTTTTAGATCATGCGGTACTGGAAGCCGGTGATAACCAAGCCGATGAGTTTACTGAAGCAGTGCAGCTTATGACCTTGCACAGCGCCAAAGGCTTAGAATTTCCGATTGTGTTTATGGTCGGTATGGAAGAAGGCTTATTTCCACACAAAATGAGCCTCGAAGAACCCGGTCGTCTTGAGGAAGAGCGGCGTTTAGCCTATGTCGGCATAACCCGCGCCATGCAGCAGCTGTATTTAACCTGCGCAGAAACGCGGCGTCTATACGGCTCAGAAACCTACAATAAAGTCTCACGTTTTGTTCGCGAAATTCCTGCTGATCTGTTGCAAGAAGTGCGCATGAACAATAGCGTCAGCCGCCCCTATCAAAGTACTCAGCAAACGCAGTCAAGCAGCATGTTTAGCGGTGCTGACGTGCCGCAAACAGAGTTTAAACTGGGTCAGCTCGTACAGCATGCGGTGTTTGGTGAGGGCGTTATCTTGAATTTCGAAGGCGCAGGGGCACAAGCACGGGTGCAAGTTAACTTTGCCAACGATGGTATCAAATGGCTAATGGTCACTTACGCTAAACTTCAGCCACTATAATGATAATAATATCTACTTACACTGACGAGGAGCTTGTATGAAGCGTCGCCATAGCCTTACTTTTGCCGCCATTATAACGGCGTGTTTTGCTCTACTGGGTTGCAATGAAGAATCGAATAACTCAGCTGTTAGCGCAACTGTAAGCGCGCCAGAAACCTTCAACTGGAAAATGGTCACTGCATGGCCGAAAAACTATCCGGCCCTAGGCACCTCGGCCGAGCGCCTGGCAGAACGCATCAATAGCATGAGTAACGGTCGCTTAACCATTAAAGTCTACGCCGGCGGTGAATTGGTACCACCAATGGAAGTCTTTGATGCCGTTTCGCGTAGCACCGCCGAAATGGGTCATGGCGCCGCCTATTACTGGAAAGGTAAAACCGATACCGCACAGTTTTTCACCTCAGTTCCTTTTGGTTTATCAGCCATTGAAATGAATGCTTGGCTGCACAAAGGTGATGGCTTGCAGCTCTGGGAAGAGGCCTACCGTCCGTTTGGCGTTAAACCTTTCGCGATTGGCAATTCAGGCATGCAAATGGGCGGCTGGTTTAATAAAGAAATTCACAGCGTCGATGATTTAAAAGGCTTAAAAATCCGTATGCCCGGCCTCGGCGGCGAAGTACTCAATCGCTTAGGGGCGACAACGGTTAATTTACCCGGCAGCGAAGTGTTTACTGCTCTGCAAACCAACACCATTGATGCCTCAGACTGGGTAAGCCCCTATAACGACCTCGCTTTTGGTTTACACAAAGCCGCGAAATACTATTACTACCCTGGCTGGCAAGAACCACAAGCTGTGCTGGAGATGATTATCAACCAAGCCGCATGGGATAGCTTACCAAGCGACTTACAAGCGATCGTCACCGAGGCTATTCGTGCTGGCAATGCCGATATGCTGGATGACTTTACTTGGAACAATGCCCGCGCCTTAGCTGAGCTCAAGGATGCTGACGTACAGCTGCGCCGCTTCCCTGATGACGTACTGCAAGCCATGCAAGACGAATCAGCGCAGGTGCTCAATGATCTAGCCAATACAAGCGAGCTTAATCAACGCATTTGGGACTCTATTCAAGCGTTCCAAAAACAAGTCACGCAAATGCATGAAATTTCGGAAAAAGAGCTGTATAACTGGCGCGACTAATTGTTGCGACTGACTCTAAACAGGCGTCATCACTCGATTCAAACCGGCACGCGCATAATGCGCCAGTGTCGACTGATTAACTTAACCTGACAACAAAAAGGTCTTTTTATGCAACGTTTTCTCAGTATCGCCTTAGCCCTGTGCCTAGGCTTAACCTTCAGCCTTGATGCTGATGCACGCCGCTTTGGTGGTGGCAAGTCATTTGGCTCGATGAAACATCGCCAAACACAGCAGCAACAGCAAAAACCTGCTGCTAAACAAGCACCTAACAAGCAAGGTGCAGCAGGTGCTAAGCCAGGTATAGGCGGCATGTTAATGGGCCTTGCTGCCGGCGGTCTGCTCGCTTCAATGTTTATGGGCGGCGCCTTTGAAGGCTTACAATTTATGGACATATTGATTTTTGGCCTGATTGGTTTTGTCATCTTTAAATTGATCGCTAGCCGTCGCCGTCAAATGCCGCAAGCAGCGACCGCGGGCGGCCCCGCCATGCAGCGTGAAACGCATAGCCCAGCACAAGACATCTTCGGTAGCAGCGCAGCAGCGACCACGCTAAAGCCAGTGATCAATGCGCCAGCATGGTTTAATGAAGCCAGCTTTTTACAAGCCGCAGAAGTGCACTTCAATTCCCTGCAACAGCATTGGGATGCCAATGAAATGGAGCAAATCGCTGAATTTGTCACGCCCGAAATGCTCACCTTCTTAACCAATGAGCGCAGCAGTTTGGGTGATGGCTTACAGTCGACCTACATTGATGATCTGAGCGTACAGCTCGATGGCGTTGACCAAGAAAACGATGTCACCATTGCTACCCTAACCTTCTTTGGCGTAGCAAAAACCTCACGCTTTGATCAGGGTGAAGCCTTCAGTGAAAGCTGGCGCATGGAGCGTCGCAGCGGTGATGACCAGCCTTGGTTAATCGCTGGCATTCGCCAAAACGCTTAAGCCCCTTAACAGCAAACCAGAAGCGGACGCCTCACAGCGCCGCTTCATGCATTTAATACTGCCCTGCAAGACCAAGAGTAAAGATCGTGGAAGAAGTCATTGATGAATTACGTGAGCGTAATGAGCCGGTTCCGGTTGCCTTAGAGTTACCTGATGAAGAAACTCTGGTGGAAATCCAAGAGCAAATATTGATTCACTTACCCTTTGCCCTGCGTGAATTTCTATTGACCGTCAGCGATGTTGTCTATGGTCGCCTTGAGCCTGTTACCGCTAGCGACCCCCACTCGCATACTTTTTTACCTGAGGTCACCGCCACAGCCTGGGATCTTGGCTTGCCACGGCACTTGGTGCCGGTCTGTTATGACGCACCGCTTTATTATGCAGTCAACGAAGAAGGCGAAGTGTTCCTATGGGATGCAGACACACAAGAAATGCTAGATGAAACCTGGGAAAGTGTCTGGCACTGGGCTCGTGAGGTATGGCTAGAAAGCTAAACCTACTAAGAGTAAGGTACAATTGCTTTTTTAAAGCGCACACGCTAGGCGCGTCAATAATAAGAGAGCACTATGGAACCCGGATCATCAACACTCACCATGACTGTTTTAATGACACCAGATAACGCCAACTTCTCTGGCAATGTACATGGTGGCGCCCTCCTTAAATACCTTGATGAAGTTGCTTATGCCTGCGCCAGCCGCTATGCCGGCAGTTACGTTGTCACCCTATCAGTCGATCAAGTGACGTTTCGCCAGCCCATTCATGTCGGCGAACTGGTGACCTTTCTCGCTTCTGTCAACTACACTGGGCGCACATCACTTGAAGTGGGCATCAAGGTTATTACAGAAAATATTCGTGAGAAGATGGTTAGACACACCAATAGCTGCTTTTTTACCATGGTGGCTGTAGACGAGCACGGCAAAACAGTCGAAGTACCGAAACTATCGCCGCGCACCGAAGATGATGTCAGGCGCTTTGCTAACGCTCAAGAACGCCGTGCAATCCGTGCTGAATTAGCAGAGCGCTACAAAGCACTCAAAGACTAGCCTGTCACTCTTTACGCCAGCAACGATTAACGAGCATTTAAACGCGCTTATCGTTGCTGGCAGCAACACAATAAAACTGATTTATACATCAATTTTATTTTCAACTTCCTGTACTTTTCCACCTCGTGCTAAAAACTCCTCCATCGCCTTAGCTAAGGCTTCACGCTCTTTTTGCTTAGCCTCAACAGACGGTAACTCATCTACACTGATAGCGCTTTTGCTCTTGGCACGTGAAGGCGTTACCACTGCATCAGAACCATCATCATCGCTGTCGTCAAGGCCATCATCATCTGCGCCATCAACGTCATCAATATCATCAATATCTAGATCATCAGCATCAATTTCACTGTCATCGCTGGGATCTAATTCTTCTGTTTCTAATTCATCTTCATTCATGGTCAACCTCAAGCCTGCCTTCAGCAAGATAGTTTTAAATCGAGCGCCAAAATGCTTGGCGTCTCTATCGGGCGTAGCATAATTATTGCAATACGGGTTGGCAATAGGGTGCTCACAACGGCATACAAACAGCCGATTAGCGATCATCACTTATGCATTGGGCGCGCATTCTAGTGCGATAAAAAGCAAATGACTATGATAATTCGCTTCTTTTTTTATATTTATAAAACTCGCATGCTTGGGGCACACGCGACCTATAATTTTAGAGCAGATAAAACAAAGGCGCAGCTTGTTGGGGAGCTACGCCTTAACCATACAGGTGACGGCTGTGATCACAAAAACTGACCTAAAACACGCTTAAATTGCGTCTGAGCCTGTTTCACCAGTACGAATTCGTACCGCTTGCTCTAAGCTAACAACAAAGATCTTACCGTCACCAATTTTGCCAGTATTCGCAGCCTTACTGATGGTTTCAATCACACGGTCAAGTTGTGCGGCAGCAATCGCCACTTCGATTTTCACTTTAGGCAGAAAATCAACGACATACTCTGCTCCACGGTATAACTCGGTGTGACCTTTTTGCCGACCAAAGCCTTTTACTTCGGTGACTGTAATACCCTGTACGCCAATTTCAGACAATGCTTCACGTACATCATCCAGCTTGAAGGGTTTGATGATGGCGGTAACTAATTTCATACAGCTTCTCCGAGATTAAATGACCTACTAGCAATCAAGTCAAATTTTAACATGCTTAGACGCAACATCTACGCATAATATTTTTGGGCGGATGCGCACCTGCATTTTCCTGCTCAAGACACAGATCTATGCACGATATTTGAGCATGCACAGTAATACAATACACCTGTGAGCAAAACAACTGCACAACAACCTAACAGCAAACAATTATACGTAAAACAACAACACTACTCTTAGTTTTTCATAGTGATTCATAATTTTGCTGACGTGCTAAACTGAACGTATCACGATTAAGGAATGTATTTATGTTACCGCCAAAGGCTTTATTTGACAGCATCAGCAGTCATGCTGAACGTTTACTGGGTAGCGAAAACCCACTGCCACGCGCCGAGGTTGAAGCGCAACTTAAAGCACTAATACAAAGCACCTTCAGCAAGCTCGATTTAGTCAGCCGTGAAGAATTTGATAGCCAAATGGTTGTATTGGCACGCACACGTGCACGCCTAGAAGTTCTGGAGAAAAAAGTTTTACAACTGGAAGAACAACTGCAACAGAGCACATCATAATGTAAAAGAGCCCAACGCTCAGCTGCTGGCTTAAGCTGGCTGCACGACAGATAGGATCAAGGAGGATCTATGTCACTCGCAATTATTCATAGCCGTGCGCAAATTGGTGTTGAAGCACCCGCTGTTAGCGTCGAAATCCATCTCACTAATGGCTTACCATCACTCACCATAGTTGGCTTGCCAGAAACAGCAGTACGCGAAAGTAAAGACCGCGTGCGCAGTGCCATTTTAAACAGCGCGCTCGAGTTCCCGCGCAAGCGTATTACCCTTAATCTTGCCCCGGCAGATTTACCCAAAGAAGGTGGCCGCTTTGATTTAGCCATCGCTTTAGGCTTGCTCGCCGCCAGCGCACAATTACCCGGTGGTTGTTTAGATGGCTTTGAATGTTTGGGCGAGTTGGCACTCTCAGGCCATTTACGCCCTGTGCGCGGTGTTTTACCTGCAGCACTGGCTGCTCGCGAGGCTGGACGCTGTTTAGTGGTTGCCCTGGCCAATGCAGAAGAAGCCTGCTTAGCCACAGGCTTAAAGGTCTACGCCATTGATCATTTGCTTGAGCTGGTCGGGCATTTCAATCAACAGCAGATTTTAACTCCGTATCAATCGCAAGGGTTACTGGCGCATCCTGCAAACTATCCAGATTTACTCGAAGTACAGGGCCAGCATGCAGCTAAGCGCGCATTGGTTGTCGCTGCCGCAGGCCAGCATAATTTATTACTGAGCGGGCCGCCCGGTACAGGAAAAACCTTGCTGGCCAGCCGTCTACCTGGCCTGTTACCGCCATTAACTGAAAAAGAAGCGCTTGAGGTTGCCGCAGTGCAATCTGTGGTTAGCATTGAGCCTTTACGCAGCTGGCCGCGACGACCCTTCCGCCAGCCGCACCACAGCGCTTCAGGCCCTGCGCTTGTTGGCGGCGGCAGCCGCCCGCAACCGGGTGAAATCAGCTTGGCACACCAGGGCATTTTGTTTTTGGATGAGTTACCTGAATTTGATCGTAAAGTCCTAGAGTTTCTTCGCGAACCCTTAGAGTCTGGCTGTATTGTCATCGCCCGTGCGCACAGCAAGGCACGCTTCCCAGCACGTTTTCAATTGGTTGCAGCGATGAATCCTTGCCCTTGCGGCTATTTTGGCGACCCTAGCGGACGCTGCCAGTGTACGCCTGAGCACGTGCAGCGCTATCGCAACAAACTGTCTGGCCCCTTACTCGATCGTATTGACCTGCATATCAACGTTGCCCGCGAAACCACATCGCTACGCCCCCCTAAACACCTCGGTTTAAGTTCAACGCAAGCTGTGGAGCACGTATGTGCGGCTCGTGAACGCCAGCTCAAGCGACAAGGCTGCAGTAATGCACAGTTGGATTTAAATGCCTTACGTGCACACTGTGTGCTGGCTGAGGTTGATCGTACTTGGCTGGAGCAAGCCAGCGAGCGTTTAAGTTTATCGTTGCGTGCAACCCACAGGGTGCTTAAAGTAGCGCGCACATTAGCGGATATTGAAGACAGCACCAGCATATCTCGCAATCATCTTGCTGAGGCGCTGCAGTATAGATTTAACGATCAGCAATAAATACAACTGAGGCGTACCTGAGCGTGGTACGCCTCTTGATAAGCTTACTCGGTCTTAGGCTTGGATTTTTTAGGCATCAAGTGCTTCATCATGCCTTGAAACCACATTACCAGCATGGTGTCGCCTTGAATCTGAATGTTTTTATCCTGTATGCCCTGCATAAAAGCGAGCTGCTTATTTTTAGCTTGCATGGTGTTATAGCCAAAGGCTGCATCTCTAAAGCCAAGTGCAAAAGCAGGATTTTGGACAACCCCAGAACGGCTTTCGAGGCGATTATTTTTAACCACAAAGTGGCGGGCTACTTTGCCATCCAGCGTGTGCAACATAAAGGTTAAATCTTTACCGTCCAATTGTTTCTGAAAAGCAGGATTGGTTTTGCTGGCCTTGCTCATCATGCGTCCAAGCATCCACAGTAAAAAACGAAATTTCATGCAAGAGTTCCAAGTAATGTAGGTATGCGCTTTTATCTAAAGCCGCGGTCAAGCCGTGTTTGAGTTACAAGTTGTTGCAGACAACCCAGCGCTGATCTTAAATTGCAGGTGATACGCTATTATGCAAAGTTACTCGCTTACAGCTTCTTTTAGCTGTTTGCCGGGTTTAAATGCGACTGTATTACTGGCTTGGATGGTCAGAGCTGCACCTGTTTGCGGGTTTTTACCTATACGAGCACCACGATGGCGCTGAGCAAAAGAACCAAAGCCAACCAAACTAATAGTGTCATTATTGCTAAGTGCTGCCGTCATTTCTTCTAAAATTGTATTTAAAACATGCTTTGCTTGCTCTTTGCTCATATCGGTTTTTTCAGCAACCGCTGCAATCAATTCAGGTTTGCGCATGTAAAGCCTCACTTATTGTTATTGATTTGTATGCTGATGCTGAGTTGGATGCAGCGCAGCAGTAACGGCTAGATACTGACTTAAAAAACACCGCGCAGCAACAATTGACTGAGCAGTCGCAGTGCTTGTTATTTAAGTGTTCACTTATTCGATATCTTTTTATCAATTTAGGTGCGCACAGGCTTATGGATATTTAACCAACAGCTGTGCATCCCAGATAAAACCATTGATTAATGCATGCTAAACTTGCTCGACATTTTTAGTAAGCAAGCAGCATCGTGCCCACCAATACATTAAACACACGCATAAGCCGCTGGGATACCACTCCAACGTCACTGGCAGCATTAAACGACTGGCTTTTTGATCAAGGCTCACTCACTCAACGCCTGACGCAACTGTGCAGAGACGCCTTTACTGTGCAGCTGCTGTCTGAAGGCTGGCAAACACTCACTGCAGATGAATGCCAAGCGCTCAACATCGCCAAGCAAAGTTGCGGCTGGGTACGCGAGGTGTTTCTATGCGATGGTCTGCGGCCCTGGGTCTTTGCCCGCAGTGTTGCCAGCCAAGCAGAGCTTGAGTCATCAGGCTTTGATATCAGCCAACTGGGTACTCGCTCGCTTGGCGAACTGCTTTTTAGTCATCAAGCATTTAGCCGTGGCGCTATGCATATTTGCCAGCTGCCTTGTCAGCAATTACCAAAAGTTGCGCAACAACAGGCAAGCCAACAGTCGCATTTATGGGCGCGACGTTCTTGCTTTCAAAAAGACGCATTAGGTGTACTGGTCGCTGAGGTTTTTCTACCCAAACTTTGGCAAGATATCGGCAACCTAAACTTTAATACTGTTTAATCCTTGTTAACCTAAGCCTCTTCAACACCGACAGCACGGAGTTTTTAATGTACACACAGCTGCTTAAATCCTTTAATCGCTTGCACCCCAGAGCTTGGGATTTTATTCAGCTGCTGCGCCTAGAGCGCCCCATTGGTATCTATCTATTAATGTGGCCAACGCTGTGGGCGTTATGGATTGCTGGCGATGGTACACCGAGTGTTAAAAATGTAGTGATCTTTGTCTTAGGTGTGATTCTGATGCGCTCCGCCGGTTGTGCAATTAATGATTTTGCTGATCGTGGTATTGATGGGGATGTTTCGCGCACTAAAGGCAGACCAATCGTCACCGGACGCATCAAAGCTAAAGAAGCACTCATCACTTTTGCAGTATTGGTGGGCATCAGCTTTTGTTTAGTACTACAAACCAACATACAAACGATTTACTGGGCCTTTCTTGCAGTTGGCTTAGCCGCGCTCTATCCCTTTACTAAGCGCTACACCTACTACCCGCAAGTGGCTTTAGGTGCGGCGTATTCATGCAGTATTTTGCTGGCCTTCAGCGCAGAAAAAGGCTCAGTGCCGCACGAGGTTTGGCTGATTTATATTGCTAACTTATTGTGGACCATTGCCTACGACACCTATTACGCAATGAGTGATCGCGAAGATGATTTGAAAATCGGGGTTAAATCGACTGCTGTGCTATTTGGCGATGCCGATCGTTTTATCATCCTGACTCTGCAAGCTAGCGCTTTATTCTGTTTGTTACTGACGGGTAGCAAATTTGAACTGGGTGGTTACTTTCACTTAGGCTTGCTCGGCGCAGCTGCCTGTTTTGTCTGGGAGTTTATCCACACCCGAAAACGCGATGCTGAGTCATCACTACGCGCTTTTTTACATAATCACTGGGCAGGTTTTTGTATTTTCTTGGGCATTGTTGCGCATTACGGCTTTGCGGCTTAAAACGGCAAATGCCAACCAGCTTGGCAAAACAGACGGTGCAACAAACAGCGCACAGCGCAGCGCTGTCACTCACCGCCGACAGCAAAGTTGGGCATGCTGTTGACCGGCTGGCTAAAGTCGAAAGGTATTGACTCGACTGCTAAGCCGATATTGCGCTGCACCACAAAGTGCAAGTGTGGCCCTGTGCTGTTACCCGTATTACCAGAGCGCGCTAACAGCGAGCCTTGCACAACACGCTGGCCCTCACTGACACTGACTGAGCCTTTTTGCAGGTGTAAATACACGCCCATAGTGCCATCGTCGTGCAAAACACGGACGAAATTGCCCGCAGGATTAGTACCTCGACCTGTTTGCTGGTTTTCTATTTTAACCACTACACCTGCGCGCGCAGCAACAATTGGCGTACCGACTGGCATGGCAATATCAAGCGCATAGCGGCTTTTCGGAGTGAAGTGGCTGTACTTACCATTTGCGCCTTGAGTTAAGCGAAACGGACCGCCACGCCAAGGTAGCGCATACTGACTGGTGGTCGGCAACAGGCGCGGGTCACCTAAGGCATAGCGTAATTTTGGTTTGTACTGCAAAGGTAGGGCAGGATCTTTAGGCGCTAAGGTCAAAAACCTAATTTTGCTGCGCGGCGGTAATACCCAACTCACAGGTTGCTTTACCCCACCAGCAATATTTGCTTGGTTTTCAAGGGCTAATTCAACCTCTACCGGCGCATAAAGGTTATTGTGCAGCAATAAAGTTTCACCTGCAGCGTGCTTATGTGTTTCCAATTTTACATCATTCTCAATGCGCTCAACCATGCGGTCATTGAAAACAAACACCTGAGCACCTTTTTTAGCTTGGTCAGTATAGGTGACCACGCCATTCTCATCGGTGTATTTATAAACAGTAAATGAATAACTCTGACTGCTAATACATGCTAGAAAGGTCATGAGTAGAATTTTTTTATACATAAACCACACTCAAGATTAACTTTTTATGCAAGATAGCAGCACCCAGAGCGCTGTTCGAACGCAAATAAACAAAGATGTGACAGGGTTGGCTTGAAATATACCCGCCAACTAAACCTGCATAGACTTAAGCGCTTGGACTGAAATGCCGCTGCGTGCTACCGCGAGCAATTAAACGTGATAAGTAATCCATTTTTTTCGGGTCACTGTCAACAAAGCGGCAGGTGACTTGCAACCACTCACTGTCCGGTCTTGATTCTAAGGCACTAATTGCATGTACATAGGCATTCAAGCGCGCTACTTCAGCCTCTTCACCTTGCTCTAAGTCCAGCACAGCATTGTCCAGCACTTGCGGCAAAACATCGCCACGCTTAATCACTAAAAGCGCATCTTTTAAGCTGAGCGCTTTAATCACGCAAGCAAACTCACCATTGGATAAACGTAAACGCCCTTGTCCTTGCCCACGCAAAGCTGCGCTGGTTGCAGCTGGCGCAGCGGCAACGGCTTGCGCAGGTGAAGCAGCAGGCTTTTTCGCTGCTGGCGGAGCCGTAGCAGGCGCAACCGGTGCTTTATGCCCAGTTAGCGCCGATAAAGAGTCATTGGCAACGCCTGTGCTTAATGTTTTGGCGGGAGCAGAGGCTGTAAGTGCTGATAAACGACCGCTGCGTGTTAACGCTTTAGTCACCTTACTGGTTAGCTGCTCTTGGGTAAAAGGCTTACCTATGTAATCAGTAACGCCGGCTTGAATCGCTTGTACGACATTATCTTTGTCGCCGCGACTGGTAACCATAATAAAGGGAATTGATTTAAACTCAGCTTGCTGGCGAAACCAAGTCAGTAGCTCTAAGCCACTCATTTCTGGCATTTCCCAATCGCACAAAATCAAATCAAATGTTCGCGTAGCGAGCACCTGCTGGGCTTTGCGCCCATTAACAGCTTCATCGACATGAATGCCAGGAAAGTAACTACGCAGACCTTTTTTAATTAAATCTCGAATAAATAAGGCGTCATCAACGACCAGAACACTCACTTTACTCATTGATACCCCCTAGCGTTATAAATCAGTTGCGCTTGTACAGTATGCTCGCGCAGCAAGCGCAACTGATGCATCAGCAGTCGGACTTAAGCTTGGGCGTCAGCACCCGCTTGCATGCGCTCTAATTGTTGCGCATACAACGCATCAAAGTTTACCGGCGCGAGCATCAGCGCTGGGAAAGAACCACGAACCACCAAGCTATCCAAGGTTTCTCGCGCATAAGGGAATAAAATACTTGGGCAAAATGCACCTAAGGCATGTGCTTGCGACGTCGCATCCAGACCCTGCAGTAAGAAAATACCAGCTTGTTGAACTTCAGCAATAAACGCAACTTCTTCGCCAGTTTTCACGGTCACGGTTAAGCGCAGCACCACTTCGTGAAAGTCACCTTCTAAATCACGCTGTCTAGTGCTGATATCTAATTCAACATCAGGGCTCCAGTTCTCACGGAAAATTTCTGGGCTCTTCGGTGCCTCAAAGGATAAATCTTTAACATAAATACGCTGCAAAGAGAACTGTGAGGTTTCTTCTTGCTGTGCTGCGACATTGTTATTTTCTTCAGTCATTTCTATATTGCCCCTTAACCCAAAAGATATACATAAAATACATAACTAGCGTTTACACAAGAGTAACAGCGCTCGGTTTTTAAACCTACTCAGCCGCTAGCAAAGCGTCTAGCTTACCGGCACGCTCAAGCGCAAACAGCTCATCACAGCCGCCAACATGCAACTCGCCAATCCAGACTTGCGGCACCGAGGTACGCTTGGCTTTTTCAGCCATTTTTGCACGCACATCGGGCTTGCCATCGACTCTGATTTCTTCAAAAGCGATATTTTTTTTCTTCAGCAAACTCTTTGCACGAATACAGAAAGGACACCAATCGCTGCTATAGATAATCACTTTATCCATTTTATTTCACCACCGGCAGGTTCTCACTGCGCCAGCCGTTAATCCCACCTGATAAGCGTGCAGCATTAAAACCTTCTTTTTTCAGCTCGGTGCAAGCACCGCCGGCATTCATTCCAGAAGCACAGACCACAATAATGGTTTTATCTTTATGTTTTTCCAGCTCAGCTATGCGTGTTTTTAGCTGATCACTGCTGATATTCTTTGACCCGACAATATGTCCGGTCGAAAAGTCTTTTTTCGGGCGAATATCTAAAATAAACGCTTCATCACGGTTAACCATAGCGGTCAGCTCACTGGTGTTTAAATTACGACCAGAACTGCGTGACTGCTGCACAATCAGCAACACTACAATAATTAGAAAAGCACCACTGAGCATATAGTGCACTGTGATAAATTCAAGAAACTTGGCAAGCGTATCGGCGAACATAATGGGTACTCAAAACGTTAATATCCGAGAAGTATACACCGACCAGCGCATTCTCTGAACTACTAACAATGACGCGCCGAGCACATCCAGCTAAACTGAGCCCATATTTTGTTATTTACTTGCGAGCATGTTCTTATGAATACCACGCCTAAACCTCTGGTTTTAGTGATTCTTGACGGTTTCGGTCACAGCGACTGCCCTGATCACAACGCTATTTACAGCGCCAATACGCCTGTTTACGACCAACTGCGCGCGCAGTACCCAAACGGTCTGATTTCAGGCAGTGGCATGGATGTTGGGTTACCGGACGGGCAGATGGGCAACTCTGAAGTGGGTCATATGAACCTTGGTGCAGGCCGCGTGGTGTATCAAGATTTCACGCGTATTACTAAGGCTATCAAGGACGGTGATTTTTTTACCAACCCTGCGCTCAGCAAGGCGGTTGATCAAGCGGTCGAGCGCGACAAAGCTGTACATATTTTAGGCCTGCTCTCAGAAGGCGGTGTACACAGCCACCAAGATCATATCATTGCGATGATTGAGCTGGCTGCGCAGCGCGGTGCTGAAAAAATTTATCTGCATGCCTTCCTAGACGGCCGTGACACGCCACCACGCAGCGCGCAGCCTTCGATTGAAGCAATTGAAAACGCGTGTCACACACTCGGTAAAGGCCGTATCGCCAGTTTAATTGGTCGTTACTATGCGATGGATCGTGATAACCGCTGGGATCGCGTTGAGCAAGCGTGGCAGCTGCTAGTCGATGGCAAGGGCATTTATCAAGCCGATAGCGCCACTGCTGCATTGGCCGCCGCTTATGCGCGTGACGAGTCAGATGAATTTGTTAAAGCCACCAGCATTGGCGAACCCGTGCACATCGAAGACGGCGATAGCGTGATCTTTATGAACTTCCGTGCCGACCGTGCCCGTGAGTTAAGCCATGCGTTCTTAGACATCAACTTTTCCGGCTTTAATCGCCAGCGCCTGCCGCAGTTAAGCCAGTTTGTCATGCTCACTCAGTATTCTACAGATTTAGCTGCCCCTAGCGCGTTCGAGCCAACTGCTCTAGTCAATGTGCTAGGCGAATACTTAGCTGATCAAGGTAAAACCCAACTGCGCATTGCTGAAACAGAAAAATATGCGCACGTCACCTTCTTCTTCTCCGGTGGTCGCGAACAACCGTTTCCAGGTGAAGAGCGTATTTTGATTCCCTCGCCCAATGTCGCCACCTATGACTTGCAGCCGCAAATGAGCGCACCAGAAGTCACCGATCATATTGTCGAGGCCATTGAGCAACAGCGCTATGACGTGATCGTGGTGAATTACGCTAACGGTGATATGGTAGGCCATACCGGTGTCTTCGCCGCCGCAGTAGAAGCAGTCGAGTGCTTGGATAACTGCCTAGATCGAATTGTGACTGCATTGGATAAGGTTGGCGGTGAAGCCTTGATTACTGCTGACCACGGTAACGTTGAGCAAATGGCAGATGAAACCACAGGCCAAGCACACACCGCACACACCTGTGAGCCGGTGCCTTTTATCTATGTCGGCAAACGCCCTGCCAGCATCCGTGCTAACGGCGTCTTGGCTGATGTAGCGCCAACCATGCTGACTTTGATGGGTTTACCTGTACCGCCTGAAATGACTGGTCGCAGTATCGTTGAACTCAAGTAAATGGCACATACCCATGCTGGCGCGCAATACAACAGCCATGCATGGGTTTAATTATCTGCTTTAGTATACTGCTTGCTAGCGCACTATTAGGCATAATCAACTCTCTGTATTGCTCAGGTTACCCCACGCCATGCTACGCACATTCCTCTTTATTCTACTCAGTTGTGCATTCACTGTTGCCGTGGCTAATGATCAGCGCACGCAAACCAAGCAAGAGCTGGCACAAGCGGCCAAAGATATTGCTGAGCTAAAAAAACAACTCGGAAAAATCCAGCAGGAAAAATCCAGCGCAGAACAAGCCCTTAAAAAAACTGAAACAGAAATTGGTGATTTAGAAAAACAAGTCAATGAACTGCAGCAGCAGCAAAAAAAAACTGAAGACGAATTAAGCGAACTGAATCAACAGAGAAAAAAATTGCACAGCTCACGCCTTGAGCAACAGGATCTGATTGCTATCCAAGCACGCGCAGCTTACCAAGCAGGTCAACAAGAGCCCCTACGTCTACTGCTCAATCAACAGCAACCAGAGAAATTCTCGCGCAACCTAACGTACTACCAGTACATTGGCCAAGCACGCCAGCAACAAATCAATACCTTCAATGAAACTCTGCGTCAACTGAGCAATATTTCAGACCAGATCAGCCTGCAACAAACTAAACTGGCTGAGCAAAAAACCAGTTTAATGAGCAAGCAAGAATCACTCAAAACCCTACGCCAGCAGCGCCAGCAAAAAGTTGCTACCCTAACCAAGCAGCAACGTAAAGAAAGCCAATCCTTAAAGACCCGCCAAGCCGATCAGGTCGCGCTCAATAAAGTGCTAAAAACCATTGAGGCTACACTGGCGCGTCAAGCACAAGAAGCCGAACGCAAGCGCCAAAAGCTGCTGGCCGAGCAGCAGCGCCAGCAAGCAAAACAGCTACTCAATAGCAAAACACCAACGACTGCAGGCAAACAACCACAAAATCCTGTGGTATCAACTGCTATTATTCACCAAGGTGGTTCTTTTGCCAGTGTGCGTGGCAAATTGCCTTGGCCAGTTAATGGTCGACTGATCGCACACTTCGGTAGTGCGCGCGGCGATACTCGCAGTAAATGGGATGGTGTATTAATCAGCTCACAGCCTGGCACACAGGTGCGCGCAATTCATTCAGGTCGTGTAGTATTTGCCGATTGGTTACGCGGTGCAGGCTTGCTAGTCATTGTTGATCACGGTGATGGCTATCTCAGCTTATACGGTCATAATCAGAGTCTGTTAAGCCGTCCCGGTGATATTGTAAAAACTGGGCAAGCATTATCAACGGTAGGTAATACTGGAGGTCGTGATCAAGCTGCACTGTATTTTGCTATACGTCAAAAAGGCCAACCCGCTGACCCAACTCAGTGGTGTCGCACGCAAGGCTAACAGCAACACCAACATTCTCAAGGAGTTCCCACATGCCCTTTACCAGAACACGTTTAGCCTCCGCTGCTTTAAGCAGCATGCTGTTATTGGGCCTGCTAAATATGGGCGCTATTGCTGCACCAATGTCTGCGGCAGTCACCACAGCACCGGCCGAAACCTTACCGCTCAACGACCTGCGCACCTTTGCCGAAGTCTTAGAGCGCATCAAAACTGCGTATGTCGAGCCAATAGACGATAAAACCCTATTTGAAAATGCCATTAAGGGCATGCTCAGCAATTTAGACCCACACTCCAGCTATTTAGGCCCAGATGATTTTCGTCAACTGCAAGAAAGCACCAGCGGTGAATTTGGCGGACTCGGCATTGAAGTCGGCTTAGAGGACGGTATTTTACAAGTTATTGCGCCCATTGATGACACACCAGCAGCCGCAGCAGGGCTTGAAGCTCAAGATTTAATTATCAAAATTGATGATCAGCCCACCAAAGGCCTGTCATTGATGGAAGCTGTAGAGAAAATGCGCGGCAAGCCCGGCACCAGCATTCGTTTGACCATTGCGCGCGATGGCCGCAAACCTTTTGAAGTGACCCTTAAGCGTGCGGTGATTAAAAGCCGCAGTGTAAAAAGCCAATTATTAGAAGACGATTATGGCTTCCTGCGTATCAGTCAGTTCCAAGTCAATACTGGCGCCGAAGTGGCTAAAGCTCTGACCAGCTTGAAAAAAGACAATAAGGGCCAAGCGCTGAAAGGACTGGTGCTGGATCTGCGTAATAACCCTGGCGGTGTCTTACAAGCAGCAGTCGAAGTCACCGATCATTTTATTAGCTCTGGCCTAATTGTCTACACCAAAGGTCGTCTCGCCAATGCGGAACTGCACTTTTCTGCCAGCGCTACTGACGCCAGCGCCGGTGTGCCACTGGTGGTGTTAATTAATGGGGGTAGCGCGTCAGCCTCGGAAATTGTCGCCGGCGCCCTGCAAGATCATAAGCGTGCTGTGGTCATGGGCACTGATAGCTTTGGCAAAGGCTCAGTACAAACAGTGCTACCGCTCAATAATGATCGTGCTCTCAAGCTCACTACGGCGCTGTACTACACGCCTAAAGGTCGCTCTATTCAGGCACAAGGGATTGTCCCTGACATTCTGGTTGAGCGCGCAAAAATCAGCCATGAAAATGGCGTTCTAGGCGTAAAGGAAGCGGACCTTGCTGGCCACTTAGGCAATGGTAACGGCGCGCCTGATAAGCCCAGTGCTAAAACTGATAAAAATACGACACCACGCTTGCAGGATGAAGATTATCAAATCAATCAAGCGGTGAATTTGCTCAAAGGCATTAACGTGCTGAGCAGCACCAAGTAACCAGCTCACGCCTTAGTAAAAGGCTAAACAAAAAACGGCATCTCAGCGAAACGCTGAGATGCCATTTTTTCTAGGTATTTACACGTTTAAGCGCACTTCAATGCCTTTACTGGCCAAATAGGCTTTGGCTTCTTGAATGGTATATTCGCCAAAGTGAAAAATACTCGCGGCTAGCACTGCATCCGCTTTACCCAGCAAAATACCATCAGCTAAGTGCTGTAAGTTACCCACACCACCAGAGGCAATCACCGGAATATTCACAGCTTCACTGACTGCGCGAGTGACGCCTAGATCAAAACCGTTTTTCATGCCATCTTGATCCATGCTAGTCAGCAGAATCTCACCAGCACCATAGCTTTCCATTTTTTTCGCCCACTCAATGGCATCAATACCAGTAGGTTTACGTCCACCATGGGTGAAAATCTCCCAACGCGGCTGCTCGCCGACCGAAGAGACTTGTTTGGCATCAATCGCCACAATAATGGATTGCGAACCAAAGCGCTGCGCCGCTTCTTGCACGAACTCAGGGGTGAACACAGCTGCGGAGTTGATCGAGACTTTATCGGCACCGGCATTGAGCAAGTTTCGAATATCGTTAACGGTACGCACACCACCACCAACAGTGAGCGGGATAAACACCTCGCTGGCCATGCGTTCAACGGTCTGCAACATGGTGTCGCGGCCCTCTAGAGTCGCGGTAATATCGAGAAAGGTGATTTCATCAGCACCTTGTTCGTTATAACGGCGAGCAATTTCTACAGGATCGCCAGCATCGCGAATATTCTCAAATTTTACACCCTTAACCACACGGCCATTTTCAACATCAAGGCAAGGAATGATACGTTTTGCGAGCGTCATGCTGCTCTCCACTGGTTCAGTAAAATATTTTTTATCAAAATTTAAGACACGGCCAACCTAAGTCGTTGATATAGACCCTTGTTGATTGCCCAGTCTGTAGGTCGTCCACTTGTGGGCGACAAAATCAATCTCACACATACCCAGCGTCGACCCTGAAGTGTCGGCCTACAGGGGGTGAAATCTAGTTAAAACTGTCGCACAGGGCTTGCGCTTCGGCAATATCTAAAGTGCCTTCATAAATTGCGCGGCCGGTAATCGCCCCAACAATGCCAGGCGCACGTGCATTTAATAAAGACTGCACATCACCAATATTATGAATACCGCCTGAAGCAATCACAGGAATACTGGTGGCGCGCGCTAAGGCTGCAGTGGCTTCCACATTACAGCCTTGCATCATGCCGTCTTTGGCAATATCGGTGTAAACAATCGCCGACACTCCATCCGCCTCAAAGCGCTTCGCTAAATCAACCACTTGCAGCTCGCTGATTTCTGCCCAGCCGTCAGTGGCAACAAAACCATTCATCGCATCCAGGCCAACAATCACTTTACCAGGGAAGGCTTTACAGGCCTCGGCCACAAACTCAGGCTCTTTCACCGCCTTGGTGCCAATAATCACATAACTGACACCGGCACGTACATAATGCTCGATGGTGTCGAGGGTGCGAATTCCACCACCAATTTGGATCGGCAAGTTCGGGTAACGTGCAGCAATCGCGGTTACCACCTCACCATTAACCGGCTGACCTTCAAAGGCGCCGTTTAAATCGACTAAGTGCAAGCGACGGCAACCCGCCTCAACCCACTTGGCCGCCATCTCCACTGGATCATTTGAAAAAACAGTAGAATCTTCCATACGCCCTTGGCGCAGTCGTACACAAGCACCATCTTTTAAATCAATCGCGGGAATAATCAGCATTAAATCAGCCTGCCTAAAGGTTAAGTCAAGTAATCGACTCAGAATCAGGCGCTACCAGCGCCCATCCCAAGCCACAAAATTTTGTAACAGTTGTAAGCCATGAGTATGGCTTTTTTCTGGATGAAATTGCACCGCAAAACGTGCACCATCGGCCAACGCCGCAGCAAATGGCAAGCCGTATTCACACTGGCCAGCAACCTGGCGTTGATTATCAGCTTGCACATAATAGCTGTGCACAAAATAAAAGCGCGACTGATCGGCAATGTTGTGCCAGAGCGGGTGATCTAAGCGCTGCTCAACAGTGTTCCAGCCCATATGCGGCACTTTCAAACGTTGCTCGCCTTGATACAGGGCTGAACCAAAGGCACGTACACGGCCTGGAATCAAACCGAGGCACTCAACGCCGCCGTTTTCTTCGCTGCTATCGAGCAGGGCCTGCATGCCGACACAAATACCGAGAAACGGTCGATCGCTACTGACCTCACGAATCACATCCAGCAGCTCAAAACGTGCCATCTCTGCCATGCAATCACGGATTGCACCGACACCCGGCAACACCACGCGATCCGCATCGCGAATCACTTGTGCATCACTGGTGATTTGCACCCGCGCTGAGCCCACATGCTGCAGCGCTTTGCCCACTGAATGCAGATTACCCATCCCGTAATCAATTACGGCGATGGTTTGCATCACAGACTACCCTTGGTCGAAGGCATGCGGCCTTCCATACGCGGATCAACTTCCACAGCCATACGCAGTGCACGGCCAAAGGCTTTAAACACCGTTTCAATTTGGTGGTGGGTGTTGGTGCCACGCAAGGTGTCAATGTGCAGGGTTACTTGCGCATGATTAACAAAGCCTTGGAAAAACTCTTGAAACAAGTCCACATCAAAGCCACCGACAACAGCGCGGGTAAAAGGCACATGCATTTGTAAGCCTGGACGGCCAGAGAAGTCTAACGCCACACGTGATAGCGCTTCATCCATTGGCACATAAGAATGGCCGTAACGACGCAAGCCGCGCTTATCGCCAACCGCTTTAGCAAATGCTTGGCCAATAGTGATGCCCACATCTTCAACGGTGTGGTGATCATCAATATGCAAGTCACCGGTACATTGCACATCCAAATCAATTAAGCCATGGCGCGCAACTTGGTCCAGCATGTGTTCCAGAAAAGGAACGCCAATGGCAAAACGCCCTTCACCAGTGCCATCTAAATTAATTGTGGCCTTAACTTGGGTCTCAAGGGTATTACGTTCAACAGAAACCTTACGCTCGGTCATGATTTGCTCCACCGCTAAAAGCCGTGCCAGATGGCCGACTTGTCACATTAAACTGACATTATAGGCTTGCAACGGCTGTGACCGCTACCGATAGACGTTTTTGAGCGGTACACTAACTCATCAGTTGTAGGAGTTTTGTCATGCCTGTTTATTTTGAATACGCTGAGCAACCCAGCGCTCAGGACTTAGTCGACCTAGAAAAAATTTACTTAGACGCGCCAGACTGGCTTCTTGCACCTTTTGTAGATGCTGCAGCATTAATTAAGCACGGCCTCAGCCATAACAGCTTGGTGACTGCGCGTTTTAATAGCCGCTTACTGGGCGCTGCTTTGCTGGACAAACAGCCTGAGCGCTGGTTGTTATCGCACTTGTGTGTGCGTGAACTGACGCGCAAGCGCGGCGTGGCTCAGCGCCTCGTCGATGAGGCATCACGGCTAGCCAGTGAAGCTGGGCAAGTATTACAGGTTGCTATTCCGGCAGATCAGCCCGAGTTACAACAATTGGCAAAGCAAAAATCACTACTCATTGCTAGTAGCAGCTGATAGCAGCGTACTGCTCTAATTGAGTAGCCTGCTAGACTGCACACTTAACTCTTTAATCACCCATAAGGAAACAGCCCGTGAAATCTTTTAGCAAGCTTATCGGTCTGCTACTTCTAGGCCTGCTACTGCTGCTGGTAGCCGCCGGATTTGCTCTGACCCATTTTTTTGATCCAAATGATTATAAAGATGAAATTCGTGATCTCGCACGCGAGCATGTCAACATTGAACTTGAACTCAAGGGTGATATTGGCTGGAGCTTATTTCCTTGGTTGGGTATAGAAATAACCGACGCCAAGGTCGCCAGTACTAACACGCCGGATGAGCCCTTTGCTGATTTACGCTTGCTCGGCTTATCTGTACAGGTGCTGCCGCTGCTGCGCAAAGAAATCCAGATGAGCGACATCCGCATTGATGGTTTAAGCCTTAACTTGCACCGCAACGCTGCTGGTCAGAGTAACTGGGAGCATATCGGCCAAGCATCAGGTGCAGGGGATGATACGACTGCTGAGCCAAGAACACAGCAGCCCGATGCCGAAGAGACCATCGGCACTACGCAGCCTGCTCGCGCAAGTACGCCGCTCAAACTTGATATCAACAGCCTGATTGTTAACGGTGCACGCATTGATTATCACGATGAGCAAAGCGGCCAACAATTTAACTTAGAAAGCGTACAACTGACCACCGGCGCCATTCGCGATGCCGAGCCTATTGCACTGAAATTCTCTGGCTTTTTAGGCAATACCAAGCCGCTGCTACGTGCGCGTATTGAACTCACCACTAAAGCCAGCATTGATCAGGCATTGCAGCGCTTTCTACTGGATGATCTAAAACTATCTGGGGAAGTAGCCGGTGAGCCTTTAAATGGCAAAACGGCGAATTTCACCGTACGCGGCAATTTGTTGTATGACCAAAGTGCCCAGATCGCACGTTGGGACAACCTGAGACTATCGGTTAACCAGCTCAAGGCACTGGGCGAACTGAACGTATCCGAGTTGGATAAACAAGCTCAACTCAGCGGTGCTGTGTCAATTGCACCGGTTAACTTGCAAGAGTTTCTCAGCGGGGTTGGCATTGAGTTGCCAGCCATGGCTGATAAAAAAGCCTTAAGCCATTTTGAATTCAATAGCCGCCTACAAGGGACACCAAACAGCCTAATGTTTAACGAGATGGCAATCAGTCTCGACCAAACCGCTTTAACCGGTAGTGCCGGCATTAAAGACTTTGCTAAAGCCGCGCTCTACGCACAACTGCAAGGCGACCAACTGGATGCTGACCGCTACTTGCCACCGGCGCAGGCAAAAGCGCAAACAGAGCGACAAGCTGAAGTTAAACAGCAAACTGAACAAGCCGGTAGCAGTGGCACAACGGCGCTACCTGACGCCCCTTCAAAGTCGGCATGGAGCACAGAAAAACTCTTGCCTGTGGAGCAACTGAGGACAGTTAATGCCGACATCGACTTGGCATTTAATGAGTTGACTATCAGCAAATTTCCTATCACCCAAGCCAAATTTAAACTGTTGGCTAAACAAGGGGTGATCACCTTAAATAACCTACAAGGCTCACTGTTTAATGGTGAGTTTAAGACCAGCGCCAGCCTCGATATGACAGCAGAGCAGCCGGCTCTAACCCTCAAGCAAAGTACGAGCAACATCCCAGTTGAAAAGATTTTGCAGACGCTGGAGCAAGAGGTCACCATCACCGGCCTACTTGACCTTAATGCGGATTTGCGTACCCGCGGCAATAGCCAACAGGACTGGGTTGACCAGCTGAATGGCTCGTTAAACTTTGCACTGTTCAAAGGCGTACTACCTGGGGCCAACTTAGAGCGCCAGCTGTGTATTGGTATCGCCACCTTAAATCGCAAGCGCCTCGCTGCTGATACGGGTAGCAAAGATACGCCGTTTAATGACTTACGCGGCACCCTAAATATCCGCAATGGCGTTGCTAACAATCAAGATTTGCGCGTCGCCATTCCAGGTCTAAGTGTTAAAGGCAACGGTGATATCAATTTACGCGTGCTCAGCCTTGATTATCGCTTAGGCATTATTATTGAGGGTGACACCCAACCCATGCCGGACCCCGCGTGCCAAGTGAGTAAAAACTTTGTTGGTTTAGAATGGCCAGTGCGCTGCCGCGGCCCACTGGAGCTTGGTGCCAAAGCCTGTCGTATTGATCAAGATGCTTTAGCTAAAGCAGCGGCCAGTCGCGCAGGTGAAAAAATCTCGGAAAAACTCAATGAAAAGCTTGAGCAAAAGCTGGGTGATAAAGTCAGTCCCGAACTTAAAGATGCAATAAAAGGTTTGTTTAACCGATGAGCCCAGACGCCTTTGGGCCCGCGCTCGTTGCTTGGCATCAACAGCATGGTCGTAAAGACCTGCCTTGGCAGCACAATATCTCGCCCTACCGCGTGTGGATTTCCGAGATTATGCTGCAACAAACCCAAGTCAGCACAGTCATGCACTACTTTGAACGCTTTATGCAAGCGTTACCCAGCGTGCAAGCGCTAGCCGCTGCGCCGCTGGATGAAGTGCTGCATTTATGGACAGGTTTGGGCTACTACAGCCGAGCGCGTAATTTACACAAAACTGCGCAACAGGTCTGTGCTGATTACCGTGGAGAATTTCCGCACAGCGCTGAGATCCTTGCCACTTTACCCGGTATCGGCCCATCTACAGCAGGCGCCATTGCCAGCCTCAGTATGGGGCTGCGCGCTCCAATTTTAGACGGTAACGTTAAGCGAGTACTGGCACGCTACAGTGCTGAAACCAGCTATCCTGGAGCGAGCCAAGCAACGAAGCGCCTCTGGCAGCTGTCCGAACTGCTCACACCCCAGCATGATGTCGCGCAGTACACCCAAGCCATAATGGATTTAGGTGCTACGTTGTGTACGCGCAAGCAACCGGACTGCCAACGTTGCCCTGTCATCAGCGGCTGCTTGGCCTATCAAAGAAACCAGCAACATATTTTACCAGCGCCACGCCCACGCAAAGAGCTGCCTGTCAGGCGCGTAGCGATGCCCATACTGACAAACCAAGACAACGCCATCCTCTTACAGCAGCGCCCTTCTGAAGGGCTCTGGGGTGGCCTATGGAGCTTGCCTGAGCTCTCAGACATCAATGCAGTTGCAGCACTGCTGCAACACTACCAACTGGCCCCACAGCAACAGCAGCGCCTCGCACCCCTGCGCCATACCTTTAGCCATTTCCATTTAGACATTGAACCTTGGTTGATTCGCGTGCAAAGCAACACAACACTCTGCGTAGCCGAAAACAATTGGCTCTGGTATAACCCTCTCAACCCACCGCGCCTAGGTTTAGCAGCTCCAATTAAGGGGCTGATCAAGCGCGCACTTATTCAGATGCAACAGGAGATTTAATATGACTCGTATGGTTATGTGCCGTAAACACCAACAAGAACTCCCAGGGTTAGCCAACCCTCCTTTTCCAGGCAGTAAAGGCCAAGACATCTACGATAATATTTCCCAACAAGCGTGGGATGAATGGCAAACCCATCAGACCATGATCATTAACGAGCGTCAGTTGAATATGATGAACGCCGATGATCGTAAATTTATCATGGAGGAAATGGACAAATTCTTTGCTGGTGAAGACTTTGCAAGGGCCGAAGGTTATGTCCCTCCTAGCCAATAAAAAACTATTTTCATAGAGGTACTTGACAGCAGGGCGATAAACCCCTTTAATAGCGCCCCGTTGAGCCCGGATAGCTCAGTCGGTAGAGCAGAGGATTGAAAATCCTCGTGTCGGCGGTTCGATTCCGTCTCCGGGCACCATATTTAAAAATGCTCATTCAATCGAATGAGCATTTTTTTTTGCCAAAATTTTGATCAATTAGCAGCAAAAAAATATCATTTTGATTAAAAATGTGTTTGATTAATATCACCTTAGTTAAACCTTAAACAGTGTATGCCGTGACTTATTTCTCACTTTGAGTTTGACGCACAGATGAAACCAGAGCGCGCTTTATTAAAGTATTTTTTAGTCTATGCAATGCTTGTAATAAGCTGGTTGCTAGCCAGCTTCGCCTGGAATTTCACATCTGAGCAGACGCAAATCAGTGCGCAAAACCTCCTCATCAATCTTGCAGTCTTTGCTGTGGCATCAATGATTTACTGGTTTGTCATGCTGCAACGTCATAGCCTAGAAAAAAAGCGCCAACAATCTGATGCCACGATCAGTTTAGAGCGCCTCAAACTTGCTCTAGACGCCGCGCAAGAAGCATTGTGGGACTGGAGTCTTAATGAGCAGCAAGAGGTGTTCTTTTCAGCAACCTATTGCGCCAACCTAGGCTACACACAAGAAGAATTCGGTAACAACCAGCACGCGTGGCAGAGCCGTCTATTACCTGAAGAGCGCGAACGCATTTACCGCATGGTAATGCGTTTTATTGCCGAAGGTGATGGCAACTATGACAGCACCTATCGCATGCGTCATAAAGACAACTCAGTGCGCTGGATTCGCTCACGCGGTCGTTTAATCAAAAACGCAGCAGGCGTACCGGTACGCTTTATTGGTATTGCTCAAGACATAACTGCGCAGCGCGGTGCAGAGGAACGTTTGCAGCAAGCCAATGCTGTTTTTGAGTCGACACATGAAGGTATCCTGATCACCGACCATACCAACACCATCGTTCACATCAACCCCGCTTTCAGCAAGATTACCGGGTACAGTGCTGAGGATGTAATTGGGCAAACACCACGTATATTTAAGTCAGGCCGGCATACAGAAGAGTTTTATAAGTCGCTGTGGACAACCCTAGAAGCTAACAATGAATGGAGCGGGGAAATTTGGAATCGGCGCAAAAACGGCGAAATTTTGCCTCAGTACCAAACCATTCGATTGATTCGTGATGAAAATGGCTTTATTTCTCATAACGTAGCGATTTTTTCAGATATTTCGCTTCTTAAAGGTTCGCAGTCTGAGCTGAACTACCTCTCCCATTACGACCCATTAACCGGCTTAGCCAACCGCTCGCAGCTGTATCAGCGCTTAAAAAGCATTTTACAGAGCGCCATCGAAGAGCAAAAAAACTGTACGCTTTTCCTAATCGACCTCGATCACTTTAAAAATATTAATGAAAGTCTAGGCCACAGCATAGGTGACCAGCTACTCCAAGCGGTGGCGCAGCGCATTAGAAGAAACATTCACAGCAAGTGCACGCTCGCGCGCATTGGTGGTGATGAGTTTGTTGTCATCAGTGAAACATGTAGCACACCGTCAGAGGCGGCGCTGGTAGCACAACAGATTATCAAGGCCAGCAAAGAGGCTTTTAACCTAAATAATAACCAGCTCTTTATCAGTGCCAGTATTGGTATTTGCATGTTTCCAAGAGCAGGTAACAGCGTCGAAGAAGTCATGCGCAATGCTGACTCAGCACTGAGTAAGGCCAAGGCCAGCGGCCGTGAAACCTTTGCTTTTTACTCAAGCGAGCTGACTGAGCAAGCGTTTCAACGGATTCGCATTGCCAGTGAGCTACGCCAGGCTTTAAGCAACAATGAATTGCAAGTCCATTATCAGCCTGTATTTACTATCGATGAGCATAAAGTGGTGGGCTGTGAAGCGCTTGTGCGTTGGAACCATCCTCAGCGCGGCTTAATAGCGCCCAATGATTTTATCCCAATTGCTGAAGAAAATGGTCTGATCAGATCCATTGATGAATGGGTGCTAGAGCACGTTTGCGCGCAAATGCATACATGGCAAGCCTCAGGTCTACAGCTGCAATTTGCCGCAGTTAACCTTTCCAGTCGCTCACTATCTGATGAAAAACTTCCGCAAAAAATAGCAAAGATACTAGAAAGAACACATATTGGTGCGCAGCATATTGAGCTTGAAGTAACAGAAAGCGCAGTAATGGAAAACCCTCAAAGCACTGATGAAATACTTAAAGAGCTGCGTCAGCTGGGCGTGAGCTTGTCCATTGATGACTTTGGTACCGGTTACTCATCCCTTTCACGCTTAAAATCATTACCGGTACACAAGCTCAAAATTGACCAGAGCTTTATCAGTAACTTACCGGCCAGCACTGAAGATGTCGCGATTGCTCGCGCCATTATCGCACTGGGCAACAGCATCGGCCTCGCAGTACAAGCGGAGGGTATTGAGACCGCTGAGCAAATGCGTTTCTTACAGCAACAAGGCTGCCCATTAGGGCAAGGCTATTGGTTTGGCCGTCCAATGCCACTAGAAGCCTTTAGCGCGTTCTTAGCGGAAAACGCTACCGCTAAAGTTGAGCGCGAGTAGATTTTAAGCATAGCTCAGCCAGCGCATCATGCTAGATCTCAGCAAAACTTAGAAAAAACAGCATAAAGAATGGCGCTGCCACTGTAAGAATCAGGCCACTGATAATTGCGGTTGGCACATACTCGTAGTTACAGGCTTTGCGCACAAAGGGCAGCGTGGTATCCATGGCGGTTGCACCACACACCCCAATACTGCTATTGGCATAGTTGCGGCCCAATAAAAACACCACGCTTAGACCAATCAATTCACGCATCAAGTCATTTAATAACGCCACACTGGCGTAGGCATCGCCCAGATATTGCCCTGCCAAAGCACCCGACAAACTAAACCAGCCAAAGCCCGTACTCAGCGCCAGCGCAACAGCCAATTGTTCACCTGTGGCAAGACTGATCAAGACACCAGCAATCATCGAACCAATCATCACTAAAAATGGGATCAGCAGCACGCGCGGTGCTAACCACGAGCGACTGATTGCTACCTGTGCTAAATCCAAGCCAATTAGCAGCAGTAAAACATACAGCCAATAAGAAATATTAAAAACGACTACGCCCAGTTGATTTTCATGCCAGTGTAAGCGGTAAAAAAACGCCCCAATTAACACCAAACTAAATGCAATTAAGCATTCTTTAATTGGATGCCACAGTGCAGCCCAAGAGCTGGGCTCTTTATCTTCAGCCAACGGCTTGCGGTTAAACGGCATAATCAGTAAGAACACCACAACACTGATGGTGAAAGCATAGACAGAAGCGTGCTTCAGAATATTCAACCCCGCTGCCAACGAACTAAAAGCCTCACCGGACTCCAGACCAATGACAAACAAGATAATCCACACCACCGGTGTGATACGCCTGACCGCGCTATGCACGATAACTTTTGGTAACACTTTGCCTAAAGCATAGCCGCTGACTAAAAACAGTAAAATCGGTAGCACTGACGATAAAATATTGTACAAAACAGCAGTCACAGACGGCCTCTTACGATCAGAGTGAATAGATAAAATTTAATGGCGCCTAGTCTAGAGCATTGATCCTTTGAAAGGGTGCAACAGATTCAGTTATTTCTTGCCCTGCCGTGCTTGGCGCTGCACAACACCCTTGGCAACTCATTTGCCTGACAGATTATTCTTTATCGATGCGTAACAACTCGTTTATGCTGAATCACTTGAAAAACTACAGGCCAGATTAGAATGAGCCGCACTGCGCGCAATGCCCTGTTATTACTGATTGGCAGTTCGCTTGTATTAGCGCTGTCGTTAGGTATTCGCCATGCGTTCGGTTTATTTTTACAGCCAATGAGCAACGAATTTGGCTGGGGCCGTGAAATTTTCGCCTTCGCTATCGCTCTGCAAAATCTAATTTGGGGCATGCTGCAACCCTTTGTAGGCGCCTTTGCTGACCGCTACGGGGTTAAGCGCACAGTATGTATCAGCGCCCTTGCCTATGCCTTAGGCCTCGTATTAATGGCGTCAGCGAGCACACCTTCTGCGTTAATCCTCAGCGCTGGCGTACTGATCGGTTTTGGCCTATCGGGCACCTCATTTTCTGTGCTGCTCTCCGCGGTGGGTCGCTCTGTACCAGCAGAAAAACGCAGTATGGCCATGGGTATTGCCAGCGCTGCCGGATCATTTGGGCAATTTGTCATGTTGCCAGGCACCTTGGGCTTGCTGGAAGTGTTTGGCTGGTCCACTGCACTGCTGGTCTGTGCCGGACTGATTGCGCTGTTGCTGCCTTTATCACGCCTACTCAAGGAAGATCTGCACAGCAGCGCTGAGGTTACAGATAAGCTGCCGATTAAAACAATTTTGCAACAAGTTGCGGGCCATCCTGACTTTTGGCTGCTGTCTTTAGGTTTTTTTGTCTGTGGCTTTCAAGTGGTATTTATTGGCATCCACATCCCCGCCTACTTAATTGATCAGCAACTGTCTGCACAGGCAGGCACCACGGTTTTAGCCTTAGTCGGTTTATTTAACATTTTCGGCACTTGGGGCGCGGGTTGGCTCGGTGGACGTTATTCAAAGCCACATTTACTGGCCTTACTCTACTTTTTACGCGCCATTGCCATTGCCTTATTCTTTTATCTGCCGCTCAGTGAATTTTCGGCTTATGCGTTTGCTGTAGCGATGGGGCTGCTCTGGTTATCCACAGTGCCGCTGACCAATGGCACCATTGCGACTATGTATGGCGTGCGGCATTTGTCGATGCTGGCCGGTATTGTATTTTTATTCCATCAAGTGGGTTCATTCTTAGGCGGCTGGCTCGGTGGTTTAGCCTATGATCAAACCGGCAGTTACGCGCTGGTCTGGCAGCTGTCGATTGTTTTAAGCGTGATGGCGGCACTACTGAATCTGCCCATCCGTGAGCGTTTAGTCAGCTTCGCCAACCCAGTAAAAAGCATCGAGTAGGAATGGCGCTATGAGTAAAAAACATCTGTATATCGCTGCTGCAATTATCCTACTGGCTGTAATACTGATTGCGGCCTGGTGGGGCTGGTCTAAGGGCGGCTTAGCAGTTTTACAACTCGGTATCGGCGTTTGCTGAGCTGATGCTGCTAAGCCTGTTAGCAGCCACTCTAGAGCGCTGTGCTTGATATGCAGCGAGTTACTCACAGGCATAGCCAACATCAGTGCTGCGTACCGACGCCAAGACCGTACAGGCTTAAAAATCACCCCACACGTGTTGCGCTACACTTAAGGCCACTATCGGCGCCGTTTCGGTGCGCAAAACCCGTGGACCTAAGCGCGCTGGCTGGAAATCATGTTGCTCAGCTTGGTTTACTTCGTTTTCGGTTAAACCGCCCTCGGGTCCAATTAGAAACGCTAAGGTGCTGGGCGCTTTGTGCTCAGTCAAAGGTTGCGCGACCGGGTGTAATACTAATTTCAAATCAGCTTGCACGCTGGCTTGCCACTCTTTTAAAGACTGCGGCGGATGAATCACTGGTACTCGAGTGCGACCACATTGCTCACAAGCACTGATAGCGATTTGCTGCCAATGCTCAAGGCGTTTTTGCGCGCGCTCATCGTTTAAACGCACTTCACAGCGTTCGGTAAATAGCGGAGTAATCTCAGCCACGCCCAATTCAGTGGCTTTTTGAATCGCCCAATCCATGCGCTCGCCACGTGACAAGCCTTGGCCTAAATGAATACGCAGCGAGGACTCTGGCAACCCATCAAGACGTTCGTGCAATTGCACCTGCACAGCTTTTTTACTCACGCTCGTCAGCTCTCCACGGTACTCATAACCGCTACCGTCAAATAACTGCAGCGCAGCACCGACGCCCATGCGCAACACACGGCTGAGATAGTGCGCCTGCGCTTCAGGCAAATCATGCACACCCAACGCCAAAGGCGCAGCAACAAAAAAACGCGGTAGCGACATCATTAAACTCCAGCAATAAAAACCACGCTATGGTGCGTGGTTTTTTACAGAGCGTCTAGCCGTTAATCACGGGTGGCCAGATCAATGCCATCGGTCGCCACTTGCGCCAGCCATTTGATTTGCTCCGGGGTAATCACATAGGGCGGAATAAAGTACACCACATTACCTAACGGCCGCAGCAATGCACCTTGCGCCATAGCGTGCTGATAGACCCTTAAGCCGCGGCGTTCTTGCCAAGCAAAGGGTTCTTTAGTGGCTTTGTCTTTAACCATTTCAATCGCCAGTACCATACCGGTTTGGCGCACTTCGCCGACATGCGCATGGGCTTTAAGGTGTTCAGTGGCGTCGCTCATGTGCTGAGCTAAGACCTGGTTTTTTTCAATCACATTGTCTTGTTCGAAGATATCCAAGGTCGCCAAAGCTGCAGCGCAGGCTAAAGGATTGCCGGTATACGTATGCGAATGTAAAAACGCGCGCATGCTGTCGTATTCAGCATAAAACGCTTGATACACCTGATTGCTGGTCATAATCGCCGCCATCGGCAAATAACCCCCGGTAAGGGCTTTGGATAAAATCATAAAGTCAGGGCTGATACCGGCTTGCTCGCAAGCAAACATCGTCCCGGTACGACCAAAACCCATAGCGATTTCATCAACAATCAAATGCACGCCATACTGATCACAGGCTTCCCGCAATAAGGTTAAATAAATCGGATGGTACATGCGCATTCCACCAGCGCCTTGCACTAAGGGCTCAAGAATCACCGCTGATAATTCACTGTGATGCTCTTCCAAGGTTTGGCGCATGTGCTCAAACATCAAACGTGAATGCGCCTCCCAACTCACCCCTTCGGGACGGTGGTAGCAATCAGGACTGGGTACTTTAATACAGTCCATTAACAAGGCTTTATAGGTCTCAGTAAACAGCGCCACATCGCCCACCGCTAAAGTAGCCAAGGTTTCCCCGTGATAACCATTGCTGATAGTGGCAAAGCGCTTTTTATTTGGCTGATCGTGATTGAGCCAATAGTGATGGCTCATCTTCAGCGCCACTTCTATGCCTGACGAGCCATTGTCCGCATAAAATACGCGATCTAAACCTTGCGGCGTCATCTGCACTAGACGCTCAGACAGTTCAATCACGGGGCCATGGCTGAAACCGGCGAGCATCACATGCTCAAGCTGATCGAGCTGCTGCTTGATCCGATCATTGATACGCGGATTGCAATGGCCAAAAATATTGGTCCACCACGAACTCACCGCATCTAAATAACGACGACCATCAAAATCTTCCAGCCAAATACCCTCGGCGCGACGAATGGGTACGATGGGCAGTGTTTCGTGGTCTTTCATTTGTGTGCAGGGATGCCATAACACCTCTAAATCACGCTGCATCCAATGATCATTTGAACTCAATTGCTTGCTCCCATTTACCGATAACTTAGCCTAAAAGATACGCTTAGGCTGACAGAAAAAACCTACACCTGCTGTACTTAATTAGGCTAAAGCAGTGCAACTGAGCTCAAGCTGCAATCGATGCCGCTCACCGGGGGCGAGCAATAGGTGGTCAGTCAAGACATTAGCATTTTCAATACAGAGCATTTGTTGCCAAGCAGCACGAGCAAAACCGCTAAGCGTTTGTGCTTTGGCAGTCCAAGGATTCCAGACAATTGCTGAATGCGAGCCGTGGCAGTGCAAATCAATACGACGCTGCCAGCCACTGTCAACAATTTGCACATGCTCGGGCACTTGCAGATAAACACGATCGGTTTCGCCAGTAAACGTCAGCGCGCCAGCTTGCTCACGCAATTGCCATTGCTCGAGGGTTTCATAATAGGGACAGCCTTCAAGGCCATGCACGGCAACGTGGTGAATATCGCTCACCGCAAAATAACTGTGCAGCGCCTGACTGATAGCCAGTGGTTGCGCGCCCAGATTGTGATTATCCAAGCGAATGCTTAAGCGTTCAGCCAATTCGATATGCAGCTGCAAAGTGGCGGCATGTGGCCAGCCACTTAAGCCCTGACTGGCATCCAACTGCAAACTCAGCTGTACACCAGTGCTGCCGGCACTGCTGTGGATAAGCTGCCAATCTAAAGTGCGCGCTAAACCATGAAAGGGCGCATCAGCAGTGGTGGTTTTTTGTACGGCCTCAGGGTTACGCGCAATATCGCCAAACCACGGCCAACACACTGGCACGCCGCCACGCACACTTTGCCCTTGCACATACTCGGCACAGTCACTGAGCCAAATCAGCGGAGGCTGTTCAATATCGGGGAAATAACTGAGTATTTGCGCGCCTTGCCGGCAGATATCCAGCTGCGCTCGGCCAAAGCATAAACGCCAGCCAGCTAAGCCAGAGAAGTCCATCGGAGTAAGCGAATACTGCACCTTTAGTTCTCCTGCCTGATCAAACTAACGACCGCCGTACAGCTGATCTGGTAACCAAGTAATAATTTCTGGCCATAGATAAGCAATCACCAACATGCTCAGCTGAATAGCAATAAAAGGTAAAACGCCGCGGTAGATGGTGCGAGTCGGCACCGATGCAGGGGTCACACTGCGTAAGTAAAACAGCGAAAAGCCAAACGGTGGGGTTAAAAATGAGGTTTGCAGATTCAAAGCAATCATCACCCCCAGCCAAACTGGATCCAATCCCATCGACAGCAGCACGGGACCAACAATCGGCACCACGACAAAGATGATTTCAATAAAGTCGAGAATAAAGCCCAGTAAGAAAATCACCAGCATGACTAAGAAGAATGCACCCAATACGCCGCCGGGTAGCTGAGCAAAAACATTCTCAATCATCATATCGCCGCCAAAGCCGCGAAATACCAGTGAAAACAGCGAAGCACCAATCAGAATCAAAAACACCATAGCGCTGATTTCAGCAGTGCCAAAGGCGACTTCGCGCAAACGGCTGATATTCAGTTGCCCTTTAAACAAGGCCAATAATAACGCACCAATCGCGCCCAAGGAGGCCGCCTCGGTCGGTGTCGCCACGCCCGCTAAAATAGAGCCCAGCACCGAGCCCATCAGCACCAATGGCGGTATCAGGGCTTTAAATAAACGCCCCCACTCAATCGGTCCTAACGCCTCTTGCGGCAAGGCGGGTAGTTTTTTTGGCTGGGTAATCGCCACAAAAATCAAATAGGCAATATACATCCCCACCAACAATATGCCGGGAAGCAGAGCCCCCATAAACAAGTCACCGACTGACACGGTTTTCGGAGTGAAAACACCCATGCGAATTTGTGCTTGCTGATAGGCACTGGATAACACATCACCGAGCAGCACTAAGATAATCGACGGTGGCACAATCTGCCCTAAGGTGCCGGTCGCAGCTAAGGTGCCGCTGGCCACTGCTGGGTCATAACCACGGCGCAGCATGGTCGGTAACGCCAGCAAACCTAGAGTCACCACAGTCGCACCAACCACACCAGTGCTGGCTGCCAGTAATGCACCGACGACACAGACCGAAATCGCCAAACCACCGCGCAAGGTACCAAAAAGGCGTGACATGGATTCCAGTAAGTCTTCGGCCGCCCGCGACTTTTCCAGCATCACCCCCATAAACACAAATAACGGCACCGCCAATAGCGTTTGGTTGTTCATAATGCCAAATAAGCGATTGGGTAGTGCTTGCAAAAAGCTCGGATCAAAACTTCCGCTAAGAACGCCAAGCATGGCAAACAATAAGGAAACGCCGCCAAGGACAAATGCCACTGGATAACCCAGCACTAAAGTCAGACAAATGCAGACAAATAAAGCAATCGCGAGAAATTCAGTCATGCTGCACATCCTCAACCGAGGTCGGTACGCGCAATTGCTGAATCAGCAGCACCAAGTCCGCACAGGCCTGCAGCAGCAAGCTCACCACTAGCAATAAAATGATACTTTTTTGCAGATACATAAAGCCTAAGCCACCGGCCTCACCTGAGGTTTCTTGCATCGCCCAAGAGTTAGCAACATAGCTCCAGCTGTTCCAGCCTAAAAACAAGCACACCGGCAAGAGCAATAACAAGTGACCTGAAGTATCAACTAAAGCTTTTTTGCGTGCGGAAAAGTTTTGATAAAAGATATCCACACGCACATGTGCTTGGCGCTGCAACGCCCACGCCGCAGTGCCCATAAAGGTCAACGCATGCGCATACATCACTGCTTCTTGTAGGGCAGTGGCACCAACACCAAAGGCATAACGCAGCACAACGACACAAGCCGTGCCCAGCACCAAAAACAATGTGAGCCAAGCGCAGGCTCGACCCAAGGCGGCATTGGCGGCCTGGATGCCTGCGGCAACACGCAACAGCCAAGAATAAAAGGACATGGAAATACTTCTAGAAATAATTTAGCCACGAATTGTAAAGCCTCTACAGGCTATTGGCCATGCGCATGTTATCCACTTAGCCCGTGCATGGTGCTGTGGATAAGCTGGGGAGCCTTGGCCCTGAGCCATATAGGGCGCGGCGTGTAGAAAAACGCTCAAGAAACATACAGAATTTTCAATCTGTGCACAAAGCCATGGGATGGAGCTGTGGATAACCTGTTGATCTATCCCTGCAAAGCACAGTGCATAAGCACTACAGCACATTGTCTGCTTTTTAATCAGTAGTCCAGACTGCGTAGGCAGGGCTCAGCACTGGGAGTGCAAGGCTGCTGCCTCTAAAGTCATGCAGCTTATAAATCCATTGACAGCCTGCAACCCTCGCCTAACAATACCTGTGTATCGCCTTAAATTTACGCAAACAACGGATGTGTCTATGCCACCAAGCGTATTAACAATAGTTGGAGTTGTTACCATTGCTGTAGCGCTGTGGGGTTTATTGCGTGGCAGAATTATTGCAGGCGCGCGCGGCCTCAAAAGTAACTATTACTATAGAGATGACAATCCATTCAGTTTTTATGGCTTTGTCCTGATTTATCTCTCGATTGGCTCATTTATTCTCTATCAATCTCTATAATTTATGCCCTCGCATTGTCAGATAAGGGTTTACGGCGTTTTGTTAAGCATAAAAACATTTATCGAGCATTGCAGCGCTGTTTTTAAGTTATCCACCTTAGTTCTGTATGAGCCTGTGGATAAGCTGGGGAGAGGCGGCGCTAAGCGAGACAAACAGTGACTTAGCCAGCGCTGCTCAGAAAGTATCCAACCCAGTTGAAGTGTCCACAAACACAGTGCACCAGCCTGTGGATAACATGTGGGCACTCTCTGCAACCTGTTGTTTTATAAGGCCTATAGCCTGTTGATTACTTTTCAGACAGCAGCTGACGACTGCGTTTTATCAGCCGCCATGCATCCCAACTGTACACAGCCAGCGCCGCCCAAATAAAACCGAAAAAGACAAATGAGCGCGAAGCAAATGGCTCGTTAAACACCAGCACCGCAAGCAACAGCAGCACCGTAGGTGTGATGTACTGTAAAAATGCTAAAGATGCATATGGCAGATTTTTTGCCGCCTCGTTAAAACACAATAACGGCAGCAAAGTGACGGGCCCTGCCGCTGCCAGCCAAAACATCTGCGCGCTACCAAAAAACTCACTTTGCATACTGCTCGCTTGTGGATTGAGCCACAACCACGCCACCGCAACGGGCGCCAGCATCCATGTTTCTACAGTTAAACCCGGCAATGCAGCAACCGGCGCTTGCTTGCGAATCAACCCATAAAAACCAAAGGAAAACGCCAGCGCTAAAGAAATCCACGGCACTTTGCCTAAACTCCAGACTTGCAAACCAACCCCAACCGCGGCCAAAACTATCGCCAGCCACTGTAAACGTCGTAAACGCTCACGCAGAAATAGCATAGCCAATAAGACATTGACTAAAGGGTTGATGTAATAGCCCAAGCTGGCTTCCACCATACGGTCATGGTGCACAGCCCAAACATAAATCAACCAATTACAAGCAATCAGGGCGCCTGAAGCACCCAACACAAAAAAACGCTTAGGATGATTGTAGAGTTCTTGCCACCAGCCGCGATGCCGCCAAATCAGCAACAAGCCGACGCTAAACAACGCCGACCAAATAACGCGATGCACAATCACCTCTTCGGCCGGAATACCGTCTAAGGTTTTAAAGTACAGTGGGAACATGCCCCACACGCTATAGGCCAAAAGGCCCAATAGATAACCACGACGCGGATTGGGTGTAAAACTCATATTTGTTAGCCAGCTAACTAAAGATTTAGCGTATTCTAGTCCGCACAGTGGCGACTGTCTTGCCTGCGGCTAAAAAAGCTTTAAAAAAGGCTCGTCTAAGGCAGCCCGTTGCTCACGCAAAATCAAAATTTGCTCGCCCCAATACCGCTCTGTGCCAAACCATGGAAAACTTTGCGGGAACGCAGGATCATCCCAGCGCTGCGCCAGCCATGCACTGTAGTGCAGCAAGCGTAAGGCACGTAGGCCTTCAATCAATGCCAGTTCGCGCGGCGAAAAATCATAAAACTCTTGATAGCCATCGACCAACTCTGACAGTTGCGATAAACGCTCTTGGTAGCTGCCGGCCAACATCATCCATAAATCTTGAATCGCCGGCCCCATACGGCAGTCATCTAAACCGACCATAAAAAAACTTTCATCGCGGCACAGTAAATTGCCAGGGTGACAATCTCCGTGCACACGTATTGCAGTATAAGGATGCTCTGCAAATATGGCGTCCACTTTAATCAGCAAGTCACGCACCACAGACTCCCAAGCTGGCCGCAAACTTTCGGGTACGTGCGCACCACTGCGTAAACGCTCAAAAGACGCATGACCATAGCTATCAACATTGAGCTCAGGACGCTCAGCAAAGCTCTTACTGGCACCCACTGCATGCAAGCGCCCTAACAATTGGCCAAGTCGATACAGTTGCTCTAAATTACCCGGCTCTGGCGCACGACCACCACGGCGTTCAAACAGGGCAAAACGAAAACCCGCATGCTCAAATAAACTTTGCTCATTATGTTGCATCGGCGCAACCAGCGGCACATCACACTCTGCCAGCTCAAAAGAAAAAGCATGCTCCTCTAAGATTTGCCCATCACTCCAGCGCCCAGGGCGATAAAACTTGGCAATCAGCGGTGCTTTATCTTCAATGCCGACTTGGTAGACACGGTTTTCATAGCTATTAAGGGCGAGTACCCGAGCATCACTTAAAAACCCGAGACTCTCCACCGCATCCAATACTAAATCCGGGGTGAGCGCAGCAAACGGATGAGCAGACATGACAAGCTCCTTAATTTGAGGTGCTCAGTGTAACAGGCTAAAACCAAACACTGCACAGCATTAGGCCAGCTAACAACACCTCAGGCTTTAACGCGGTATTAGAACACAAGTGCAGCACACAAAATTCACTCTATAATGCACGCTTAACGCTATACGCTTTAGTGCAGCGTGAAACACCATTAAGGACGGTTTATGCCATATTTAAAAAAGGGTCGCAGGCTGATTTTAAGTGTTGTAGCTGTGCTATTAGCTACCATCATTGGTGTGTTAGCTGGTAGCTATTTAACGCTTGATAACAGCCCTTCACGGGCGGCACGAGAGGCTGGGATTATTGTACTGCCCAATAGCCGTGAGCTGCCGGCACTGCAATTGGCCAGCACCGCAGGTACAGTGCAAGACACACAAGCACTAACGGGAAGATGGCGTTTAGTATTTTTTGGCTATACTTTTTGCCCCGACATCTGCCCAACCACGCTGGCAGAGTTACGTCAGCTGAAAAAGCTACTGCCAGCTAAGACGCAAGAAAATATGCAAATTATGATGGTCAGTGTCGACCCAAACCGTGACAGCGCTGAACAATTGAAACTCTACTTGGAGTATTTTGACCCTGAATTTGTTGGCTTAACCGGTGAGCTGGCAGATATCCAGACTCTCAGCAATGCACTTAGTATTCCCTTTATTCCAGGTGATACCAGCAAGCCGCGTTATACCGTTGATCACAGCGGTAACTTAGCGATTATCAGCCCTGATGGCCGCCAATATGGTTTTGTACGCGCACCCTTGGATGTGAAGAAATTGGCAGAGCACCTGCCTGGCATCATGCAGCAATAAACCTATGACGCCATAAAGTGAGGAATCAGGATAGTCACAGCAATGATTAAACTCATTGCTAGTGGCCAGCCATACATAATGACCCGCCAACGCTGCTGGGTATGACGCAACTCCATAAAGCCATCAATAATTAAGCCTGATTTGATAATTGCCACGATCAAAACGGCAGCAACTTGGCTGGCTAGCGTCATCGTGCTGGCGCCAAAATATACGGTTACCGCCGTTGCCACGACCAATGCCAACCAGCAGAAAATCAACACCTTGGTATTTGACATGTTGTTGCCCTACCCCAGTAAATACACAAGTGGAAAGATAATCACCCAAGCCAAGTCAATCATGTGCCAATACATCACACCTGACTCCATGCCGCTGCGGTTTTGGGCATCAAAGCCCAAACGAAAACAGCGCCAAGCTAAAAAGGCTAAAACAAATAAACCTAACCAAACGTGCAAAAAGTGAAACAACGTCAGCAACCAATACAAAGTAAAAAACATATTGTATTCAAGATCAAAGCCTGCATTGGCTAGGTGCGCATATTCACTGAACTTAAGCACCACATAGACCATGCCTGAAGCAATGGCGGCAATAATCAACACTGCCGCTTGTCGCGCTTTATTAACCCGCACCCGCTCTACAGCCAGCGCCGCTAAAAAACCAGACGACAATAAACCCACGGTCATGGCAAAGCCAGTGGAAGGATCAAGCTCTGCCCGTCCCGCTGTAAACATATCGGGATAGAGCATTTGCGTGACGCTAAAAGCAAGAATAAATAAAGTAAAGGCTGCCAGCTCAGCGAGGATAAAAATCCACATCGCCAAGTCACCCGGCAGCGCCTGCGTCGTATCTTTTTTACTCAAAGTGGACATCAACTACATCCATTAAGGCCGCCACAGTTTGTGGATCATCGCTAAGCGGCTCGGCCAAGCAGGCTAGACAGGCTTCACGCACTGGCATTCCTGCTTTGATCATGCGCGCTGTAAAAATCAGCAAGCGCGTGGAGGCGACTTCTTCAAGGTCATGGTTTTCTAAACGGCGCAACGCTTGCCCTAAACGAACAATTTGCGCAGCCAGTTTGCTATCCACGCCTGCTTCGATTTCAACAATTTTCTGCTCTTCTGCAACACTTGGGTAATCAAAACGCAAGGCCACAAAGCGCTGACGGGTACTGGGCTTCATGCCTTTAAGTAGGTTTTGATAGCCTGGGTTATAAGACACCACCAGCATAAAGCCCGGAGGTGCTTTAATGGCTTCACCGGTACGCTCTAAGAACAACTCACGACGGTCATCAGCCAGTGGGTGCAATACCACAGCCGTGTCTTGGCGCGCCTCAACCACTTCATCTAAATAGCAAATGCCGCCTTCACGCACGGCACGGGTCAATGGTCCATCTTGCCACCAGGTTCCCTCTGAGCCGATCAAATGACGGCCCACTAAGTCAGCAGCACTTAAGTCATCGTGGCAAGCCACGGTGTACAGCGGCAGATTTAAACGGTGTGCCATGTGCTGGACAAAACGGGTTTTACCGCAACCGGTTGGCCCTTTAATTAAGACCGGCATGCCATGCTGCCAAGCCTGACGAAAGACAACTTCCTCATTGCCCAGCGTCTGATAATACGGTTCATCAGAACTTAACAGCGCTTCTTGATTCAGGCTTGAATTCACTTTTATACCCTACTGATTAACTTGGTTATGCTTACATTAACTGTCTTAGAGACGCATTCTCAACTGCTTAATGGATGAATATTGATTACCGTCAAGCGCAATATTATCGACTCTGACTAGGATGTGAACGCACAAAGGTATTAGCAAGATACGCCAAATAATCACTCAACGAGAAACTAGGATGGCGATACAACCCGAACAAGCGATAACACTGTAAGGGTAAGCGCCATTCTATGGAGATTAATTTATGGTCTGCCATCGTAGTTGTAGATGATGAGACGTTAAACCTTAAAAAGTGAGCAAAGGCATACATTTGTTCGCTTCAGCTGATAAATTTAACGTAAATGATACTCAACACGACGTGTACTGAGTACAATAGCGATAAGTCACTACGACTTACCATTATTAGTTTTGAGGAAAGACTATGAAAAAAATCTTGATTCCACTGTTTGCTTTAGGTACTGCATTTGCAGTGCAGCCTGCTTTAGCAAGTGATGGTGAAGCGCTGTTTAAAAGCAAACCATGCATTGCTTGTCACACTGTTGACGCCAAAATGGTTGGTCCTTCACTGAAAGAAATCGCAGCAAAAAATGCTGGCGTTGAAGGTGCAGCTGAAACACTAGCTTTACACATCAAAAATGGTAGCGCAGGCATTTGGGGTCCAATCCCTATGCCACCTAACGTAGTTACCGATGAAGAAGCAGCCATTCTTGCTGAGTGGGTTTTAAGCCTTAATTAATATCCCTAGGAGAACGTCATGACAGCCACCAAGATAGCTTCACAGTTTTTTGGAATCATCGTGGCGTTACTCCTTCCTCTTTCTTTAAGTGCGGCCGCGCCATTATCTGATGAGCGTCAAGCAACACTTGAGCATCTCTTGATTCAAGACTGCGGCTCCTGCCACGGTCTACGCATGACTGGCGGCCTCGGCCCCGCTCTGACCCCGCAAATTTTAGCTGACAAACCCCGCGAAAGCCTCATTGCCTCTGTGATGTTTGGTCGCCCAGGCACAGCCATGCCACCATGGAGCGCCTTACTCAACGAGCAAGAGGCAGCTTGGATGATTGATCGCTTGCTTCAAGGAGTTAACCCATAATGCGTCGTTTTGGCACTGTATTTTTATTAGCTGGTTTATTAAGCGCTTGCGCCACACAGCCGAGCAGCCAGCTGCGCGGCACCGGTGACTTAGGCGTGGTAATTGAGCGTGCTGCTGGCAGCGTACAAATTGTTGAGCACAGTCACAATACGACTCTTGCCCGCGTCGAAGGCTTAGGCGATTTATCGCACGCTTCTGTGGTTTTTTCACGTGACGCGCGCTTTGCTTATGTGTTTGGTCGTGATGGTGGCTTAACCAAAATTGATATGCTGAGCGCAAAAATTGACAAGCGCATTATCCAAGGCGGCAACAGCATTGGTGGTGCCATCAGCCAAGACGGCCGCTTACTCGCTGTGGGTAACTATGAGCCAGGTGGCGTAAAAGTGTTTGATGCCAACACCTTAGAGCTCGTCGCTGATATCCCTGCGACCACTGTAGCAGACGGTAGCCGTGGCTCACGCGTGGTTGGTATGGTCGATGCGCCAGGCCAAAAGTTTTTAGTCAGTTTGTTTGATACCGGTGAAATCTGGATTGCCGACTTCAGCAAAAGCAACACACCTGAGATCACTCGATTTACTAATATCGGCAACCAACCTTACGATTCCATGCTAACCCCTGATGGTCGTTATTACATCGCTGGACTATTCGGCGAAGATGGCATGGCGTTGCTCGATTTATGGCATCCAGAGAAAGGTATTAAACGCATTTTAGATGACTACGGTCGCGGTTCAGAAAAGCTGCCCGTGTATAAAATGCCACACCTCGAAGGCTGGACAGTTGCTGGTGATAACGCTTTTGTGCCCGCGGTTGGCCGCCACCAAGTGCTGGTGATGGATACCAATACCTGGCAACAAACGGGCAGTATTGATACTGCAGGACAGCCGGTATTTGTTATGGCACGCCCTGATGCACGACAAATCTGGGTCAACTTTGCCGTCCCTGACAACCAATATGTACAAGTCATTGACAGTGAAACCCATGAGATTCTTGCCACCCTAGAGCCAGGGCCCGGCGTGCTGCACATGGAGTTTACTCCGCGCGGCGAACACATTTGGATTTCCGTGCGCGATAAAAACGAAGTACAGGTGTGGGATACCGCAACCCTAAAAAAACTTCATACGCTGCCTGCTGATAGTCCAAGTGGAATCTTCTTTAGCGACCGAGCGCACCGCATCGGTTTATAGGAGTTACAGCATGGATGAGCTTTGCCTACGCATGCTGGATCGTTTCCAGCATGGCTTGCCGATTTGTGCACAACCCTACCAAGCCATGGCCGATGAACTGGGTTGCACCGAAGACGATATTTTACAGCGCTTAGAGCAACTCAATCAGCGCAAAGCACTGTCCCGAGTCGGCCCTGTGTTTGAGCACAGCTTGGCCGGCGCCAGCACTTTAGTTGCCTTAGCTGTGCCTGAAGAGCGCATTGAAGAAGTTGCTGCGCAAATTAACGCCTTTGATGAAGTCAATCACAACTATTTACGTGAGCATGACTGGAACCTCTGGTTTGTTATGACCGGCCCAGATCGTGAGCACTTAGATCAAGCGCTAGCACGTATCGAACAAATCACTGGCCTAACACCACTGGATTTACCGATGCTAACTGCCTACCAAATCAATCTAGGTTTTGCCCTAGGTAAAGATTCGCAGGTGCCATCATGAACAGCACCCTATCAATTGAGCAGCAACAGCAATTACGCCGCCTGCTCGAAAACGGCCTGCCACTGACCTCGCGCCCTTACCAAGTGTTTGCTGAGCACATCAATAGCACCGAACAAGCTGTATTAGAGCATGTGCAAGGCTTAGATGAACAAGGCTTGTTTCGTCGCTTTGGCATTGTCGTTAAACACCGCGCACTCGGCATCAATGCCAATGTCATGTTGGTCATGGACATTGAGGATGAGCGCGTGCATCAAGTTGGTGAAGCGCTTGGCCAAGCGCCTGGGGTTAACCTGTGTTATCGCCGACCACGCCGCCCAGGCTGGCCGTATAACCTATTTTGCATGGTGCATGGCCGAGACCGCGAAGCTGTAGAAGCACATGTTATCGAACTGCTACAGCAACATAATTTACAGCAGCGCCCGCATCACTTGCTGTTTAGCACCCGTGCTTTCAAACAGCGCGGCGCACGCTACAGCCAATCCGGAGCTCAGTCCAATGGATGAATTTGATCGCCGCCTGCTCAACCGTTTACAGCATGGCTTACCTTTAGTACGCGACCCCTGGGGCGCGCTTGCTCAGGAATTAGAGAGCAGCGCTGAGCGTATTCGTGAGCGCTTACAAGAATTTTTGGATGACGGTACCTTAAGCCGGTTTGGTCCAATGTTTGATAT
Organism: Pseudomonas sp. C27(2019); assembly: GCF_008807395.1. Taxonomy (GTDB): domain Bacteria; phylum Pseudomonadota; class Gammaproteobacteria; order Pseudomonadales; family Pseudomonadaceae; genus Denitrificimonas. Next base: position 2,852,738 of record NZ_CP043320.1, read on the forward strand.
CGAGCAGCTGGGCGGTGCCTTTACTTTAGCCGCCATGAGCGTACCTGAAGAGCGCTTTGATGAAGTCGCTGAACAGCTTAATACTATTCCCGCCGTGGCTCACAACTACCGCCGCGAACACACCTTTAATATGTGGTTTGTTTTAGCCTGCCCAACTCCCGAAGGCATTCAACGCAGCATTGCGCAGATTGAAGCCTTGACCGGTTTGTCAGTCCTTAACTTACCTAAGGAGAAGACCTACCATGTCGGCCTCCATTTCCCCCTCTGATCAACAACTCGCACAACAACTGATTACCCTCACTGAAGCTGGCATGCCGCTGGTGGCAGATCCTTGGGCTTGGATTGCTGAAAAAATGCAGCTCAGTGTTGATGACACCCTCGCATTATTACAGCGCTTACAAGACGGCGGTGCGATTCGCAGAATTGCTGCGGTACCTAACCACTATCGACTCGGTTATACCTTTAATGGCATGACAGTCTGGGATGTGGATGATGCGCATATCGATCGTTTAGGCGAGATTATTGGTAATTTACATTTTGTCAGCCACTGCTATCGTCGCCCACGTTTAGAGGGTTGGCCTTATAACTTGTTTGCCATGGTGCACGGCACCACTGCTGAGCAAATAGAAAACGAGCGTAATCTTATTCGTGATCAACTAGGCGATGCCTGTCGCGCTGATACGATGCTGGTCAGTAGTCGCATTCTGAAGAAAACGGGGTTGCGGCTGGCCGCTCAGCAACAGGAGAAATAAGCATGCTAAGAATCAGCACTTACCTACGTGCCATTGCTGGCCAAAGTCCGGCACCACGCGCAGCAAAACCGGGCAGCACTCGCGCCCCGGTTGTTATCTGGAACGTCTTACGGCGCTGTAACCTAACCTGCAAACACTGTTATTCAACCTCAGCTGACATTGATTTTAAAGGCGAGCTCAACACAGCTGAAGCACTGGATGTGATTGACCAGCTACACGCAGCGGGTGTCAAAGTTTTAGTCTTAAGTGGCGGTGAGCCACTGATGCGCCCCGATATTTTCCAGCTCGCTGAGCGTGCGCGTCAATATGGTTTTTATGTTGCTCTTTCAACCAATGGCACATTAATTAACGAAAACAATATCGAGCAAATCGCTGCTGCTGATTTTGATTATGTGGGTATCAGTGTTGATGGCTTGCCTGAATTTCATGATGAATTTAGGCAGAAGAAAGGCAGTTTTGCCGCCTCCATGCACGCTGTAGAACTCTGTCGCCAACATGATTTACGCGTCGGTTTGCGTACCACCTTAACCATGCACAACCATATGCAGCTGCCTGACTTACTCGAGTTAATGCGCGAATATGATGTGCAAAAATACTACTTGTCACACCTCAACTACAGCGGTCGTGGTAAGCGCAGCAGCAAAATTGATGCACACTGGCAAATGACACGTCAGGCCATGGATCAGATTTTTGATCGTGCATGGGACGATGTGCAAAGAGGTGTAGAAACAGACTTCGTCAGTGGCAATAACGATGCCGATGCCATTTTGTTACTGCAATGGGTCGAGCGTAACGTGCCGCAGCACCGCCAACAAATGGAAGACATGCTGCGCGCTTGGGGCGGTAACGCATCCGGTGCGGGCGTGGCGAATATTGATAACCTTGGTGATGTACACCCCGACACCTACTGGCAACAGCACACGCTCGGTAATGTGCGCACACAAACCTTCTCAGATATTTGGCTAAACAACCCAGATCCTTTACTGCTGCAACTACGCGAGCACCCGCGCAAGGTCAAAGGCCGTTGCGCTGAATGCCAATGGTTAAGTATTTGCAATGGTAATACCCGTACCCGCGCTTGGGCAGGCGGTGACTTATGGGCAGAAGATCCTGGCTGTTATTTAACCGATGAAGAAATAGGCGTCACGGCATTGCCAGAGATCAACTACGTAGCACTGTAGCTTTGTCACACTGCGTGAGTTGACATTATTATCGTGACCGAACGTCACTTTGGAGCTGACATGGATCTGACAACCGCTCTTCCCGCTGCTCTGCAAAGCGCTTTCGCTGCTGGTGAAGTAGCTTTAATTGGCGCAGGTCCTGGTGACCCAAGCCTGCTCACATTACGTGCATGGAGTTTATTACAGCAAGCTGATGCGGTGGTCTTTGACCGCTTAGTGAGCCCAGAACTCATTGATATGTTGCCTGAACGTTGCCAACGCCACTTCGTTGGTAAAGCCACCGGCCATCATAGTTTGAAGCAAGAGCAAATCAATCAACTGCTTGCTGATCTAGCCCTACAGGGCTTACGCGTTGCCCGCCTTAAGGGTGGTGATCCTTTTGTTTTTGGGCGTGGCTCGGAAGAGCTGATTTTCTTACTAAAACAGCAAATCAGCTGCCAAGTGGTACCCGGCATTACCGCTGCCTCAGGTTGCACGACCTATGCCGGAATCCCTTTGACCCACCGTGGTGTAGCGCATTCCTGCCAGTTTATTACAGGTCACTTGCAGGAAGATGGCGAACTGCATCTGCCGTGGAAAAGCTACACTGACCCAAAGAAAACCTTAGTGTTCTATATGGGTTTGAGCAGTCTTGAAGAAATTTCCAGCGAGCTGATTCAGGCTGGCTTAGCTGCGAACACACCAGCAGCACTTATTGCTAGCGGTACCTACGCCAATCAAAAAGTGGTGCGCGGCACCCTCGCTGAACTGCAAGCAATGGCGGATAACGCCGAACTTACTCCGCCTACCTTAACGGTGATTGGTAAGGTCGTTGACCTGTTCAGCAACAATCATGTGAGCTATCCAGCACACATTCATCATTCTGCTGTAGAGACCGAGGAAGCCCTATGCGTATAACCACCTGCTTAAAATCGCTTGCTGCCCTGTCTTTACTGGGCCTTGCCACAAGTGCAGCAGCCGCTAACACAGACTTTAGCGCAACTAAACAATTGTATGAGCAACACTGCACAGTGTGTCATGGTGCACAACGCATCGGTGGCACTGGACCTGCTTTGCTACCAGAAAGTTTGGGTCGAATTAAAAAACCTGAAGCCATTAAAGCGATCAGTGAAGGCCGTGCAGCCAGCCAAATGCTGGCATTCAAAGACACTTTGAGTGCTGAGCAGATCGAAAACATGGTGGAGTATTTATATACACCGATCGAAAACCCACCAACGTGGGGCGATGCCGATACCCGCGCCAGCCATCGCATCTTAGCCGATGAAAGTGCACTGCCTGACACTGCGCAGCACAATGCTGATCCGCTGAATTTATTTGTTGTGGTTGAAGCCGGCACGCACCATGTCACCATCCTCGACGGCGATAAGTTTGAGCCATTGACGCGCTTTCAATCGCACTTCGCTTTGCATGGCGGACCAAAATTTTCACCCGATGGTCGTTTTGTTTACTTTGCCTCACGCGATGGCTGGGTGACTAAATACGACATACATAATTTTACTATGATTGCCGAAACCCGCGTCGGCCTCAACACCCGCAACCTCGCTGTCAGTAATGATGGGCGCTGGGTTTTAGCGGGTAATTACTTGCCCGGCAACCTTGTGCTACTCAATGCCGATGATCTAACCCTAGTGAAAAGTATTGATGCAATCAGCCAAGACGGCGCACCATCGCGGGTCAGTGCTGTGTATACCGCACCGCCTCGCGACAGCTTTATCGTCGCTCTGAAAGACTCCCATGAAGTGTGGGAACTCTCTTATGCGGGCACACCTGATTTCACCCCGCGGCGTATTGTTGCCCAAGACTATTTAGATGATTTTTCCTTTACGCCTGATTACCGCTATTTATTAGCTACCTCACGCAAAGCCCATGGCGGCCAAGTGATTGATCTGGACACCGGGAAATCCATCACTGATATTCCATTACCTGGCATGCCGCATCTAGGCTCAGGAATTTACTGGAAACGTGATGGCCAATGGGTATTTGCCACACCCAATATCAGCCAAGGCCTTATTTCGGTATTGGACCTAAAAACCTGGGAGCTGATAAAAGAGATTCCGACTGAAGGTCCGGGCTTCTTTATGCGCAGTCATGAGAACTCAAAATACGCATGGACCGATGTGTTCTTTGGCCCTAACCAAGAAACCGTGCACTTAATTGACAAGCAAACCTTAGAAGTGGCGCACACCCTGCGTCCGATGCCCGGCAAAAACGCCGCTCACGTTGAGTTTACCAACGATGGTAGCCACTTAATTCTGAGCGTTTGGGATACTGAAGGTGCGCTAATTGTTTACGATGCCAATACGCTAGAAGAAGTAAAACGCATCCCCATGAACAAGCCTTCAGGTAAGTACAACGTGGGCAACAAAATTGAGTTTGCCGAAGGCACCTCACACTAAAGCGCAGTTCACCTTTGCTGATTGTTATGACCAGCAAAGGTGAAACTCTGCAGTGCATGTATAGCTAAAGGCTGCTGGTTAACACTCAACCAGTGGCCTTTTTTGTTAGATTGGCAAGGCTTTTAAACGTGGCAAGCAACCTTTACAGGTTAGCCAATGCCGATTTCAAGTCTTTATATTTAAACTCAAAACCGATGTCTTGCGTGCGCTCTGGGCGAATATTCTGACCACCCAACAACAAACCTGCCATTTCTCCAAGCATCAGTTTTAGCACAAAACCCGGTGCAGCCATAAAGGCTGGACGCTTAACATGCTGACCTAACGCTTTGGCGAAATCCTGATTGCGCACGGGCTCTGGCGCACAGGCATTGTAAGGGCCGCGCGCCTCTGCGTGGTGCAGCACATGATCAATTAAAGCCACTTCATCATCCAAATGCACCCAAGGCATCCATTGCTGGCCGCTGCCTTGTTTGCCGCCTAAACCCAGCTTAAATAGTGGCATCAGACGCGACAAGAACCCACCCTTACCGGTCAAAACCAAACCAGTACGAATCAGCACCACGCGCATACCTAAGGGTTCAGCGGCTTGCGCAGCAGTTTCCCAGTCAGCACAGAGCTGCGTAGCAAAGTCAGAACTTTGTACCGGACTGCTTTCAGTTAACACACCCTCACCACCATCACCGTACCAGCCCACTGCCGAGCCAGAAATCAAGACGGCGGGTTTCTTTGGCAAACTCGCCAGCCAACTGACCAAATGATTGGTTAAGGCAATACGGCTGTCGCGCAATAATTTACGTCGCGCTTGGGTCCAAGGTCGATCGGCAATCGGTGCGCCAGCCAAGTTAATCACAGCGTCAAGCGGCACTTGATCAAGCTCTCGCAACTCAGCCACCGCATGCACAGCATCACCGCATAAGCCTTTAACCCGCTCTGGCGTGCGGCTCCAGACATAAAGCTCATGGCCTTGCGCCAGCCAAAACTGGCATAAACTGCGACCAATCAACCCTGTACCACCGGTTATTAAAATACGCATCGTTCATGTCTCCTGCAGGAAAAAGTGTTAAAGCTGACACCTTCATATACATAGCAGCAGTGAATACAGCTAACTGCAAGCGCTTAGTACTAATATAGACTATAGATCGGTAACAAATACTTGTACAATGACGCACGCTGTATAAGTATTTATTGTACATGAATTATATGCAGCAATTGCCCTCTATTTATCTGCAAGGACATCCTATGCCCTCTTCTAACATTGCCATTATTGGTGCCGGCATAGCCGGAATCACTGCTGCTCGCACCCTAAAAGCAGCGGGACACAGCGTGCAAGTGTTTGAAAAAAGCCGAGGCAGCGGCGGCCGCTTAGCCAGTAAACGCAGCGAGATGGGGCGTATTAATTTAGGCACACAAGCATTCAGCAGTGATGATCCACTGTTTCTTGAAGAGCTACATGCATGGCAGCAAGTAGGCTGGGTACAGCAGCATCATAGCGCAGGACAAACGTACTGGACCGGCGTGCCTTATATGAGCGCCTTAACTCGCCAGCTACTGGGTGACCTTAACACTGACTTTTCCTGCCATATTCAAAGACTAAGTCACGACAGCCGAGGCTGGTTACTGCATGAGCAAAATGATCGCGCGCACGGCCCTTTTCAGCAGCTGATTATTGCAATACCTGCACCGCAAGCCAGCGCTTTACTTAACAGTTGCGCACCTGAGCTGGCGCACCAGGCTGATTCAGTCAAGGTACAACCGGTTTGGATGGTTGCCCTCGGTTTTAAGCAACCTCTAACCCATAATACGAACATAAAGTGCCCAAGCAACCAGGCCATTGCCGACATTACTGTTACGCCTTTATCTGCCGAGCATCCCATGCAAACATGGATGCTACGCGCCAGGGCAGATTGGAGCAGCAAGCACCTTGAAAACCAGCATGATGATGTAATCGATGCCCTCAGAAGTGCTTTTTCTGATTTGTTAGACAGCCCACTGCCTCTGCATGACAGCGCATTCGCACACCGCTGGCGTTACGCACTAGGTGCGCTAAAGCAACCCACGACAGCATTATACGAGCAACAGCGCGGACTTTATGTTGCCGGTGATTGGTGTGGCAGTGGCGACGTGTACAGCGCTTGGCACAGTGGTAAAAACGCAGCACAGCAATTGCTTGACCATCTACATTGCACCACTATCGCCCATTTATAAGCGACAAAACCAACCATACCCATACCAATGTCGGCCCTAAAATGCCGACCGGCATTGCAACGCAGTAGGTCGCTCATTTATGGGCGACACTCGCCAACACGCAATACAATATTATCAGCCTTAAAAGATTAACCTTGTATATGCATAAGCAACCACAACTGCACAAACACACCGCAACTATAAATACTTCATAGTCCTGCCCAATTGTTTGCTAAAATATATAGTTAAACACCAGCAGCCAAGGAATCGTCGTGATTGAAGCCGTATGGATTGTCTTTGCCTTTAGTTTAGGAATTGGCATGCGACTGATCGGCCTGCCGCCACTCATTGGCTACCTTGCAGCAGGCTTTTCGATTGCGGCCTGCGCAGACTTTTTAGATTTAACTGTAGATAGCACCTCAGCTCTACAGCATATTGCCCACCTCGGTGTTCTGCTACTGCTGTTTACTGTTGGCTTAAAGCTCAAAGTTAAAAGTCTAGTACGCCCAGAGGTTATGGGCGGCGGACTGCTGCATTTTTTATCAGCACCTTGATCTTTGCCCCAGCTTTTTTCTTATTTCTAGACATCAGCTGGTACACCGCGATTATGTTGGCCATCGCCTTATCATTTTCCAGTACCGTATTGGCCGCTAAAGTTTTAGAAGGCAAGCGTGAACTGCGTGCATTCCACGGCCGCGTTGCGATTGGCATTTTAGTCATTCAAGACTTAATCGCCTTAGGTGTGATGAGTGTCGCCAGCGGACAAACACCATCAATGTGGGCGCTGGTGGTGTTTGGTATGCCACTCTTGCGACCTTTGATTTATCGCTTAGTGGATTACAGTGGCCACGAAGAGCTTCTAGTCTTACTTGGCTTACTGCTGGCGCTGGTTGTCGGGGGTTTGGTTTTGAGCAAGTCGGACTCAGCTCAGAGCTTGGCGCTTTAGCCTTTGGTGCATTACTGGCCAACCACCCGCGCTCCAGCGAACTGTCCAAAGCGCTCTGGAGTATCAAAGAAATCTTTTTGGTCGGTTTCTTTTTACAAATTGGTATCGGTGGCTTACCTGATCAAAATGCGGTTATTTTTGCGCTGGCTATGGCCATCGTTTTACCGCTGAAAGGCGTGCTATTTTTCGGCTTGATGGTGCTGTTTAAACTCAGAGCGCGCAGTGCATTTTTAACCAGCTTAAGCCTGACCAACTACAGTGAGTTCGGCCTCATTGTCGCCAGCATTGCCATCCCTGAATGGATTGTGCCGCTGGCTCTGACCGTGGCTTTCTCCTTTGTGGTCTCTGCACCGCTCAACCGTTTTGCCCACACCTTATATGAAAAGCTGAGTAGGTATCTTATTTTGCTCGAACGCAAAGGTTTTCATCCGGATGAACAGCCGCTTTATATTGATGATGAAGTTCTTATTGTGGGTATGGGGCGTACAGGTCTCGCCGCTTATACAATGCTCAGTGACAAAGGCTACTCGGTGCTAGGGATTGATTCTGACCTTATTAAAGTAGAAGAGCAGGCGCAAGGAAATATCCATAGCTTATTTGCTGATGCTGAAGATTCTGTATTCTGGAAGCGCTTACGCGCACCGCATTTAAAGTATGTGGTCTTAGCCGCTAATGATTTGGAAGTGAAAACCTTAGCTGCACAAAAGCTACGTGAAAGCGGCTTTAAGGGGCTTATTGTTAGCCACTGCTTACACCCTGAGCACGCTGATAGCATTCGTGCGGCAGGCGTAGATTTTATCCACAAAACCTTCTCAGAGACCGGCCTTAAACTTGCTGAGCATGTGGTAGAGCACGCAGCACCCCAAAAAATCTTGGGCTAAACATCAATATCCTCGCTGCACCTGACCTCGCGTGTTATGCAGCGCTACCGAGGCCAGCTAGCCTGCACAGCGTCTATTCGCTGGTCTGCGGTAACGCTTTAAACTCCAGGCCTTTATTGGCAATGGCGTAGCACTCTTCAATATGCGCATGACCAAGCAGCAGCATCGCGCTAGCACTTAAAGTCGCGGCGGCGGCCTGCCCTGCGAAAGGAATAAACTTCAGCGCTTGTTTGGCCGTCAGTCGTACACCCACTTTCTGCAACAGCGACAGCACCACTTGCTTAGTCACCAGCTGGCCAGCAATGCGCGTACCTGTGGTTTTAATCACCCCATATAAAAAACTTTTGAACTGCGGATCAAGACGTTCAATTTGCTCAGGGGTTAAACCAAACTCACGATTAATGGCCGGCAATAACTCTAAAAGCAAACCCACGTCTGCGGCAATATCAACGCCGGGCACAGGCAGCAATGCCATACTACCTGACGCTAAAGCACGCTTTTTAACCATTGCCTTGCACTGCAGACGTACCGCATCAAGCTCTTCTTTGCTTGTAATCAATCGATGCACTCCTCTTTCCAACAATCGCTCAACTGACTGTACCAGCTTATAGGCTGTCGCTGGAATGGCATACGGTGCTCATCATGCTGACAAACAGCGCCAGCAGCAGTGCTTAACGCTACTGCATCTGGCCAGCTAGACGCGCCCCTAACGTATTTTAATCACCAGCTTTCCAACCGCTTTTCGTGCAGCCAGCGTATTAATTGCTTGCGCAGTATCTTCTAAAGCAAAGGTTTGCGAGACCAAGGGCTTGAGTTTGCCTTGCGCATACCAAGCAAACAGCTGCTGAAAGTTCTCAACATTATCGTGCGGCTGACGCTGAGCAAACGCGCCCCAGAACACGCCAATCATCGCTGCACCTTTAAGTAAGGGTAAATTCGCTGGTAGCGAAGGAATGGTACCGCTGGCAAAACCAATCACCAGCATGCGCCCGTTCCAAGCAATGGAGCGAAACACTGTTTCGAATAAATCGCCACCCACCGGATCAATAACCACATCCACGCCTTGGCCCTTGGTTAGGGTTTTCAAGCGCTCGCGTACATCGTCGGTTTGATAGTTAACCAACTCATCTGCGCCCGCTTGGCGTGCCACTTCAAGCTTGTCTGCGCTACTGGCGGCAGCAATCACCCGTGCGCCCATGGCTTTACCAATCTCAATCGCTGCTAATCCCACACCACCAGAAGCGCCGAGTACCAGCAACGTCTCACCGGCCTGCAACGTGCCGCGTTGTTTTAAGGCATGCATCGCAGTGCCATAGGTCATGCTAAAGGCTGCCGCAGTGCTGAAATCCATTGCTTCTGGCATAGGTAAAATATTATAAGCAGGGACTGCCACTTGCTCAGCGCAGCTGCCCCAGCCGGTTAACGCCATAACGCGGTCGCCAACCTTTAGATGACTCACCTTCTCACCCACAGCACTGATCACACCCGCTGCTTCACCGCCTGGCGAAAAGGGAAAAGGCGGCTTAAATTGGTATTTACCTTCAATAATTAAGGTGTCTGGAAAGTTAATCCCGGCGGCATGCACATCGAGAAATACTTCGTTTTTCTTAATCTCAGGGCTACTAATTTCTTCAACAACCAACGTATCTGCTGGACCAAAGGTTTTACATAATACGGCTTTCATAAGGCACCTCTATTTATTATTTTCTTGAGTGTAAGGCGCTCGCTACAGAGATCAATCTGTATGCATTTGAGTGATAATTCATTATGTCTTAAGGGTTGTTTTAAACAATTTATACAACTCAACTGCAGATTCACGGAAAACACAGCAGCACAAAAATAACTTAAACTGCACAATCGGCCCAATACCTATATTCTGCTAACAGCCGCCATGGGCATCGAACATGGGTTATTTTTAAGCATTGGAGCAATCACCGTGAGATATTTATCAATTATATTACTGGCTTTGTCACTGAGCTGGACAGCCAATGCGCAAGCAGCATCCGCGCCCGCAGAACCTGCATCACCCACATCCTATGTCAGCTTAGTCCCGGCTATCGTTGGTAACTACGGCGCAGGCAGTAAACTCAAATACTACAAAGCTGATATCGCCTTACGGGTTAAAACTGAAAACGTGGACAGAGTGCAATACCACGAGCCCTTAATTCGCGACCAACTGATTCAGCTGTTTGCCCAGCAATCCGATGCAGATATGAATGAGCATGATGGCAAAGAAGCCGTGCGCCAAGCTGCATTGCTGCAAGTGCAACAAGTGCTTAATCAAGAAGAAGGGGAAACGCTAGTGGAAGATTTACTATTCAATAACTTGGTGGTGCAGCCTTAAAACTGCAACACAGCTGGCATCAGTGCAATGCCAGCTGTGTGGAATAACTTAGAAGTTGTAGCGTAGGCCCACTGATGCGAGGTCGATGTCATGTTTGAAGTTGGCAACATGATTTTGAGTATGTACTTTGCGATCCCCTGCGTCTTTATAACGCTCATATTCAGCAACAACTTCAATGGCAGGCGTGAATGCATAGGATGCACCAACCCCAAACGAAGGAACCCAGTCATGCGCTTTACGGCTGCCAGCCTCTGAACCAACAGTCAGCTTAGATTTTGTTTCCAACCTGTGATATCCAACTTTAGCAAAAAGCTTAAAGTCGTCTAATGGCAGAGTACCGACTAAATTTGCACCTAAGCCTTTTGTTTCAGAGGTTGCTTTTGCAGCCATGGAACTGACAAAGCCTTTATCTGTAGCATCACCAAGATCAATGTATTGCGCTTCTAAAGCAACATACGGGTTGGCTTGTAAACCTACAGCAATTTTATATGCCAGATCAGTATTACTGCCAAAACGATCATGATCTGACTGACCTAAGCTACCACTCAGATAACCAGTGACATCATTCGCCTGAACCGCAGTTGTGGCAAGACCCAATACCACAGCAGCCAATAGTGTTTTCTTCAACATCCTATAACTCCCTGAATAATAATGTTGTTTTTTAGCAGGACTGAGTATATGCACACGCAGCTTTATATCAAGACTGCAGCTGCACCTAAGCTGTCTAACTTTACGATAAAGTATATTTTATGCAGGATTAGGCATGTCTTTGTCACTGTTTGACTACATACTGACAAGCCTGCTGCACATGCTCAGCAATATGTTCAGCGCTAGCAACTGGCAAATACGGCACTTCGGCCAAGCAGGGTGCAGGCATCAACTGCTGCAAAGTTGCTAGGTTTTCCGCTAAGCGCGCGCAGTTGGGGTCGATCACATTCGCTACCCAGCCGGCCAGCTCCAGCCCGTCATTGAGGATGGCTTGCGCAGTCAATAGCGCATGATTAATACAGCCCAGTTTCACCCCCACCACTAAGATCACCGGCAGCTGCAGAGCAATGGCAAAGTCCGAGAGAAACTCAGTTGCCGAGATGGGTACGCGCCAGCCACCAGCGCCTTCGATCAAGGTAAAGTCTGCCTGTTGTTGCAAAACCACCTGCGCCGCCCGATATAAGTCAGCCACAGATAACTCAACCCCTGCTTCCTGCGCGGCAATATGTGGGGCAATGGCTGGAGCAAAGGCATAAGGATTAACTTGGCTGTACGGCAGTTGCACCGTGCTTTGTGCGATCAAGGCCAACGCATCGCTGTTGCGTAAACCCTGGGCTGTCATCTCGCAACCGGAGGCGACGGGTTTCATTGCTAAGGTGCTGCGCTGCTGCTGTTTAGCCGCACAGAGTAAGCCTGCGGCAATACTGGTTTTACCGGCATCGGTGTCAGTACCTGTGATAAAAAACGCTTGCATCATTGCTCATTTCCTTTAGCCAGCACGCCATAGACAACCTGCCAAGTAGCTGGCAGGCCTTGCGGCTGGCGGTAGTCTTCGTAGGCATCCAATAAACGCTGCAAACCCTGACGCCCGACCAAACCTTGCGCGCGCCCTGCTTGCAGATGATCCGCGCCTAAATGTTTCAACTCATGAGTCAGCTCACGCAGCTTGGCGTAATGATAAATATGCGTATGGCAATGCAGATCCAGTACTTGTAAACCACTGGCGGCCGTTAAGTCTTGATACAGGCTCATGGGCCTAAAGGTATTGACATGCGCAGCCTTATCTACCGCTTGCCAGCTGCTGCGCAACTCCGCCAACGAACCATCGGCCACACTGCTAAACAGCAAAACACCGCCCGGTTTAAGTACACGCTGCACTTCACTTAAGACGTGCGAGAAATCCTCACACCATTGCAGGGCGAGGCTACTGAAAATCACGTCTTGGCTATTGTCTTGTAGTGGTAAATGCTCAGCATCGGCGCAGATGTAACTGAGCGAGGGGCAACGCGCGCGGGCAACCTGCAACATACCGGCGGCCAGATCCAATCCCAACCCCTGTGCATAAGGCCAACGCTGCTGTAAATGCTCGCAGAAATATCCCGTACCGCAGCCAATATCCAGCCATTGCTGTACGTGCCGCTGGGTCGCCAAGGTGCTGCTTGCTGACTCAGGTAACAAACTTAATAAACGTGTACCCACCGCTCGCTGAAAGTCAGCGACGCTGTCATAGGTGTGCGCTGCCCGTGAAAAGGCGGCGGCAACCTGCTGTTTAGCGCTCGGCTGAGCATGACGCTCAAGCATACTGACCACTTAAAATAAAAGAGGCGATATGTTGCGCCAGCCGTTGTGGTTCAGCAATAAGACCGGCATGGCCCTGGCCCATAACCTCAACACTGGCCTGTGGATTTAACTCACGCACGCTGTTGGCCGCGGCTGACGGGACTAAGGCATCATCCTGCGCCAATAGATGCAACTGCGGGCCTGCAAACACACTGATAGCCGCACGGTTATCCAGTTCAGCCAAAACATCCAACCCGGCTACAGCGCTGGCTGCATCACCGAGCACAGCGGTAGCCAATAATTGCCGTGATAACGCGCGCGGCTCGGTCGCACCTTGGCTGCACAGCAGTGCAAAACGTTTTAAAGCAGCAGGTAAATCACCCTGGCACAACTCGCGAAACTCAGTAAAGGTCGCAACCGGCATGGCTTGCGGCCAGTGCTCTTGGGCAACAAAACTGGCATTACTGGCATAGCTGATGACGCCAGCACAGGCCGATTGTCTGTGCGCGGCTAACGCAGTGGCCAACATGCCGCCCAGCGACCAACCCATCAGCCAGCAATCACTGGGCAATTGTTGATCCAGTTGTTGAAGCACGGCTTGAGCATTTTTACCGGTCATATCCGGCAACGGCTGCATCTGTACGGTTAAGTGCGGTAATGCGGCGTCCAGCTGTTCAGCTAAAATCTGCAGCGGCACCACACCCCAGCCCCAACCCGGTAGCAAAACAAGGTGTTTACTCATCACTGACCTCCAGCTGGCACGCGGCCAAGCCTTCAAGTAATTGCTGCACCTGCTCGCTACTATGCGCGGCAGTTAAGGTGATACGCAAGCGCGCGCTACCGACTGGCACTGTAGGTGGGCGAATCGCACCGACTAAAATCCCTTGCTCACGCAACTGCGCGGAAATCGCCATAGCATGGCCACTATCGCCAATAATAATCGGCTGAATCGGCGTCGGGCTGTCCATTAGATTCAGGCCTAACGCCTTCGCGCCTTGGCGAAATTGCTGAATAAGTTGCTGTAAATGCGCCCGCCGCCAGTGCTCTGTTTGCAATAATTTTAAGCTGGCCAGCGTCGCGCAGGCCACTGCTGGCGGCGAACTGGTGGTGTAAATATAGGGGCGAGCAAATTGGATCAGGGTTTCAATCAATTCCTCACTGCCTGCAACAAAAGCGCCAGCCGTGCCAAAGGATTTACCCAAGGTACCGACCAATACCGGTACATCTGCCGTGCTCAAACCGTAATGTTCAAGCAAACCGCCGCCGTTGTTGCCCAGCACACCAAAGCCATGGGCATCATCCACCATCAACCAGGCATCGTGAGCTTTGGCCTGCTCGGCCAAATCAGGCAAACGCGCTAGATCACCGTCCATGCTAAATACGCCATCGGTGACCAGCAGCGTATTACCTTGCGCCCGCTTAAAGCGTTGGCTCAGACTGTCTAAATCATTATGTAAATAACGGCTAAAACGCGCGCCAGATAACAAGCCAGCATCCAGCAAAGAGGCATGGTTGAGGCGATCATGCAGCACCGTATCGCCTTTGCCGACCAATGCGGTAATCACCGCTAAATTGGCCATATAACCACTGCTGATTAATAGCGCCCGCTCACGCCCAGTAAACTCAGCTAATGCCTGCTCCAGCTGATGATGCGGCTCACTATGGCCAATCACTAAATGCGAAGCCCCACCACCGACACCCCAATGCGCTGCGCCTTGCTGCAAGGCGTCCACCACCTCAGGATGATTGGCTAAACCCAGATAATCATTGGAGGAAAAAGCCAAATGGGTTTTGCCGTCCACCTGCACCAGCGGCCCTTGTGGGCTTTGCAGTAGCGGGCGTTGACGGTAAAGGTTATCGGCTTGGCGTGCAGCCAAACGTGCAGCAAGATCGAAGCTCATGGCAATCCAAACTAAGGGTTAAAAAGTGCGCAGTTTTTAATTCGAGCACGCACTAAAGACGTGCTCGATTGATCGCTGATCTAGTGGCTCGCCGCGTCGTAAAACAATGAGGCATCGCGCTGCTCAATAATGGCGTGCTCAATCGCCGCTTGATGCACTTCATCGGCATATTCTTCACGGGCTTCCGGTTTGATGCCGAGGCGGGCAAACAGCTGCATGTCTTTATCCGCCTGTGGATTGGCAGTGGTCAGCAGTTTTTCACCGTAGAAAATTGAATTAGCACCCGCTAAAAAAGCCAGCGCCTGCATCTGCTCGTTCATTTGTTCACGACCGGCAGATAAACGCACATGCGACTGCGGCATCATAATCCGCGCGACCGCCAGCATGCGGATAAAGTCAAAAGGATCAACATCCTCAGCATTGGCCAACGGTGTGCCTTCAACTTTTACCAGCATATTGATCGGCACACTTTCCGGGTGCTCTGGCAAATTGGCTAACTGGATCAACAGGCCAGCACGATCCGCAATGGACTCACCCATGCCCAAAATACCGCCGGAGCAAATCTTCATCCCTGCATCACGTACATAACTGAGGGTTTGCAAACGCTCAGCATAGGTGCGCGTGGTAATAATGTTGCCGTAGAACTCAGGCGAGGTATCCAGATTGTGGTTGTAATAATCCAAACCGGCATCGGCTAAGGCTTGAGTTTGCGCTTCATCCAGCTTACCCAAGGTCATGCAGGTTTCCATGCCCATGGCTTTCACGCCTTTAACCATTTCTAACACATAAGGCAGATCTTTAGCGGAAGGATGCTTCCAGGCTGCACCCATGCAAAAACGTGTAGAACCAATTTCTTTAGCGCGCTGGGCTTCTTCTAAAACCTTCTGCACTGCCATCAGCTTTTCTTTATCCAGACCGGTGTTGTAGTGCCCAGATTGCGGACAATATTTACAGTCTTCAGGGCAGGCGCCGGTTTTAATCGACAACAAGGTCGAGACTTGCACACGATTGGCATTGAAATGCTGGCGGTGCACTGTTTGCGCTTGAAAGATCAAATCGTTAAAAGGCTGCTGCAATAAAGCGCTCACTTCGGTAAGTGTCCAGTCGTGGCGAGTCACAGCATCAAGGTGGGCGGTCATGGGTTTTCCTTTTTATTGGCCGTTAACTTTTTTATCAGCGATTAAGCGGCGGGCTGCTAAACTTTAGGCATGCAGGATGCATTGCCAGAATGATCAAGGAGACGCCATGCGCTGTCAACCGAGTCACTTTAAAAAGGTTTACCAGTGGTTAAAAAGCCAACACCCCTGTTTGCTGTGTGACAGCACCAGTCATCGACTACTTGCCCTCTGTGAAGACTGTGAAGCAGAGTTGCCATGGCTTAGAGAGCATTGCTCACAATGCGCTTTGCCGCTGCCCAAGCAACAAGCGCTCTGTGCTGATTGCACGCATAACCCACCGTTATTTAGCAAAGTGATCACGCCACTGCAGTTCGCTTTTCCGGTGGATACTTTAATCAGCCGTTTTAAGTACCAACAAAACTGGCCGTATGGGCAGCTTCTTAGCGCTCTGTTAATTCAGCATTTAAGCTATTACTTTGATGAAGGCGGCCAGCGCCCTGACTTGATTTTGGCCGTGCCTTTAGCCAAACGCCGCCAGCGCCAGCGCGGCTACAACCAAGCGCAAATGGTCTGTGATTGGCTGGCTAAAGCATTGCAGCTGCCCAATCCACAGCAGCTTGTATTACGCACCCGCGAGACGGTCAGTCAGCAAGGTTTAAGTGCTAAAGCACGGCGCGATAATTTGCATAATGCCTTTCAAATAACCCAGCCTGAACAGGTTAAAGATAAACATGTTGTTTTGGTGGATGATGTTCTGACCACTGGTACCACCTGTTCAATTATTAGCGGGTTATTAGTTAAGCATGGCGCAGCACGGGTTGAGGTGTATTGCTTGGCACGCACCGGCAAACCGCAAACCGTACAGATGTAGCTGTTTTGTTTTGTTGCTATTGGCTGGTTAGCTGTCGCGTCAGTCGTACTCCGGGGCAGGTGTTTATCCGTCGATGAACCCATCCAGGGTTCAACTCCGGCGCTCACCATCCCTGGCTCGCTCATCACACCAACCCCGAAGTACTCGTTAATCAACGGCGCTGTCAGCATGTTCGATATAAGGCTCGTCTGTTTCAGCAAGTTTTATATTTTGGTTTGAGGCATTGCAGTTACTTTTGCACTGCGAGTTATAAGTCGGATTTCTAAGCAGCAAGTATGAGTTTTATCTCTGCATGGCTGAGCTTTTAGAAGATTAGCAAACCCTACCGATGATTAACGAGCAGTGTGCGGGTGACGTGGTAAGCGAAGCCATGGATGGCGCAGCGCCCGAATCGAGCCGGGATGGCTCGTTGAGGGAAGAACGGCACTTGCACACTGCGGCACACGCATAATGTCTGAGGATTTTTACGTCTTTAGCTAACTGACTGTGGCGTAAGTCGTACTCCGGGGCAGGTGTTTATCCGTCGATGAACCCATCCAGGGTTCAACTCCGGCGCTCGCCATCCCTAGCTCGCTCATCACACCAACCCCGAAGTACTCATTGATCAACGGCGCTGTCAGCATGTTCGATATAAGGCTCGTCTGTTTCAGCAAGTTTTATACTCAAGCTATAAAAATAAGACCTGCGCAAATCTAGTCAACAACACAAATGATCAACGCGTGCTGTGCTGGGTCTGTGGCAAGCGAAGCCATGGATGGCGCAGCGCCCGCATCGAGCCCTGGATGGGCTCGTTAAGGGAAGAACAGGCTTAGCACAGTTCGCCAAACGCACAATGTTTGCCACTTTTTGTATCTTAAATTAAATAACTGTTGCGTAAGCCGTACTCCGGGGCAGGTGTTTATCCGTCGATGAACCCATCCTGGGTTCAACTCCGGCGCTCGCCATCCCTAGCTCGCTCATCACACCAACCCCGAAGTACTCATTGATCAACGGCGCTGTCAGCATGTTCGATATAAGGCTCGTCTGTTTCAGCAAGTTTTATACTCAAGCTATAAAAATAAGACCTGCGCAAATCTAGTCAACAACACAAATGATCAACGCGTGCTGTGCTGGGTCTGTGGCAAGCGAAGCCATGGATGGCGCAGCGCCCGCATCGAGCCCTGGATGGGCTCGTTAAGGGAAGAACAGGCTTAGCACAGTTCGCCACACGCACAATGTTTGCCACTTTTTGTATCTTAAATTAAATAACTGTCGCGTAAGTCGTACTTCGGATGGGCTCATTGAGGGAAGAAAAAAAACTTAGCCCAGCGCAGCGTCAACCAACACAACGCTTGGCATACTGCTGCGCCATCACCGCACACACCATCAACTGAATTTGATGAAAAACCATCAACGGCAAAATCGCAGGCCCCACTGCACCACCGGCAAACAACACCGACGCCATCGGAATACCCGTGGCCATACTCTTTTTCGAGCCACAGAAAACAATAGTAATTTCATCTTCTTTATTAAACTTAAAGCGCCGCGCCAGCCACGTCGTAGAAAACAACACTATGGCTAAGATCACACAACACACCACACTCAGCATAATCAAAGACGACGGCGGTACCGCACCCCACAGTCCGCCAATCACCGCTGCACTAAAGGCGGTATACACCACCAATAAAATCGAGCTTTGATCAACATTTTTTAGCCAGCGCGCATTGCGATCTATCCAACTGCCAATCCAAGGCCGCATAAAATGACCGACTAAAAAAGGCAGCAATAACTGCAGACTGATCCTAATCACCGCTTCCAACATACCAGTGGTACCAGAATCAGCATCCAGCATCATTTTAACCAGCAGCGGCGTGACTAAAATCCCCACCAAACTCGAAGCAGAGGCCGCACACACTGCTGCTGGAATATTACCTCGTGCAATCGAAGTGAAAGCAATCGCCGACTGCACTGTGCCAGGTAAAGCTGCTAGATACAGCATGCCAATCCACAACTCATCGCCTAACACAGGGCGGATCAGCGGCTGTAATGACAGCATCAAAACCGGAAATAAAATAAAGGTGCAGGCAAATACCAATAGATGTAAACGCCAATGCATCACGCCGGCAATAATGGCGTGGCGCGAGAGCTTGGCGCCATGCAAAAAAAATAACAAAGCAATGGCAAAATTGGTCAGCCACTGAAAAATAGTGGCACCCACGCCATGCGCAGGGATGAAAGTCGCCGCGAGCACCACGGCAATTAAAATCAGGGTGAAATTATCGAACAAAATGCGTAAGCGGAACATAGTAAAGTGCACCATCAAAGCGAATATGCGCTGACTCTACTGGATATGCAATAATCCGGCTAACGCCAATCAGCCAAAGAGTATCGATCAACGGACATGCACAGCACCCTTGAGCAACGTCTCAGTGATTTAAAGCACCTACCTCGACCCATTTATGGCCAAACTGAAGCCTTGCCTAATAAAGTCATCGGCTACCGCCACAGCCACCCTTGGGTGCAGTTTTCTTATGCGATTAGCGGCGTGCTCGAGGTGCAAACGGCCCAAGGTCGCTTTATTGCGCCGCCGCAACGTGCGGTATGGATTCCTGCAGGGATTAAACACCGCGTACAGTGCTCGCTGCACACACAAATCCGCAGCTTATATATCGATAATAAAGTGCTGGCCGACGCTCCAGCTACCTGCCGCGTGGTCGAGGTCAGCCCACTACTTAAAGAGCTGATTCGCGCCTTTGGTGAACTGCCTGTTGAGTACGATGAGGGCAGCGCGGAGGGGCGCTTAGCCGCGGTCTTGCTGGATCAACTGACCCATGCACCAGATATGGGTTTGATGCTGCCCTTGCCTACTGATAAGCGTTTGCTAAAAATTGTCGCGCAACTGCAAAAACATCCAGATACCAGCGATACCTTAAGTCAGTGGGCGCAGCGTTTGCATGTCTCGGAAAAAACCTTAAGCCGCCTGTTTGTTCAGCAAACCGGGCTAACGTTTCGTCTCTGGCGCCAGCGCCTACGCCTCCTCAACGCCCTGCCCTTACTCGAACAAAAACACACTGTGACTGAGGTGGCTTTGGCCTGTGGCTATGAATCAATATCGGCTTTTATTGCTGCCTTTGGTGAGCATTTTGGTAGCACACCTGGTGAGTTTTTTAAAACATAATCAACATCACACCATAGCTTGGCCTGTCACCTATACAGGGCTGACTCACAAATCCGCATCGTAGAAAAGTAGCAAGTGCGCCACACAGACTATGTTTCAGGCTACAGTAAACATCTATTCAATGCTTCTGGGAGAGGCTGCAATGCTTAATTACGTTGTTATATCTGGCTCTGGCCGCCCACAAAGTGAGTCGGCACGGGTCGGTGAATACCTGCGCCAGCGTCTGGTTGATCTACAACTCAGCGACGATAATCGCTGCTCCTTGATTGATTTAGGCACCAGCCCTTTACCTTTATGGCCAGAACGCAATGACGGTCTCTGGCATGAGTATGCTGCACGCTTGCAAGCGGCCGACGCGGTGGTTGTGATCAGCCCAGAATGGCACGGCATGGCCAGCCCTGCCCTGAAAAATTTCTTTGTTTTTGCAGGAGCAACGGAGCTGTCACACAAGCCGGGCTTGTTAGTCTCAGTGTCATCTGGCGTGGGTGGTGCTTACCCGATTAGCGAGCTGCGCAGTTCCAGCTATAAAAACAACCGTCTATGCTATATCCCTGAGCATATTATCGTGCGCCAAGCCAACGATATGCTGCACCCAGGCCCAATCATTGATGACAATGATGCGCGCTTAAGACCGCGAATTGACTATGCGCTCGGTGTCCTCGGTCACTACGCCGCTGCGCTGCAAACGGTACGTGCGGCAGTGGATATGAGTAACCCAGAATTTGCTAATGGTATGTAACAGCATTGTCAGCCGTTCAGTTTTGCTGAATGGCTGACATTCCGTGTTCCGACAGCCTCCTGCATTAATTTAAAAACGACAATGAGGTAATAGCAGATAGAATGGTTGCGTTAATAATATCGACAAAAAATGCACCCACCATCGGCACAATCAAAAAGGCTTTATGGGACGCACCAAAACGATCAGTGATTGCCTGCATATTTGCTACAGCGGTGGGTGTTGCACCCATACCGAAGCCACAAAACCCGCCCGCCAACACCGCTGCATCATAGTCTTTACCCATCACACGAAATACTACAAAAATCGCAAACAGCGCCAACAGTAAAGCTTGCACGCTTAAAATAATCACCAACGGCACGGCTAAATCTTTGATCACCCACAGCTCTAAGCTGAGCAATGCCATGGCTAAAAACAATGACAGCGACACATTGCCGAACAAATCCACACAGCGATCAAAAATATTCATTTTAAACACACGAGAAAGCACATTACGCACCACTACACCCGCGGCCAATGCCCACACAAAGGTAGGGATAACAAAAGTTGAGTCACTGAAGTGCTGCGCCATTAAACTCGATAAGTACGAGGCACTGGCCAAGCACACGGCAAACAACGCCAAGGTTTCAATCGCGCTGTCTGGGGTGATTAAGCGCTGCTGCTGCGGCCGCTCAAAAGCAATCTCTGGTCGAGCACCTACAAGTTGCTCAGGTATTTGCACTTTTTTCATCAGGCGTCGTGCCACCGGTCCGCCAATCAACCCACCGCAAACCAAGCCAAAGGTTGCACAAGCCATACCTAAGGCAACCGCGCCTTCGATACCAAAGTCTGTTTTAAAAATCTGCCCCCAGCCTGCTGCCGTACCATGGCCACCAACCAAGGTGACCGACCCGGTCAGTAATCCAGTAAAAGGTTTTAAGCCAAAGAGCGTAGCAAGACTGACCCCCACTAGGTTCTGTATAACAATAAAGCCTGTGACTACAGTGGTAAATAAAACCAGTGGCCAACCCCCGCTTCGAAGCTTACGAAAGTCAGCACTGAGGCCAATTGAAGCGAAAAACATCAGCATAAAACCATCTTGTAAGCCTTTTTCGATTTGAATCGAAAAACCATTAAACTGATGCACAGCGAGAATCAATAAAGCAGCAATCAGGCCGCCAACAACGGGCTCGGGTATATGGAAATTATTTAATACACGCACTCGCTTAACCAAAATACGCCCCACCAGCAACACTACTGTGGCAGCAATTAAGGTGTAATAACTATTTAAAACCACGGTAAAACTGTCGTTCATATCAACTCCGCACTCATGCATTTAACTGCTGTACATAACAAAAGGTGCACAGCTTAAGTGGCAAAGTCTCTGGTGTGAACTGTTTAAGCGATTTACAGTGCAAACAACGCAGCACAATGCGCCCAATCTTTACTGTTGAGCGGTCTTCAGCTCAGGCTAAGAGGTAGACAGGCTCGCAGTTAGGCTCATTGACTCTGCAGGAAGCGGCTCGACAAACCACGCCAATATCTGATCCCATAGCGGCTGCGCGGCAGGACGAAAGTAGCCCATATGGCCAATCGCGCCCATTTTAAGATTCAATGCACGCGGATCAATGTCACGCAGAATGACTGGCGCACTGCTGTAATACTGCATAAAGGCATCGCGTGAGGCGGGTAACGCCCATAGATCATCCAGCGCGACGGCCGCAGTAATCGGGGTACGAATCTGTGCGAACTGCGCCTTTTTTGCTTCTCGCACTAACGGATCATCAAAGAAATAGTGCGGCATACTGCACCAGCGCTTCCATTGCCGATAAACATCACGCGGCATATCTGCGCCCATACCCAGCATTTTCCACGGTAAATAGCCTTTCCAAGCCACTAACGGTGGAAACACCAAATTCCACATAAACTGTACTTTTAAACGCTCAGGCTGCGGCATCCAGCCATGCCAACCCGCACCCGTGCCCAGGGTATAGCAGCGGCTCACCTTGTGGTGATTGGGCAACATGCCCAGCGCATGCCCACCATATGAGTGGCCCACCAAAAATAACGGTGCATCGTCGCGGTGCATATACTCGACCGCAGCGGCCAGGTCCAACTGCGCCCAATCTTCAAAGGCCATCTTAAAGCCTTTCAGTTGTTTGGGTGCTGACTGGCCCACGCCGCGATAATCCAAGGTCAAGACATTAAAGCCTTGAGCGCTGGCATATTCAGCGAAACGTCGATAAAACTGCTGACCCACACCGGTTGCACCCGCCACAATCAACTGCCCTTGCTGGGCTGTTCCAGTTGCAGCATACAGGCGTGCACTGATGGGATAGCCGTCAGCTGCATGTAAGGTTATCGCTGTTGCGCTTGCCTGTGGACCACTCATAAAAACTCCTGATCTTATTATTCAGCACGCACTCTGTGGCACGCGAGATTTTTTGTACTCAAGAGTTTATTAATTCAGCAAACATAATCCCAGCGATTAATGGCTCCTTAACAATTCTTCACAATCGCAGATTAAGAGATAAAAAAACCAGCCTATTTAAAGCACCCAATTTTATGGAATCACTTTAGTTAGACTGGCTGTTTTTGCTGCAGAACACTTATAAGAAGTAACTGATCACCACTACGCCAAGAAAACCCACACTATAGGCGAGCAGTAAGTAGCCAAAATAGCGCAAGTAAGCAATAAAGGTCAGTGCCGACACTTTACTCATTGCTACCACCCCAGCGGCAGAACCAATGGCTAATAAGGAACCACCAACACCGACGGAATAGGTCAAGGTCAGCCATTGCCCCTCATTCATTTCAATGCCTGATTTGAGCAGAGCAGCCGTCAATGGCACGTTATCAATTAACGCTGAAAATAAGCCAACAAAATAATTGGCCGCCATAATGGGGAGTTTTTCATAAAGAGTAGGGAAGTGCTCCAGTACCTGCAGCTCTTTAAGCATACCGACCAGCAGCAACACACCTAAGAAAAAAACCAAGGTATCAAACTCAATTTTACGAATGTACTCCAGCACCGGCTCGTCTTTATTCAAGAAATGCACAGCCATAAACATCACAGCTAAGCCAAACAAGAAGGAGAGAACAGGTGGAATAGCAAAGGCTACGTTAGCGCCAATCGTGCCGATAATCGTGGCTAAAAATAGGCCTGCGATAATTTTATCGCCCAAGCTGATTGTAATATCACGCTTCACTAAAACCACATCAGCTGTCAGCGAGCGCGAGAGAATAAAGGCCAAGAACAGTACCGCAAATAAAGCGGGCAGGCTTAGCAGCACAAGGTGGGCGATTTTTACTTTATCGGCTAAAAAGATCATCAGCGTGGTAACGTCACCGGTGATTAACGCAGCACCACCGGAGTTAACTGCAAACACCACTAACACCAGATAGCGCAGCAGCTTATCAGTGCTTAAGTTCAAACTCAGCAGCACCGTTATGCACACCAAGGTCGCTGTAATATTGTCGGCCATGGATGAAAAGACAAAGGCAAACAATCCGGTGATCAACATCAAGTGCCGCTCACTCATCTGCGTGGGCATGACTTTGTTGACGATGCCATCAATCACGCCTTTGTGCGATACATAGGCGACAAAGGTCATCGCCGCCATTAAAAATAACCACAGCGTGGCAATTTCCAAGAGGTTCTCATTCAGAGAATGCATCAGCTGTGGCGGGGTTAAATCATTGGGTGGGGCAATAAAGTAGAGCACCCATACTAGCGTGCCAAAGAACAGGGTGGTTTTGGCTTTATCAATTTTAGTGAAGTCTTCTGCAACAATTGATACAAAGCCCAAAAACGCTAAAACCAGTAAGACAGTTGTCATTTGAGTCCCCAGCGAGCAGATGAAAATCTGCGCAGATTCTAGTCCTTTTATATGGGGAAAAACTATAGCAAAACAGGCTATTTTTACGCTCTACTGCAATACATATAGGAGTGATTTTGGCTACAGTATTGACAGGCAAATCAACGACAAAATAATCAGCAAATGCCTACAAAAAATCAGCGCAACTGACTGTCTTTACTGGCTCGACGGTTATAACCACTATGACTTGCTTGTTGATCTTCTAAGGTTTGACAGGCGATACACAGTTGTACACCTGCAATCGCCTGTCTGCGTCCTTCGGGTATCGGCTCATCACAGTTTTGGCAATACTCAGCACTTGGCCCTTGCGGCAACTGCTGACGCGCGCGTTGGACGGCATCGTCAATGGTGCTATCAATTTGCTCTTGCACGGCGCCATCATGCGCCCAACCGGTTGCCATAACAATCTCCTTAGCACTGAGGCGAGATGCTACTTAGCGTTTTCTGTTTCCTCTTTAGCCTTATTTTTCAAGGCTGTTTGTTCAGCCTGCCACAATTGCATCTCATCATAATAGGTATCCCACACGCAGGGTGAACAACCGCTTTCGCAGCATTCATAATCTTCGGGGGGTGTTGGTTTCTCAAGCATAGCAGTCTCAACCCTGTCAGTATAAAACCGCTTAAACCTAGCTGGGTTTAAGCCATTGCTGTGTATTTTAGCGTAATCAGCAATGACTTGGCAGCAGCAGGGCTGCAGGCGCTTATTTTTGAGGTAAATAGGCGGCTAGGCAGCGTGCCATTTCATCTGCTAAGAGCTGCAAGGCATTTAACGGACGAATCATCACTTCAAACTCAATAATTTTACCTGTCTCATCGAAACGAATCATGTCGATGCCTTTTAGCTGCTTACCCTTCACGCACGCACTGAACTCCAACACCACACTAAGACCATCATCGCTGCTCAACTCTCGATGATAAGTAAATTCAGTAAACACCTGTGCAACTGAATTTAAAATCAATGCGACAACAGGCGCACCAGGGTAGGGGGTATGCGCGACAGGTGAACGAAACACCACATCCTTATGTAAAATCTTGGACAATTCAAACAAGTCACCTTGCTCTACCATCCTGTGCCAATGCGCTAGTGATGCGCTGACTGCTGCAGGCCGAGTTATAGGTATCATTTAATCACCTTTATTTATTCTGTTCTTGAGGGTTGAGGATCACGTAATAACACGCGCAAAATTTCAGTCCGCAGTAACGTCGGTAGTCGCTCAATGTATTTCAGTTCTTTATTAGCAGCCATCAACTGACAATACCATTTAAGAAAAAGCTGAATAATTACCTGCAGTGTCAGGGCAGGGCGTACGCAGATGGGCGCATAAATAGTTTGAGCATTGCCGTCCGCAAGCCGGCCAGTCAGCACAGCTGCAATTGTATCGGCGTAGTTTAGCAATAATGCCCTTAACCTCATTCGAGTAAACGTTAAAAACAAAAATTATAATACTATCTTTTAGGCGACCACTTATTGTGTAAAGCGCTGCTTGTCTTCAAACAGACTGGCGGCTGAAGGTATGGCAGCGGCAAAATCAGACGCCTGACCAGCAGAAGATTGAGCGTATCCTAGCGGTTTTTGGGGTATTGTTTAAAGCACACGCTGCATCCACCGAACCAACGTGGTCAACCTATGTTAGGGGGCTGTATGTCCAAATTATCCACAGCTGTTATTGAGTTTTCTTCGGCTGAAACGGCTTTTGCCGCTATTCTTATTGCACGGAGCAAGCAGGGCGTCTGCACTATTTTACTGGGTGACTCTCCAGCTGAATTAGTGGCTGATTTACAACAACGCCAACCCAACGCGCAGCTCATGCAAAATGATCAAGCGCTGGCGCCCTACTTAAAAAAAGTAACTGATTTTTTAGATACACCACAAACACCCTTAGATTTCCCCCTGGATATCCAAGGTAGCGACTTTCAGAAAAGTGTTTGGGCGGTTTTACAGACGATTCCAGTGGGGCAGACGCTCAGCTATAGCGATGTCGCCGAGCGTTTGCACAAACCAAAAGCGGTGCGCGCAGTGGCCAATGCCTGCGCTGCTAATCCGTTAGCTTTAGTCATTCCTTGCCACCGTATTTTACGCTCTGATGGTGGAATTTCGGGTTATCGCTGGGGGGTCGAACGTAAACGGGCGTTGTTGGCCAAAGAGCAGCTAGCCTGTCAGTAAGCAGTATGATTTGTATGTCATACGTACTTGTTTACCCCACAACGAATCCAGTCTGATCTGAATGTCGAGCGTAAATGGGTGCTGCTGGCTTAGGACCCGTGTGTTATGCGTACTGTGCTAAGTCTGTTAATCCCTCTACGAGCCGAGCCAGGCTTCAATATAAAACGTAAATAAATCCCGCTAGCAGAAACAACTACTCACTTATGACTTGTATGTCATGCGTACTGTGCTAAGTCTGTTAATCCCTCAACGAGCCCATCCGGGGCTCGGTTCGGGCGCTTCGCCATCCATGGCTTCGCTTGCCACAGACCCAGCACAGCACGCGTTGATCATTTGTGTTGTTGACTAGATTTGCGCAGGTCTTATTTTTATAGCTTGAGTATAAAACTTGCTGAAACAGACGAGCCTTATATCGAACATGCTGACAGCGCCGTTGATTAACGAGTACTTCGGGGTTGGTGTGATAAGCGAGCCAGGGATGGCGAGCGCCGGAGTTGAACCCTGGATGGGTTCATCGACGGATAAACACCTGCCCCGGAGTACGGCTTACGCCACAGTCAGTGAGCTAAAGACGTAAAAAGCCTCAGACATTATGCGTGTGCCGCAGTGTGCAAGTGCCGTTCTTCCCTCAACGAGCCATCCCGGCTCGATTCGGGCGCTGCGCCATCCATGGCTTCGCTTGCCACGTCACCCGCACACTGCTCGTTAATCATCGGTAGGGTTTGCTAATCTTCTAAAAGCTCAGCCATGCAGAGATAAGACTCATACTTGCTGCTTAGAAATCCGACTTATAACTCGCAGTGTAATAGTAACTGCAATACCTCAAACCAAAATATAAAGACTTGTTAAAACAGATGAGCCTTATATCAAGCATGCTGACAGCGCCGATGGTTGATGCGTGCTTCGGGGTGGGGGTGACGAGCGGAGCCAGGGACGGCGCAGCGCCGGAGTTGAACCCTGGATGGGTTCATCGACGGACTAACACCCACCCCGAAGTACGCCATACATAAGACTTACACACAGCACAGCAACGAACCAGCATGCCGTACTCATTAACCAGAGATACTGCTTGCGAGTCTGTTATGCGACTCTAAATAAACTTATCTACCGCGTCTGCTTAGTAATTACTCTGGACGTGGCGCATAAGCAAACACATCCGCATGCATTTGCTCAGGCTGCATACCTGCGGCAACTAAAGCATCAAATGTTCCATAGATCATAGCGGGAGAGCCGCTGGCAATGACACGGTAATCACTTAAATTCTGGATATCGTGACAGACAGCTTCATACAGCATGCCAACACGGCCCTTCCAGCCGCTATCTTCGCTGACAATCTGATGAAAATGCAGATAACTCATCGCTTGCCAAGCCGGCAAGTTCTTTAGCGTGTAGAAATCCTCAGCAATCCGCGCGCCCCAATACACATGAATCGGCTGACTAAACTCGGTAGCGCGGCAATGCTCGATCAAGCTGTGCATCTGCGCCATACCTGTACCGGCCGCAATTAACAACAAAGGACGCTCATCCGCACCAGCTAAATGCACATCACCAAAGGGCATTTGCACGCGGGCAATGCGCTCTTTTTGCAACTGCTTGAGTAACGCTACTGCAGCGTTATCACGGGCTAAAATATGCAGCTCAAGTTCTCGCCCTTGTTGCGGCGCAGAGGCAATAGAAAAAGCACTGGATTCACCATTGTCACGCTCAATCAATAGATATTGACCAGCATGGTAACGCACCACCTTAGCTTCCGGCAGACGTAGGCGTACAGAAAACACATCAGCACCCAATGGCGTGACACTAACCAATTGACAGGTGACTTTACACAATGGCAGATCATTCGGATCTAATACCTCATCCCAGTGCACTTCGCAGTCAGATAAGGGTTCAGCCAGGCAAGTAAATAACTCACCAGACTCAAAGATATCGTCACCTTGCCGGACTTTGCCGCTGATCAAATTGGCAGCACAAAGGTGGCAATTGGCATTGCGACAGCTTCGCGGCGCATCAATGCCCAAGCGTTCCACCGCATCGATAATCTTTTCTCTGGGCAACAACTCAATAACATGCCCTGAGGGCTGCAACATCACTTTCATGCGTAAACTGTTTCCTTTGTTTGTACAACACAGCACTCACTCAAGCGCGTTAGTCAATACCAAGCTCAGACCACAGCGCATCCACACGCTCTTTTACCGCTGGATCTTGCTCAATAACACGACCCCACTCACGCGAGGTCTCACCAGGCCATTTATTGGTTGCATCTAGGCCCATTTTACTGCCTAAACCGGACACTGGAGAGGCAAAGTCCAAATAATCGATCGGTGTATTATCAATCAATACCGTGTCGCGGGTTGGATCCATACGTGTGGTAATCGCCCAAATTACATCGTTCCAATCCCGCGCGTTGACGTCATCATCGGTGACGATCACGAATTTGGTGTACATAAACTGGCGTAAGAAACTCCAAACACCGAGCATCACGCGTTTGGCGTGACCTGGGTATTGTTTCTTAATGGTGACCACTGCCATGCGGTAGGAACAGCCTTCCGGAGGCAGGTAAAAATCAACAATTTCCGGAAACTGCTTTTGCAAAATAGGCACAAACACTTCGTTGAGCGCCACACCTAAAATTGCCGGCTCATCCGGTGGTCGGCCGGTGTAAGTACTGTGATAAATCGCATCTTTACGACGCGTGATGCGCTCTACGGTAAACACCGGAAAGCTATCAACCTCGTTGTAGTAACCGGTATGGTCACCATAAGGGCCTTCATCGGCCATTTCACCGGGGTAAATATGCCCCTCTAAAATGATTTCTGCCGATGCGGGGACGTGTAAATCACTGCCAATCGCTTTAACCAACTCAGTGCGTGAACCACGCAGCAAACCAGCAAAAGCGTATTCAGACAGGGTGTCAGGGACTGGAGTTACCGCGCCCAAAATTGTGGCAGGATCAGCACCCAAAGCCACCGCCACAGGGTAGGGGCGTCCCGGATATTTTTTGCACCAATCGCGAAAATCTAACGCACCACCACGGTGACTGAGCCAGCGCATAATAACTTTATTGCGGCCCAGCACTTGCTGGCGATAAATACCAAGATTCTGCCGCTCTTTATTCGGCCCTTTGGTGATGGTTAAGCCCCAGGTAATTAAAGGCGCGACATCACCCGGCCAACAGGTTTGAATCGACAAGGCGGTCAAATCGACATCCTCACCTTCAATAACCACTTCTTGGCAGGCACCGTCTTTACGTACTTTAGGCGCCATGGCCAAGACTTTCTTGAACATTGGCAGCTTATTCCATGCATCCTTAAAGCCTTTGGGTGGTTCAGGCTCTTTCAGGGCAGCCAGCAATTTACCAATCTCACGCAGCTCTGTTGTGCTTTCAGCACCCATACCTAAAGCCACACGCTCAGGCGTCCCAAACAGGTTGCCCAGTACTGGCATAGAAAAACCCGTCGGATTTTCAAATAACAAGGCAGGCCCACCTTTGCGCAAGGTGCGGTCGCAAATTTCTGTCATTTCTAAAACAGGGGAGACGGGGACTTGAATGCGCTTCAGTTCACCACGCTGCTCAAGGCCGCTGATGAAATCTCGGAGATCAGAATATTGCATGAGGGTATCCGTAGCAGATTAAGCGCTGCACGGGGGCGGATACTGCTATCACACACCCATGCATGGCTTTAGATACTAAACGAGGGTTATTTGCTGCGCTTCATTGACATGAAAAACTCTTCATTGGTTTTTGTGTCTTTGAGCTTATCAAGCAAAAACTCGATGGCTGCGCTTTCATCCATAGGATGCAGCAGTTTGCGCAAAATCCACATGCGCTGCAGTTCATCTTCGCTGGTTAATAGTTCTTCACGACGGGTACCCGAGCGGTTAATGTTGATCGCTGGGAACACGCGTTTTTCAGCAATACGGCGCTCAAGCTGCAACTCCATATTACCGGTACCTTTAAACTCTTCGTAAATCACTTCATCCATTTTCGAACCGGTCTCAACTAGAGCAGTTGCGATAATGGTCAGTGAGCCACCTTCTTCGATGTTACGTGCCGCACCAAAGAAGCGCTTAGGTTTTTCCAGTGCATGGGCATCGACACCACCGGTCAGTACCTTGCCAGAGCTTGGAATCACAGTGTTATACGCGCGGGCTAAGCGGGTAATGGAATCGAGCAAAATCACTACATCTTTTTTATGCTCAACCAAACGTTTGGCTTTTTCGATAACCATTTCAGCCACTTGTACGTGACGTGTCGGTGGCTCATCAAAGGTTGAGGCAACCACTTCACCGCGCACGGTACGCTGCATTTCCGTGACTTCTTCAGGGCGCTCATCAATCAGCAAAACGATAAGATGGCACTCGGGATTGTTACGGGTAATGTTAGAGGCAATGTTTTGCAGCATGATGGTTTTACCGGCTTTGGGCGGTGCCACAATCAAACCACGCTGGCCTTTACCAATCGGCGCAGCTAAATCAATCACACGACCAGTCAAGTCTTCAGTCGAGCCATTACCGATTTCCATGGTAAGACGCTTGGTCGGAAACAGCGGTGTGAGGTTTTCAAAAAGAATTTTATTGCGGGCATTTTCTGGACGATCAAAGTTGATGCCATCCACTTTCAGCAATGCAAAATAACGTTCGCCATCTTTTGGCGGACGTATCTTGCCCGTAATGGTATCGCCGGTTCTTAAGTTAAAGCGGCGAATTTGGCTGGGTGATACATAAATATCATCCGGGCCAGCAAGGTATGACGAGTCTGCAGAGCGCAGAAAGCCAAAACCATCTTGTAATATTTCCAGAACGCCATCACCAGAAATCTCTTCACCACCACGCGCATGACGCTTGAGGAGTGAAAAAATAATGTCCTGCTTACGCGAACGGGCCATGTTATCTAGGCCCATTTGTTCAGCCATTTCTAGCAATTCAGCAACGGGTTTTTGTTTTAGTTCGGTCAGATTCATAGGGAATGACGATGATATAATTTAGAAGGAATGAGCAAGCTCTTAGCTTGAGAGGCGTACCGCGAGGAGAACAGTCGGTTGTTTGTTCAGAGCCGCATAAGATATCGGCGACGGCATGCAGACGTATAACGGCTTAAGCGTTACAGAAATGGAATCTACCACTTGCAAAGACGCGAGTCTAGTGTGCACATTAACAATATGCACACTAGATCATGGTTTAATTGAGCATTTGCCGCTGTAATTAGATGTGGCTTTCTAAAAACGCAACCAATTGGCTTTTAGATAGTGCACCCACTTTAGTTGCTTCTACGTTGCCGTTTTTAAATAGCATTAAAGTAGGAATACCGCGCACACCATATTTAGGTGGTGTTGCTTGGTTATCATCAATGTTTAATTTGCAAATTTTTACTTTGCCAGCAAATTCAGTCGCTACGTCCTCTAAAACGGGAGCAATCATTTTGCAAGGACCACACCACTCCGCCCAGTAGTCAACCAGTACAGGTATGTCTGCCTGCAATACATCTTGATCAAAACTTGAATCGCTAATATTGGTAATGTGATCGCTCATGAAACCTCTCCGAAAAGGCGGATACAAATTAAAGTACCGATAATCATAGCCTGACTGAGCACTTAACGAAAGTAACCGAGTGGATCGCTGTGATATTTTTTTATCTCTTCATCGTGTTCAGCTTTTTTTACATTGGCGAATCTGCTGCAACATGGCACGATAGCTCAATTATTTCTTTGGAATAGTTGCATGCCCAACTCTGCTCCTAAACACTTTCCGATCATCGCTGCCATTGATTTGGGATCCAATAGCTTCCATATGGTACTGGCCAAAACAGATCAACGAGAAATTCGTATTCTTGAGCGTATCGGTGAGAAAGTTCAGCTGGCTGCGGGTATCAGCGCAGACTTGCAGTTACAAGATGATGCCATCGAGCGCGGACTTGACTGCCTGCGCCGTTTTGCCCAATTAATCAATGACTTACCGCAAGGCGCAGTGCGCATTGTGGGCACCAGTTCGTTGCGTGTTGCGCACAATAGGCGAGTATTTATTCAGCGTGCAGAGCAGATTTTAGGGCACGATATTGACGTCATTTCAGGCCGTGAAGAAGCCCGATTAATTTACCTTGGCGTCTCACATACCTTGGCTGACACACCGGGCAAACGTCTCGTTGTCGATATCGGCGGGGGCAGTACTGAGTTTATTATTGGCCAACAATTTGAATCACAATTGCGCGGCAGCTTACAAATGGGTTGCGTTGGCTTTACTCAACGCTTCTTTAAAGACGGTAAAGTGACCCCTGCACGTTATGCACAAGCCTATACAGCAGCACGCCTTGAACTGATGGAGCTGGAGCAAAGTTTACGCCGTTTGGGCTGGCAAGATACTGTTGGTGCCTCAGGCACCATCCGCTCAATTGGCCAAGCATTGGCAGCCGCAGGCTTAAGCAATGGTGAGATTAACAGCCCTGGACTGGCGTGGCTAAAGCAATCCGTGATTGAGGCTGGTGATATTAACAATATTGATATTGCCGGTGTTAAAGCCGAACGTAGCGCTATTTTGCCTGCCGGTTTAGCGATAATGGAGGCTATTTTTGATGCTTTAAGTCTTGAGCAGATGACCCCCTGTGACAGCGCTTTACGTGAGGGTGTGCTTTACGATCTACTCGGCCGTCATCAGCATGAAGATGTTCGTGAGCGTTCAATTCATGCATTAATGGAGCGTAGCCATGTTGACCTTGAGCATGCACAAAAAGTTGAATGTAAAGCGCTAGAAGCCTTGGAGCAAGTGGCTGATGCGTGGCAACTTAAAGAAGAATGGCATGCTGATATCTTAAGCTGGGCCGCCCGCGTGCACGAAGTCGGTTTAGACATTGCGCATTATCACTACCATAAGCATGGTGCCTATTTAGTCGAGCATTCGGATTTGTCTGGTTTTTCACGTCAAGATCAACAAATGCTAGCTTTATTGGTGCGTGGCCATCGGCGCAATATCCCTAAAGAGCGCTTTGCAGAATTCGGCGAGGACGGACAGCAACTGTTGCATTTATGTATTTTATTGCGCTTTGCGATTCTTTTGTACCATATTCGCGGCAGCCAAGAAGTACCCGATCTACAGTTAACGGCTCAGCCAAATAGCCTGCATATTCAGTTTCCAGAACACTGGCTGGATAATAACCCGCTGACTCTGGCAGACTTTCAGAAAGAAGCAGAATGGCTTAAGCGTATTGATTTCACTTTAACAGCGCAGTGACACTGACCTTGTTCTGACACAAAGTCGTTTTTAGTGTTCGGCGTCGCTCTTTTTACTGCCTTGCCAATGGCGCAACTCAACAACATTATGATTTGGCGCATAACTGGACTTTTGTGTATCTACAACACAATCCTCCTGTTGACCATTTGGCACAGGGTAAGCCTGCAACTCAACCCGCCCTAAATATCGACCAAACATTGCCACAGTACCATTAAGGCGTTCTTGACTGGTCACCGTAAACTCAAAGCCATACAGCCGTGCTAAGCGTTTTTGACCCTTGCCGTCAGGCATTAACCGCCAACCTTTAAATGCTACATTACCATCCAGTAATTGTACTTTTTCGTTATCACAATGCTGGCGTACGAACGCCAAAGCACGTTCACGCACACCGTGTCCACGCCAGATCCAGGCGATGACCAGCGCAACCAGCAGCCAAGCAGTCAACTCTCCCAGTGTTATCATATGCATCACTCTACTTAGGTTTATTGCATCTCGCACAGCAGCTGTCAGCGCTGCGTTTATCGCTTAATAACTGTGTGCTATTTTACTATGCCTGTGGATAACTTTACCTCTGACGGCTACAATAGCAGATCGTAATATTTATGTTTTACTTGAGGGATCTCTGTGTCTGTCGAACTTTGGCTACAGTCTGTCGATTTTTTACGCGATGAGCTGCCTGCCCAGCATTTCAACACCTGGATCCGTCCATTACAAGTTGAAGCGGTGGGTGACGAGCTGCATATTTTTGCACCTAATCGCTTTGTATTAGACTGGGTCAACGATAAATATATTAATCGTTTGCTCGAGCTGATGGCTGAGCGCAATAATGGCAATGCACCGCCAATCTCCCTGCAGATTGGCAGTAAAGCAAAATCACGCACCAGCAGTAATAGCACTGCGCCTGCCACCGTACCAAGCAACCCTGTACATGCGCCTACGCTAGCACCGGTTGCAGCAGCAGCCATGCAAGCACAACCTACGTTCACACAAAACCCAAGCGCAGCGGTGACGCATACTAGCAACCACACAGTGGTGCCTAATGTCAGCGTAGAGCGCACTGCACCTGCTGCGCCTGTTAAAGGTGCTATTAAGCATGTCAGCGCGCTGAATCGCTCTTTCACCTTTGACAGCTTCGTTGAGGGTAAGTCAAACCAACTAGCCCGTGCTGCAGCTTGGCAAGTCGCCGACAACCCAAAGCATGGTTACAATCCGTTATTTTTGTATGGTGGCGTGGGTCTAGGTAAAACACACTTAATGCATGCTGTTGGTAATCATTTACTACAGAAAAACCCAAACGCTAAAGTGATTTATTTGCACTCTGAGCGTTTTGTTGCCGATATGGTGCGCGCCCTGCAAAATAACGCCATTAACGAGTTTAAAAACTATTACCGCTCAGTCGATGCGCTGCTGATTGATGACATTCAGTTTTTTGCTAAAAAAGAGCGCTCACAGGAAGAGTTTTTTCATACCTTTAACGCACTGCTTGAAGGTAACCAGCAAGTCATTCTCACCAGCGACCGCTTTCCTAAAGAAATTGACGGCCTTGAAGAGCGCCTAAAATCGCGCTTTGGCTGGGGTTTGACGGTTGGTGTCGAGCCACCTGAACTGGAAACCCGTGTCGCTATTTTAATGAAGAAAGCCGAGCAGAGCAGGGTGCAACTGTCGCATGATTGCGCGTTCTTTATTGCCCAACGCATTCGCTCTAACGTGCGCGAGCTGGAAGGGGCCTTGAAACGGGTAATTGCCCACTCTCACTTTACCAATGAGCCCATCACCGTTGATTTGATTCGCGAGTCATTAAAAGACTTGTTGGCTCTACAAGACAAACTGATCAGCATTGATAATATTCAACGCACTGTGGCTGAATATTATAAAATTAAAATTTCCGATATCCTATCTAAACGCCGCTCACGCTCAGTCGCGCGTCCACGCCAAGTCGCCATGGCGCTGGCTAAAGAGATCACCAACCATAGTTTGCCTGAAATTGGCGATGCCTTTGGTGGCAGGGATCATACGACAGTGCTGCACGCGTGCCGTAAAATTGCCGAACTGAGCGAAACCGATGCCGATATCCGCGAAGACTATAAAAACCTACTGCGCACGTTAACAACCTAACAGCAGTGCCAGCACTTTTGAGCAAGGACCTAACTATGCACTTCACCATTCAACGCGAAGCTTTGTTAAAACCGCTGCAACTGGTGGCCGGCGTTGTTGAGCGCAAGCAAACCATGCCAGTATTATCCAACGTACTGCTCGTCATCGAAGAACAAAATCTATCCATGACAGGTACAGACACCGAAGTTGAGCTATCTGCTCGCATCACCCTTGAAGAACCTGCGCAACCCGGTGAAATCACTGTACCGGCGCGTAAGCTTATGGATATTTGCAAAAATTTACCGGCTGACGCTCTGATTGATTTCAAAGTAGACGATCAAAAGGTGTTAATCAAAGCTGGCCGTAGCCGCTTTACCTTAACAACTTTGCCAGCCACAGACTTCCCGAGCTCAGAAGAAACACCCGGTTCACTGGCGTTTACTGTTGAGCAAGGCCATGTCCGCCATCTTATTGAGCGCACCAGCTTTGCGATGGCGCAACAAGATGTGCGCTACTATTTAAATGGTTTATTGCTTGAGGCAAAGCAAGGTCAATTACGTGCAGTAGCCACAGACGGTCACCGCCTCGCTTTATGCTCAGTTCCTGCGCACATCAGCGAAGACATCCAGCACCAAGTCATTGTGCCGCGTAAGGGCGTATTAGAGCTTGCGCGATTAATGACTGAGGATGCTACAGAAGTCTCTGTAGTATTTGGCAGCAACTATATTCGTGCAACCACAGCTGATTTCACTTTTATTTCTAAATTAGTGGACGGTAAGTTCCCTGACTACGAGCGTGTTTTACCGCGCGGCGGTGATAAAACTGTGTTAGCTGATCGCCAAGAATTACGTGAAGCATTAAACCGTGCCTCGATTTTATCCAATGAAAAGTACCGTGGCATTCGTTGGCAGCTTGAGTCCGGCTTATTAAAAATCCAAGCCAACAACCCTGAGCAAGAAGTTGCTGAAGATGAAGTCTGTGTTGACTACAGTGGCGATGCGCTAGAAATCGGCTTCAATGTCACCTATCTGCTCGACGTACTCAGCGCCACTTCATCTGAGCAAATCAGCATTGTACTCTCAGATTCCAACAGTAGTGCACTGATCCAAGAAGCTGACAACGATGGTGCGTCTTACGTTGTTATGCCCATGCGTCTCTAATAATCACTGAATATGGCTATTAGCCAACTGCAAATCACCGGCATTCGTAACCTGCTGCCGGTGACATTAGAAATGTCTCCCCGCATCAATATCCTCTATGGTGCTAATGGTAGCGGCAAAACCAGCGTCCTCGAAGCTATTCACCTGCTAGCCATGGCTCGCTCTTTTCGCAGCACTCGCTTACAGCCGATGATTCAATATGAGCAAAGCAGCTGTACGGTATTTGCTCAAATACTGCACAGTGACGGCAGTCAAAGCAATCTAGGCGTCAGTCGTGACCGCCAATCTGAATTACGCATTCGCATTGACGGCCAGAATGCACGCAGCACAGCGCAACTGGCTCAGCTTTTACCTTTGCAGTTAATCAACCCTGATAGCTTTCGTCTACTGGAAGGCTCACCAAAAATGCGTCGACAGTTCTTAGACTGGGGCGTGTTCCACGTGGAACATCAGTTCATTTCTGCGTGGCAACGCTTGCAAACCTGCTTAAGACAAAGAAACTCATGCCTTCGCCATGGTATAATGGATTCATCTGTTATTGCAGCGTGGGACCGTGAACTCTGTATAGCTAGCGATAAAATTGATCAATTGCGGCGCGCTTATATTATTAAGCTAAAACCTGTTTTTGAAGAAACTTTAGCGAAGCTACTCGACCTTTCTGGGCTAACCCTTAGCTACTTTAGAGGCTGGGATAAGACCAGTGATCTGCAAGAGGTGCTCAATAAAAACATACTTCGAGACAGGGCGTTAGGCTATACACAAGCCGGACCACAACGCGCTGACCTTAGGGTTCGTATAAACAAACATAATGCTGTCGATATTTTATCAAGAGGGCAGCAAAAACTAGTTATTTGTGCATTAAGAATAGCGCAAGGTTATTTGCTGTCTCAGGCCAGACGCAATGAATGCATCTACCTTGTAGACGACCTGCCTTCAGAGCTTGATGAACAGCATCGTCTAGCCTTATGCCAGTTGCTAGATGAGTTAAAATGCCAGGTGTTTATCACCTGCGTCGACAAAAACTTAATGAATTCAGGCTGGCGAACGGACACACCAGTCTCTTTGTTCCACGTGGAACAAGGCCAAATTACACCATCGGGAGTGACCGCATGAGCGAAGAACAAACGTACGATTCCAGTAGTATTAAAGTGCTTAAAGGCCTGGATGCAGTACGCAAACGCCCCGGCATGTATATCGGAGATACTGATGACGGCACCGGGCTACACCACATGGTTTTTGAAACCGTGGACAACTCCATCGACGAGTCCCTAGCAGGGCACTGTGATGAAATCAGCATTACGATCCATACCGACGAATCAATTACCGTCCAAGATAATGGCCGCGGCATTCCTGTAGATATTCACGAAGAAGAAGGAATATCTGCTGCAGAAGTTATTATGACGGTATTGCACGCCGGTGGTAAATTTGACGACAACAGCTATAAAGTATCCGGCGGCCTGCACGGCGTAGGTATTTCCGTGGTCAACGCATTATCGCGCGAGCTGATCATGACCATTCGCCGTCAGGGCAAGGTATGGGAGCAAACCTATCAGCACGGTGTGCCACAGGCGCCAATGGCAGCCATTGGTGAAACCGACAAAACAGGCACCCGCATCCACTTTAAACCATCACCTGAAACCTTTGCCAACATCCAGTTTAGCTGGGATATCCTGGCCAAACGTTTGCGTGAACTATCCTTCTTAAACTCTGGTGTTGGCATTAAGCTAAAAGATGAACGCACGGGCAAAGAAGAGTTGTTCCAATACGAAGGGGGCTTAAAAGCCTTTGTTGAATACTTAAACACCAACAAAACCACCGTTAACAATGTTTTCCATTTTTCAATGCAACGCGAAGAAGACGGCATTGGCGTGGAAGTGGCAATGCAGTGGAATGATGGCTTTAATGAGAACGTGCAGTGCTACACCAATAACATTCCGCAACGTGATGGTGGTACACACTTAGTGGGTTTCCGTACAGCACTTACACGCCACCTCAACAATTATATAGAAGCTGAAGGCATCGGTAGAAAAGACAAGGTTAATACCACCGGTGACGATGCCCGTGAAGGCCTAACCGCGATTATCTCGGTAAAGGTACCTGACCCAAAATTCAGCTCGCAAACCAAAGAAAAACTGGTTTCATCAGAAGTGAAAACGGCTGTTGAGCAAGAGATGGGCAAGTACTTAGCCGATTACTTACTAGAGAATCCAGCAGAAGCTAAAGCCATTGTTGCAAAAATGATCGATGCCGCACGCGCCCGTGAAGCAGCACGTAAAGCGCGTGAAATGACCCGGCGTAAAGGTGCCTTAGATATTGCCGGACTACCAGGTAAGCTCGCTGATTGCCAAGAAAAAGATCCTGCGCTATCCG
This sequence comes from Pseudomonas sp. C27(2019), assembly GCF_008807395.1. GTDB lineage: Bacteria > Pseudomonadota > Gammaproteobacteria > Pseudomonadales > Pseudomonadaceae > Denitrificimonas. Next base: position 2,892,339 of record NZ_CP043320.1, read on the forward strand.
AACTCTACATTGTCGAAGGGGACTCTGCTGGCGGCTCTGCCAAGCAGGGACGTAACCGTAAGACCCAAGCGATTTTACCCTTGAAAGGTAAGATTCTTAACGTAGAAAAAGCACGCTTCGACCGGATGATTTCATCGCAAGAAGTCGGCACGCTGATCACGGCACTCGGCTGTGGTATTGGTCGCGATGAGTACAATATCGATAAGTTGCGCTATCACAACATCATCATCATGACGGATGCTGACGTGGATGGCTCACATATTCGCACATTGTTACTAACCTTCTTCTTCCGCCAGTTACCTGAACTGGTGGAGCGTGGCTATATATATATCGCGCAACCCCCACTGTATAAAGTCAAACGCGGTAAGCAAGAGCAGTACCTGAAAGATGATGATGCAATGGATGAATACCTCACCAATGCCGCACTAGAAGACGCAAGCTTGCACGTTAACGCAAATGCACCAGGCTTGTCGGGAGCTGCACTAGAAGAGCTGGTCAATGAATACCGCTCAGTGTTAAAAACGCTGAAGAGATTGTCACGCCTGTACCCTAAAGAAATCACTGAGCATTTCTTGTACTTGCCACGTGTAGAACCTGAGCAATTAACCGACAAAGCAGCAATGCAGGCATGGCTTGATGCGTTGCAAGCGCGCATGGATAACGTTGAAAAGTCAGGTGAGATTTATACGGTTAACTTGCGTCATGACAGCGAAAGGAATTACTGGCTGCCAGAAATTCAGATTAAAGCACATGGTTTAACCAACCACATTTTGTTTAATCATGATTTCTACTCCAGTAACGATTACCGCACAGTAACCGCACTGGGCGCTCAGCTCGATGAATTACTGGAAGATGATGCTTATGTGATGCGTGGAGAGCGCAAGCAAGCCGTCAGCACCTTCAAGGAAGCACTGGACTGGCTAATGGCTGAAGGCAGCCGCCGTTTAAGCGTACAACGCTATAAAGGTCTTGGTGAGATGAACCCAGAGCAACTGTGGGAAACCACCATGGATCCAAGCCAGCGCCGTATGCTGCAGGTCACCATTGACGATGCAATTGCTGCGGATCAAATCTTCAACACCTTAATGGGCGACCATGTTGAACCGCGTCGTGCGTTTATTGAAGAAAATGCTTTAGCAGCCTCAAACTTAGACTTCTAAGCACCGAGCTAGCGCTGTATCCTGCAATCGATACAGCGCTAGCACTTTAAACAACAAATGAATCAACAATCCAGCCTGTATAAGCCTCACAGCTGCTTATAAAAGCATGCCGCCATATTTAGCAATAATAAAACCTGCCAACCAGTAGGGGCAGCGTAGTTTTTGTGTCATTATGCGTTTTCATATATATCTAAACGCAAGGAATGCACCATGCCTGCCTAACACAGGCTATCTCCCTGTTGAGTAATTTCCGTGAAAATAAAACTGTTTTTCAAAGCAAGTTTACTAGCCCTTGGCCTCTTTTCGGCCAGTTTCTATGCAGTTGCCACACCACAGAAAAGCAATCAAGTGCAGCAAGAACTTGCCGCTGGTAGCGCACTACTGGTCGATTTAAAAACCAATCAAATTCTCTATTCTAGTAACCCAGATTTTGTCGCCCCGATTGCCTCTGTCACTAAGCTAATGACCGCGATAGTGGCTATTGATGCAAAGCAATCTTTAGACGAAAAACTGCCTATCGTCATTAAAGATACGACAGAAATGCAAGGTGTTTTTTCTAGGGTGCGTCTTGGTAGCCAGCTCAACCGCAAAGACATACTGCTGATCACTTTAATGTCATCTGAAAATCGTGCTGCCGCTACCTTGGCGCATCACTACCCTGGTGGACACTCTGCGTTTATTCAGGCTATGAACGCTAAAGCGCAAGCGCTGGGCATGCTCAACACTCGCTTTGTAGAGCCGACCGGCCTGTCTGAACATAATGTATCCAGCGCCCATGACTTAGTCCTGCTGATTAAAGCTGCACAACAATACCCGCTGATTCGTCAGTTCAGCACCACAGAAGAAAAAACAGTGGCCTTTAGCAAGCCGAACTACACACTGGGTTTTCGGAACACCAATGCCTTAGTGCGTAAAGACAGCTGGAATATTGAAGTCAGTAAAACTGGCTTTACCAACAGCGCTGGGCATTGTTTGGTGATGAGTACAGAAATGAATAAACGCCCAGTCGCCTTTGTGGTGCTGGATGCCTTTGGTAAATACACCCATATGGCCGACGCCAATCGTCTGAAAAAGTGGCTGGAGACGGGCACAATCACACCCGTACCAGCGGCAGCATTAAGCTACAAAAAAGCCAAGCAGCAAGAGCGTCAACAGATTATCGCTAGCCAATAACCAGCGTTAACTCTGACTCAGAGGTAAATACAGTGCAGCGTCCAAACCACCAGTAGGCGCTGCCTGTAAATGCAGTTCACCACCGTAACGTTCAGTCACTGCCTGTACAATCGCCAAACCAAGACCGCTGCCACTCTGTGCGCTTGATGTACGCCAAAAACGCTGTTTAGCCTGCTCAATATGCGCCTCTGTTAAGCCAGCTCCGGCATCTCGCACCCGCAACAACAGGCGCTGATTATCCACCGCCATATACAATTCAACACGGCTATCGACTGGGCTGTAGCGTAAGGCGTTATCCAATAAATTACGCAATGAAGCCACCGCTAAGGATTCAGGCACAGCAACGTATACTTCCTCAGTCAGTTCATTGATCACATCAATACGTTGATAGCCTGGTACACCAATTAAATCAGCAAGGGCGTGCCGCGCTAATGTCTGCGCGCTGACCTGTCCATCCTTATCAAAATCTTGCGTGCTCTCAACCCGCGCTAGCAACAAAAGTTGCTCCAAACCATTATGCATGCGATCTACGGCCGTTTCTGCTTGTTGCAAGGCATGCTGTGCACAATCACCGGAACTCATTTGCGCAACTTGTAAATGCGTTTTAATTGCCGTTAAGGGTGTGCGTAACTCATGCGCTGCATCATTGGTAAAGCGTCGCTCACGCTCTAAAGCAGCACAAATACGCGCAAACAATTGATTCAAAGTTGCCACCAAAGGTTGTAAGTCTTTAGGTAAATCCTGCACATGCACCGGCTGCAGATCCTCAGCATCGCGCTGCGCTAACAACTCGCGTAAACGTTGCAGTGGTGATAAGCCGCGACCAATACCAAACCAAATCAGCAGCAGACTGCCAAACAAAGCAAATGCCACGGGCAGGGCAGCAGCAATTAAGATAGCCGTCTGGAGTGTTTCACGCTCATCAATGCGATCAGCTGTAGTGACCCAAAGATGTTGG